>CAJXCW010000325.1 GCA_913051705.1 uncultured bacterium
TACAGTCATCTGGTCGGGTGATAACAAGGCGTGTGCGACGGCAAATTGATCGTCCACCTCGTTATAAGTATCGGTATCGAGCACCATGCGCACTTTGCCCGATGGTGGGGATAGGTGTTCTAGGCGTTCGGTTTCAGTGAGTTCGGGAAAATTCATGTATGAACCTGGTTAAAGTAGGCAGAAAGCAGAAAGCAGGGTTATCGTTTGATAAACTTTTCGGGATTGGATGTGATACTGCCCAGCATTTTTCCTACCTGCTGATAGCCACCTATTAGTTTTTGATACTGTTCATTTGATATATATCTACAATCCAGGGCGAAGTTCAACCAAAACAGATGTCTCTGTGGCTTCTGCATCTGCATCAGCAAGTTTATTGAGGAACGATTTAGGATACTGACGTTTACGAAATTCTTCAGCAATATTAGCAGCAACACTTCTGGATGATCTGCGTATCTGATCCGTAAGAGAATATCTCTCTTCCACAGGAAATGTTTTCGAAGTACGAAATATGTCCATGGCACGCCGATACGCCATCTGATACACTTTCAAATCTTCATATCCTTTCATTATTTGCCTTCCTCTTACCCGGCGCCGAAGCACCGATATCCTACCTTCTGCCTACTGCCTACTGCTTACTGCCTACCGCCCACCACCCACCACATACCCATTCCTCACATCCCAATCCCGCATAACCACCGACCTATCCTCCACCGCCCCATACCCGCCACCGCCGGCCGATAGCGCTACAACACGGTCACCCGGTAAAATAGGAACCTCTGTTTCTTTTGATTTTAATATCCGCTCCCTGCCGTTGGAGATTACTTTGTAAGTATGCGGTAATCCGGGTTCTCCGCCGAACAGGCCGAAGGGCGCGTTTATAATGCCATCACCGGCCATATTGAGCTTTGCGGGTTCGTCGCCTTCGTAGACCATTTCGAATATAGCGCCCAGACCGCCGCGCCAGGCGCCATCGCCACCGGAGCCGGGGCGCAGATCATTACGGACGATCTTGAACGGAAACCGCTCTTCGGTGATTTCTACGCTCGGGCTGCGAATCGCTCCGGCCACGTTTACCTCCCCGACACAGGACCAGCCGTCATGACCTTTGGAGGCGCCGCCACCACCGCGTCCGAAGAAAAAATGCCAGATGAACCGTCGGCCGGTTCCAGGATGTCGACCGGTGATGGCAAAGCGCAGGCGCCGCGAAAAACCGGCATTGACGGCCTCAGGGACAACGGGTGCGAGCGCTTTGAAGATAGCTTCTACAATCTCCTCACCGCAGTGGTTGGTGCTCATGCACACGGGCGCCGGAGGATGCGGATTGACGATGAGTCCTTTCGGTGCGATGACGGATATGGGACGCATCGATCCTTCGTTCTTAGGGATATCGGAAGGCGCCATATACATAATGGCCACATGTGCCAGTGATCTCGTATTGGCATAGGCGCTGTTGATAAATCCGGTAACCTGAGGACTCGACTCACTCAGGTCGATAGCCATGGTGTCACCACGGATGGTGACTTTCGCCCGTATAGGAATCATTTCGGCATCAAAACCGTCATCATCGATAAACGTTTCACCGATATATTCTCCGTCAGGCCAGCCGCTGATGAGTTGCCGTATACGCCGTTCAGTGCCCTCAAGTATGGCATCAACGCAGGCCATCAATCCTGCTGCGCCATAGTCGTTTAATAAGGATTGAAGGCGGCGTGCAGCAATCTGTACCGATCCGATCTGCGCATGAAGATCCCCCAGAAAATTCTCGGGGTGGCGTACGTTGGCGGCCAGCATCTGCATCAGATCTTCACGCGGACGGCCCTGATCGTAGAGTTTGATCGGCGGGATACGGAGGCCTTCCTGGTATATTTCGCTGGCCGACGGATTATACCCGCCATGTGTCCCACCGCCTATGTCGCTGTGATGGGCCCGATTGACGGCGAAGAATCGTAACACGCCCTCGTAGAATATCGGGTAGATGGCTGTGATATCGGGCAGATGGCTCCCGCCGAAATAGGGGTCGTTGATCAGGAAGAGGTCCCCCTCTTTGATCTCCTCGGCAAAATAGGATATAACGGCTTCAGCCGCCGGCGGCAGGGCACTGATATGAACCGGAATGCCTTCACCCTGCGCCACCAGTTGCGTCCCGGCATCTAGAATCGCGGTAGAAAAATCCCGACTGGAGTTCAGGATCTGCGACATGGAGGTGCGAATCATTACTTCTGCCATCTCCAGGGCGATGGATTCCAACCGGTGCTCAACCACGGAACGGGTAATGGGATCGGTCCTGGTATCCGTATTTCGTCGATCATTACCGGCGATATGTAGAATCATACCCCCATAGGGGTCCCCTTCGATCCGGTTCCCCTCCTCAACCAGTATCGTCGTAAAATCAGATTCAATGATTGCCGGACCGTCGATGGATATCCCGGGACCGATCCGGGCGGCATCATACACCTTTGCAGTACACCAGGTTTCCGTATACATGCGACGTTCGCCTTTTACAGCCTGGCCGGCGTCTCCAGATAATGAACTCCGAGGAATGTGTATCGCCGGCAGTTTACCTGAAACCGTCACGCGTAGGGTGACCAGCCTGATCTCCTGATCAAGCTGATGGTATGAATAAAGCGCTTCATACCGCTGATGAAAGTTAGACGCCCATTGGCTGATAATCACCGCATCGGCCTGAGTCAGATCCGGAATCGGGACGGTGACTTCATAAATCTGATCCAGATACCTCATATCAGCTGCAAGTTGTATTGAAATATCGCTTTCGGCCAACCCCTGATTCCTGAGTTTGTTGAGGCCTTCTCTGGTCAGATTAGATGTCAGGTTTCGTATATGATCTACATCCATGGTGGCCAGACTTGCGGTAAACGACTGTGCATAATCATATCTCAGATCCGTAGTCAACATGCCGTAGGCCGACAGAACGGGTGCGGCTGCCGGCAGAAAAACTTTAGAAATACCCAGATGCCGGGCGACCCGACCGATATGCAGTCCGGAGGCGCCGCCGAAGGCCAGAATAGCGAAATTCCTCGGATCAACGCCTCGGCGTACCGCAAGCAAACGGATCCCTTCAGCCATCGCGGTGGTCACCACATGAATGATCCCCGAGGCGGCTTCGACGGAAGATAAAGATAGAGGCTCAGCCACATGATCCTGAATAGACTGTTCGGCCAGATCCGGATAAAGGACAGAACGGCCACCTAAGAAATTATCGGGATCGAGATACCCCAGCACGACATCCGCATCCGTGACCGTCGGTAGCTTCCCTCCCCGTCCATAACAGGCTGGACCGGGGACAGCACCGGCGCTTTGAGGTCCTACATGCAACGCGCCACCGTCATCCACCCGGGCGATACTGCCGCCACCGGCGCCGAGGGTTTGTATATCGATCATGGGGACGGATATTTTCCATCCCGCTTCGTAATGTTCACCGGTAATATGTGGGTCTCCGTCTTCGATAAGCGAAATATCGGTACTGGTTCCGCCCATATCGAATCCAATCAAATTTACCTCGCCCATCCGTTTGCCATAGGCCGCCGCTCCGCTGATACCGCCGGCCGGGCCGGATAGAATCGCCTGCACGGCCTGTTGCGCAGCGGTATCCAATGGGGTCACCCCCCCGTTGGAAGTCATGGTCAGGATATCGTTCTTCAGACCTGCGGCCTCAATCTGATCTTTCATATGGCGCAGATACCGGGCGTATACGGGCCCGATGTACGCGTTCACCGCCGTGGTACTGAGCCGGTCATATTCCTTTATCTGAGGGATAACCTGATGGGAGAGAGAAACAAACGTATCGGGGAAACGTTGCCGTAAGCGGGATGCAACGGCCTGCTCATGTTCGGGGTTCACATAAGAAAAAAGCAGACAGACCGCGATGGCTTCGACGTGTTCTTTTTCAAACGCATCCAGTATGGGATCGAGAGAGACCATGTCAAGGGGGGTCTCAACCGTTCCGTCCGACCGAATGCGTTCTGAGAGGGTATGACGTAAATACCGCGGCGCCAGCGGTTCTACGGGGGTCATACGTAAATTATAACGATCTTCCTTAAGGCCCTCGCGCAATTCAAGCAGATCCCGAAAGCCCTCGGTAGTGATCAACCCGACTGTGGCGCCCTTGCGTTCCAGCAGCGTGTTGGTCGCCACGGTCGTTCCATGGATCAGCAGAGAGGTACAAGACAAGAGATCCTCGAGTGAGCATCCATACGCCTCGCTTATATCCTGAAGGCCTTGAACCACGGCCTCTGACGGGTCAAGCGGCGTAGAAGCTGTCTTAAAGTATGCCGGAGAGGCGTCGTCTTGCACTACAGCAAAATCAGTGAACGTCCCGCCGACATCGATACCTACGTGAAACATGGGGTCGAGCCTCTTAGATGGAACCAGCCGGAAATGCTGTAGCGCGGCTGATGGGTTGGTAAGACTCGGTGTGGAACTGTCTCACTCAGGAACAGGACCATCAGGCCCAAGGTAGGTAAAACTGTCCCTCGGACACATGCGCCGGATTGATCGAAAATCTGCAGCTCCCCACCATCGGCGCTTTCCCAGCCTTCATTCAAGTAAAGGACTGATGAAAGGACGCGATTCCGTTTCCCTCTTAGAGAGTCAAGGTGTTTCCTATAAAACGTGCCCTGAGGATAAATGGCGTAATGGCATTCAAAGTCAAAAAGACCGAGAAATAAGTTCTGATTGAGGCTTAATTATACTATTAGTTATTTCATCAGGAATTTCAATAACTCTAGTAATCTGATTTATTCCAACATCATTTAAATTTACTTTTTTATCATCTCTAAAATTTTTGAATACAGGCGTTGTGAGACTTACTGAATTTGAGTTTTTTTGAAAGAAATAATTTTTTTTAAAATTTATTAAAGGTCTATTAATTAATCCATCAGAATTTGAATTTATTATATCT
>CAJXCW010000326.1 GCA_913051705.1 uncultured bacterium
CGGGAAGAGGCCGTGTGCCCCACGTCGGCACAGCTATTGAGCTCCGCGAGGCCATCAAAAGCCACGCCGGTCCCGGTATGATCCCGTGGGAGATGGAGAGGGACAACTTTCACCGTATGATTAAGTCAACCCTCGCCGCACAGACGCTCGTTAAGGCGAGGCGAATCTGGAACCACGAACACGAAAAGACGAGGGAGATTCTAGATATTTTGAGCGCTAAATTTCAATCGCAAAGTAATGTGGCTCATGGATTAGAATTTTTAGCCAGCATCATCATAGAATTTTTACCCATGGGCCCAGAAAGGTTGAGAATGGCTCAGGTCTACCCGACTTTCGGTCGATAGCCTGGTATGTCCGATGGCGTGGGTACCGATAAAATCTTTCAGGCCATATGTGGTGTCCAGGTTCGCGGGTGAGCCAACCTGCTTGACAATCTCCAGAGAACGTCCCATGCTGACCACTTCGATTTCTGAATGTACGCCTTCTATCGCATGTTGTAACGCCTCTGGATTACCGTCATAGCTGACTTCCAGGCGGAGGTAGGCCCCTGTGACCGTGGCATCTTCTATAGTCGCCACTGTACCAACCTGTGTCTTGACGGCATCTGTACGTTCCGAAGGTGCGTCCGCATCGCCCAGCTTCACACGCAAACGAATCCGGTTGCCATTTTGAGGGCTAAACACCGCAATACCGGCTGAATCCGGTCCCCGGCGACCAAGCGCATCAAGCATGCCGAGCATTGTAGAACCAATCGAAGTTACAGCGCCGGATTTATTCATAAAACCGATGATTCCACACATAATTGCTTCTCCAATACAATAGTGCTTTTCTAAACAGGATATTAAGTCCCTTGATTTCGTGCTAATGAGGTAAGGGGACCTTTTTAAATATAATGAATGGACAAAAATACATCAATAGGGTTTATAACGGCTAATAGCCAATTTCATCTATGCCTGTGGCCGCAATCGGCTGAATGCCGCCTGACCCGTATGGGGACTGGCAGGCGGTGCGGCGGCCAAGCGAAGCGCAAGGATCTTCAGCCGCGGGGTGAAACGGCCCTTCCCTGCGCCGGCTCTGCAATTCGATTCCTCCGACCCGATGCCCGTGGCGTTCAATCGGGAAGAGTACAATCCGACTTCTGAAAATCCATTCCTGGCCACCCGAACTTACCCGCTATCCACGTTTTCCATAGATGTGGATGCCGCGTCCTACAGTAATATGCGGCGGTATATCATGGACAGCCAGATTACCCCGCGATCGATGTAGTCTGCCTTATTTCGCATCAGATGACAGTGGGGTCGGAAGAATAGAAGTGGTGATTTGGTGATGGCAGGTGTCCTTTGGACATGATGCGAGCCCTACGGGGTTTGGTGATTTGGTGATTGATACCATCATTTTGCCCGGTGCGGTATGGCTGGGGTTTTATTTCATGGGTCAATCATCCTCACTTTTTCGGATGTGGTCATTCATGGCATAAGTCATCACCCCATCCATGGCTCAACCAACCGACACGCCTGTTCTCGTCATCTCGTAAACAGTCCCCATTATTCTATAACCCCTTTCCTGAATGCTTGACACCCTGTCAATGTATTCTATATTAAAAGCAATAACTCAAAATCACCCCACCACTACATATTTCCGTAATTTGTGCTGACCTTGTTCGTAAAGGAGCATCGCCATGCGAAATCGTGCCCTCTTCTATTCATTTTTCTTTGTTTGCATACTGACTTTCCCTCGACCATCCATCGCCCAACCCACTAAATTAAACCGGCTCAAGATGGAAGCCGTACAGCACGTCGAGACCATGCAGACGTTCACACAACAGATGGTGGATATGCTGTTCAGCTTCGGCGAGTTGGGTTTCCAGGAGCATGAGACCTCAAAGTATATTACCGACATTTTGAAAGAAAACGGATTTGAAGTGGAAACCGGTCAATCCGGTATTCCGACCGCCTGGGTCGCCCGATGGGGATCTGGTGCGCCGGTTATCGCCTTCGGCAGTGATATCGACGGCATTCCCAAAGCCTCCCAGAAGCCGGGTGTGGCATATCATGATCCGGTGATCGAGGGTGCTCCCGGCCATGGTGAGGGCCACAACTCGGGTCAGGCTGTCAATGTAACAGCCGCGCTGTCGCTTCAAAAAATCATGGTCGAGGAAAACATATCCGGTACCCTTGTCCTCTGGCCCGGCGTGGCAGAAGAACAGTTGGGTTCCAAAGCCTATTTTGTACGAGATGGGGTATTTAATAACGTGGATGCGGTGTTGTTTACCCACGTAAGCAGCAATCTGTCGGTATCCTATGGTGAGGGACGCGGCAGCGGGTTGGTCTCAGTTGAATATACCTTTCGCGGCGACTCCGCTCATTCTGCAGGCGCCCCGTGGCGCGGTCGTAGCGCCCTTGATGCTGTCGAACTGATGAATATAGGCATGAACTTTCGCCGGGAGCATCTCCGCCTGTCCCAACGGACCCATTACGTGATCACCAACGGTGGCGACCAGCCCAATGTGGTGCCGTCTGTAGCGCAGGTCTGGTACTACTTCCGTGAGGTAGACTATGACCATATTAAACGCTTGTTTGATATCGGAAACGACGTCGCCCGGGGTGCCGCGCTGATGACCGATACAGAGGTGGAATGGCGTATCCTGGGCACCGCCTGGCCGCGTCATTTCAACAAACCGATTGCCGAAGCGATGTATGACAACATCAAAGAGATCGGGTTGCCGGATTGGAGTGAGGCTGATCAGACGCTGGCTAAAGCGTTGCAGAAGGAAGTAGGCCGGGACCCCGATGGACTCCCGGATGAGCTGTCCGACCCGCCCAAACCGAGAGAAGGCCCGCAGCTTGGTGGTGGTTCCGACGACATTGGCGATGTATCATGGACCGTTCCCACGGTGACGCTGAGATATCCAGCCAACATACAGGGCCTGCCCGGCCATCACTGGTCCAGCGCCGTGGCCATGGCGACGCCCATCGCCCACAAGGGGTCGACCACCGGCGCCAAGGTCCTGGCCATGACGGTCCTAGACCTGCTCATGCGGCCGGAGCTCATAGAGGCCACAAAAACCTACTTCACCGAGGAGCAGGGCAAAGAAACCACCTATACGCCTTTAATTTCAGCTGAAGACAAACCAGCGATCTTCCTGAATGAAAAAATCATGTCTGAGTTTCGGGATAAGATGAAAGCCTATTACTTTGATCCGGCCAGGTATAAAACCTATCTGGAGCAATTAGGTATCGAATACCCGACGGTTCGGGGGCACCAGTGAGGTTTCGTAATATTGCGGGATGCGGGATACAGAAGCGGGACCACGAAGTACTCGCCTGCCAGATCATGTTTCCTGAACAGTTTATAGAATCGTGATCCCGGCAGGCTTTAAGCGAAGATCCATCGTCATTTTGAACCGAATGGATGCCCGACAAACGCCTTCGGGCCTGGCCATCATTCCCATTTCAAGAGAGACCAATCGGGATTCCGATGGGTGTATAAAATGAAAACCCATCGTTTATTTTTTCCCTGTTTGCTTTTTCTGTCTCTCCCCCTGGCAAAAAGATGCGCCGACGGATGTCTGCTGGGAGCACTTTCCGCTAAAGGATATCGCACATGTCAAGACGCACCCGCTCATCCTGGTCGGCCGGAATGATGAGCGGGTGCCGCCACAACAATCCATCGAGCTATACAGGGCGTTGAAATCTAACGGCGTGCCGACACACCTCTGCGTGGCAACCCGGACTGGCCACGGTTGGCAGGAGCTAAGACACCGATTGTTCAAGATGAATATTGAGATGGAATGGTTTGAAAAATATGCTATGGATCGAATATATATGTGGGAAAAAATTCCGGAAGATGACAAGGAAGAACCTGAAGAAGAAACCATTCAGTAAAGACGGAAAATGATCATCTTATGAAAGGCCTTCATTTTGAAGATTCGTGTAGCCGGCGCCCAGATGGCGGTGCAGACCGATATCCTGATCAATACGAAAAAAATACTGGTAGCGATCGACCGGGCAGCTGAGGCAGGGGCGGATATTCTGCTTACACCGGAAGGTTCTCTGAGCGGATACAGGCCTGATTTTGATGTGCCGGACGTGGAAATGGCATTACACAGAGTGACGGCCTATGCCTGTGAACGACATATTGGTCTGGCGTTGGGCACGTGTTTTGTGGAGCCGGATGAGAAGTGCTATAACCAGATCCGTTTTTATCGCCCGGATGGGGCGTATCTCGGGTTCCACAGTAAGATCCTCCGATGCGGCAGTTTGAAATTTCCTACCCAGGGAGAAATTAACCATTACGCAGCCACGCCGTTGCAGACCTTTTCCTGGCAAACAGATTTTATCCTGGGCGGTCTCATCTGTAATGACCTTTGGGCCAACCCGGGATGCACGCCGATGCCGGACCCCCATCTAAGTCAGCAGTTATCGGACATGAACGCCCGCATCATCTTTCACGCGGTCAACGGGGGCCGCAGCGGCAATGAATGGTCGAATGTCGCCTGGCAGTATCATGAGTCAAACCTGCGGATGCGCGCCCGTGCAGGCGCCCTGTGGATCGTGGTTACCGATAACGCCGCGCCTGCGGATATGCCCTGCTCCACGCCTTCAGGTGTTATTAGCCCGGAAGGCGAGTGGGTCTGCCGTACTAAAGCGAATGGCGAAGATTTTTTCATGTATACGATATCTCTACAACAAGCTTAAAGGAAACCTATGCCAGACCAACCCAATATCCTCTTTATCGTCTCCGATCAGATGGTCGCTGCACTCACCGGCGCCTATGGACATCCGGTCGTGCAGACCCCGCATTTGAACCGTCTGGCGGCGGAAGGCGTCCGGTTTGATGCGGCGTATACACCCTTTCCATTGTGCGCGCCCGGCAGAG
>CAJXCW010000327.1 GCA_913051705.1 uncultured bacterium
TCTCCCATAATTCAGATGTAAATCCTCTCACGGAGCCTTCTTCTTTTCCGGTCACCGTAGTAGGGGAGACATACGATTTACCGTAATAGGTATGACCGTCCGGCATACGGAGGATACCGAGATGCTTTGGGGATTCAACTAACTTCTGCTCTGATAATCGGGTGATAGCGTCCTCATCCACGTCAAAACCTAATCCCGGTCCTTCAGGCACGGGCGATGACCCTTCAATCACCGGGATAGTCTCTGTGGTAATATCTTCTGCATATTGATCATCCAGGTTGATAGAATGGGCGGTGTGGGTGGGTAGGACCGCCGCCATGTGCATGGCCATAGCTTTTCCAAGCGTCCCGCCCTCAAATTGCAGAATAACCTGCGTATTGGCTTTACCGAGGGCGAATCCGGTGGCCAGCGTTTCAAACATCGAGCCACCGATCATATAAATATCCGCCTGGCTATGGATCACTTCCTGGACGCCGCCGTAGGGGGTGCCGTGCATGATGATAGGCAGATCCGTCTGTGCTCTGAGCCTTCGCCAGCCAATCGATATCATTTCGATGCAGCGGGTCTTCGATATATCCGACGATCGGATGATTTTTCTCCAGCTCTTTGATAAGAGGAAGAACCGTACCGATCGTTCGGTTTTTGTTTAAATCATAATGGATTTCAAACCCCGGTGGCGCAACTTCCTCTGCCAACCTGGACTGTTCCATGACATCGTGATACGCACAGGTATGCATTTTAAAAATCATATAACCCTGTTCTGCCGCTCGTTTTATTTCATCTCTGAAGTCAGATGGCGAAGCCGGTCGCGTCCAGGCCGCCACCGGTATCGAGTTGCGGATTTTAGGTCCCATCAGCTTGTAGGCAGGGATCTCAAGATATTTCCCGGCTGCATCATATAAGGCGCAGTTCAACCCGGAATCAAATGGTTGATTATTATTAATGAAGTCGAACACATCTTTTCCGATCAGGTGGTCATACTTATCTGCCGCCGGTTGTCCCCATGGGCGAACACGTTGATCACCAAATCCGGTAATTCCCTTATCCGTTTGGATTTTAAAAACGGTCCTGGCATCGATGCCGTACAAATCGACTTTACGGCGCTGGTACCGTGCGGCTAAGCGGGGGTAAATCGGAATAATGTTCATCTCGGTGATTTTCATCATGTACTCCTTTTAACAAAGAACAAAACCGTAGGGCACACAGTATGTTACGCGATCTTTGAGTATCAAAAGTTAATCAGTTATAATACCAATTGCCAGATTAAAGCCCATAGGTAGATTTTCAGATTATAATTCTATAGTACACGACAAAAGTTGAAAATGTTGTCATCCCCGCAGGCTTTAAGCGGGGATCCACCTGTATGCGTATAATCAAACATTTGGTGTAATGACCGATTCCCCAGGCCCATTAGTCTTGAACCGTACTTCGACACGACACGAGGAGGGCGCCCCGAACCAGAACAGGATCTGATTATCCTCATGTACTATTTGGGGCCATTCACCGGAAAATTCTAGCGAACGAACAGGATTCCAGTTGATATCGAATATTTTACAGACCCCATCCCCTTCGCAGACCAGATATTCAAAGGGTGATAGCCGTATGGGTAAGGTGATCTCGGTGAAATTCACCTCGAAGACGGGATTGATGACCACATCGTCATTCAGTGTGACCGTATCCGGCAGCGCTCTGAGAATAAACTGGAATGGCTGATCCTCGTATGGGTTATGGAACGTCCATTCCGCCTCGCCAGGTTCGCCGGGCTGAAGGGTCACTTCTCTGTATATATGGACCTGGGAATACGTGACCGGATAGAGTTGCCACCTGTTTTTTCCATCGGCCTCAAGATGGAAATCCAGTGTAGGGTCCTGAAGCCGTTCAATCTGGTCCGGCGTAAAAGCGTGTTCAAGGCGGGCTTGCTCCCATTCTTTCACAGTCCCTAAAATGACCTCCGCCTGCCCGTTTTTCCTTAGAGCCTCCAGGCTGGAAGATAGGGCGAAACCGGAATCATAACCGGCGCATTTCGAGAGGACCCATTCCATGTCATCCAGCGATGTGGCCTCCAGGCTGCCGGAAGCGAGGCGCACTTGAAACCACCCAAACATGCGAGGAAAAAGATTGCGCTTGAAGTAATCCTGGTTCTTTAAACGAAGCTCGATCTGTCCCTCTCGTATGGCCTTGCCCCAGGGTTCGCCCCAGTTCATGCGGGTGTGAATATGCCATAGATAATGTGTCAGACGACTGGCATCGTTGAGAACTTCCGGCGTCCAGGCGTTATAAATGCGGCTGACGAATCGATTATAGGCATACATCCCGTGGCCGGTCAATGCGCACCCTTCCAATCCATCGAAAGAGATTTGCCGCAGGCCGGTGCCGTTGAACAGTTCCACCAGTCGATCAGCCATCTCATCCTGCATGGAAAGATCGGGAAATAAAACTCGGTATGGATGGTCGATAAGTTTGCCGATCTTCGTGCCGGAGGCGTGGCTTGATGCGGAGGTGTTAAAAGCGCCACGCCGACATCCCAGCAGCAGCCAGGGTGCTTCTTCGGATACCGCCCGGTAACGGATCAGTTCATTTTCTATCAACACGGCGGATAGGGTACCCCGATCCAGAAAAGGGGACCGGGAGGCTATCGGAATCTCCGTAGCCTTAGCATCCACCGCGTTCGTCAGGAGGCTGTCACCCGATTGCATCAAACGCGGATCAGGGACAGGGGTCACGTACGCGTCATTAGTGGTCATGAAATTACTCAGGGTATGGATACCAACCCGCAGTCCTGCTTTATCGGCCTCATCTACACAGCTTTTCAGCCCGGCGTCGCCGTGAGGAAAATCAGTCGTTTTAAGACCGAAGTGTCCCCAGGTCCCGAACGGATCTTCATGATAAAAATAAGTAAACCCGGCCATCCTGGTATATCGGACCGCCTCATCAACCGTATTTTCTCCGAATGCAGTAATCAGATACGATGTTCGTGAGGTTCGCGCGGTTTTACACCATTCCCCATCCAACATAGGATGTGGAAGATTTTCCGCAATTTCGATTTGACCAAGAGTTTGTAATGCATCCGCCATGGGACATCCAAAGAGCGCAATCCTGGAATGGTTGATGCCGCCATTTGTTTCCATGCTATATGCCCGGAGTTCGCTCCCCCCATCTATCCTGGTGGCTGCGTCATTTTCAGGTCCTGTGGATGGGAATTCTATCGGGAAGCCACCGATGGTATGGATATTGAGGGCCTGAATACCAAAAGCAAACCTATCATTTCGTACCACACCGACAGTTTCGCCGATGATCCCGTTGATGGTCGTTGGATAGGGCCCCCAGATGACATGCGTGGGTTGCCTGCCCTCGAATGCGGTTAACTCAAAGGCAAGGTGACTTGGTTGTTCCCAGATAGTGACCGTCGCCATCATCCCCTGAGTGAAATGCAGTGTGATCTGTTTGTGCTTGCTATCATATGCGCTGCCTATCGGGGAAAGCAAGGTTCCATCCACCGCGATCTGTAAAAGGGGAACTGCCCGATCAGGAGCCAGATAATCGGTATAATCATTCCGATCTGAAAGTCCGACTATTTCACCCAGTCTATTAATCCTGATTTGAAGATGTTCTGTATCAAATTGGTAGCTAATACGATCGCCAGTCACCCATTTCTCCTTATTTTAAAAATATGTTTGAGAATCATAGTCCCTACTATTTTCTTGTATCCATCTCAAGTAGATTCATATTAAGCTGTAAGGTCTTATAATTCAACCCACAAATTTTCAATTTTCCTAACTGTGAACTTATGATATAATTCATAATTCAAAAATCATAACTCATAATTAGAAAGGATGCGTCGATGCGTCAGAGCAAAGTCCTCAAAAAAATCCGATCCGGTGGATTTGTCCGATTGTGTTCCATGGGACATTATTTACCCTTTTATATCAGATATGCATCACATTTTAATTACGACGGCCTCTGGTTCGACCTCGAACATAGAGCCATGGATGCCCGGGAAGTACAATCCGTCCTGGCGATGTGCCGACAGCATGATATCGACTGCATGATACGGCCGCCGACTCTGGAGAGAACAAGATTATATCGTTACCTGGAAGATGGTGCTGCCGGCTTCATGATCCCGTTTATGTCAACACCGGAGATTGCGGAGCATGTGGTGAACTGTATCAAATATCCGCCTGAGGGAAACCGGGGAATCGACGGCGCCGGCATGGATGGGGATTTCGGGATCGATGTCTGGGAGGAAGGCACCACCTATTTCGAAGATGCCAACAGAGAAACGTTTATTGTAGGTCAGATTGAAACCATAGAAGCCCTGGAGAATATTAACGACATTGCCGCTGTAGACGGCATCGATCTGTTATTCCTGGGCCCTGCCGATCTGACGCACAGGCTGAACACGACACCCGACACCGATTGGACACTGGATGATGCCATTAAAATGGTATCGGAAGCGGCAAAACGAAACCACAAAGCCTGGGGCATCACTGCCGGTTCTCCGGAAGAAATGGCCCATCGACAGAGTCTGGGCGCACAGATGATCCCCTGGGGCAGTGATTTCAGTTTGATGACGGTTTTGGAGCAATCCAGCAAGGAATTAGATGATATTCCCGGAACATAGGTGTGGTTATGATTAATATGTTGGAAGATATCGATTAGTGTTTCAGCCATCAACGTCCTATCTGAATCCGTAAGTAAAGACCCTGGGCGACTGAAACGATTCCACAGGGAAGCAGAAGTCGCTGCCAAGCTGGAGCTCCTCAACATTGCTACGGTATATGCCTTCGAAGAGTTCGATGACACTCAGTTCATCGTGATGGAATACGTCGAGGGT
>CAJXCW010000328.1 GCA_913051705.1 uncultured bacterium
TTATGGCGGCTTCAGATTGACTGTTTGATCCTACATCATGAATATATTTTGCGAGCCGTTAAAATTACTAAAGAGGAGTAAATTCGTGCCGAAGCTTAAGTCATCTAAAAAACGCTTAAAACAGGAAATGGTACGTCAGAAAAGAAATTCCGTTATAAAATCCACGATGCGGTCCGCTATAAAAAAAGTGCGTGAAAATACCGAAGCCGATGATATGCCGGATCTGTTAAAACATGCCTGTTCCAAGCTGGATAAGGCGGCCAAACGAGGTGTTATTCATAAACGAACGGCTGCCAGGCAAAAATCTCGTTTGATGAAAGTGGCGCATCATTCCTGATTTTACCATATAGACCGATTTCCAAATGGGCTGTGAATGCTTACCCTATCATTCACAGCCCATTTTTTATTCCTCTTGGCCCGCCTGAACGGTTACCTGGTCTGGTACATCGGTCTTTGCATCTTCAGCATACGCACATGCGGCCTGAAGAAACGCCTGGAATAGCGGCTGCGGGTGGTAGGGGCGACTGGTTAACTCCGGATGAAACTGGGTCCCGATGAAATAGGGATGTTCCGGTATTTCCAGGATTTGCATGATCTCTTCATCAGGCGTCATACCCGAGAAAATCATCCCCTGCTTTTCAATAGCGTCTTTATAGTCGTTATTAAACTCATATCGATGCCTGAATCGTTCGGTTACCTGTTCCGCCTGATAACATTTGTACGCGAGGGTGTCCCTTATTATTTTTACTTCATGGCCGCCCAAACGCATGGTTCCGCCCATCTCAGCTAACTTTCGTTGTTCAGGTAGTAAATAGATGACCGGCATATCCGAATGCTCATCGAATTCCGTATGCGCTGCGTTTTTTAATCCGCAAACGTTTCTGGCGAATTCCACCACTGCCAGTTGAAAGCCGTAACATAATCCAAGAAATGGAATACGATGCTCCCGGGCATATTGTATGAACCGAATTTTACCTTCGGCCCCCCGCTCACCAAACCCACCCGGTGCGATAATGCCGGAGATGCCATCCAGGATATTATCTTTTATTGGCCGCCCATCCGAATATTCGGATGTATCGATCCATTCGGTCTCAAGATTGACATCCAACTTGACTTTGCTGTGGTCTAACGCATTGAGGATACTGACATAGGAATCATGCAGATCCGTATATTTACCGGTGATGACGATACGCACGGTTTTATGAGACCTGGAAAGATAGTTCAGATATATATCGAAAGCTCTTGAACGATTAAAACGCTGAGGCAGATTCAATTTTAAATTGGCCGCCAAGATCTGGGCGGTATGTTGCTGATCGAGCAACGTCGGTACGCGATAAATGGAATCGGTATCGGGGCTACTGATCACATGCTTTTCTGATACGTTACAATACAGACTGATCTTCTGTCGTATTTTTGTGTTCAGGGGAATTGTAGATCGGCACACGATAATATCAGGTTGTACGCCTAATTGTAACAGGGCTTTGACACTATGCTGAGTGGGTTTGCTTTTCAATTCACCGGCTGATTTGTTATAGGGCACCTGTGTCACATGGGCGAACATGACATGATCGCGACCCTCATCGTAGAGCATCTCACGGGCAGCTTCAATAAAATGAATATTCTCAATATCCCCTACCGTGCCGCCAATCTCTACCACGATAATGTCATACGGTCCTTCATGTGCTTTAGTACGAATCAGATATTTGATCTCGCCGGTTACGTGGGGGACAACCTGTACATCCCGACCAAGGTATTCCCCACGTCTTTCTTTATCCAGAATGATCCGATAGACTTTTCCTGACGTGATATAGTTGTATTGATTCAGATCATCATCCAGGAACCGCTCGTAGGTTCCGAGATCCATATCACATTCGGTCCCGTCATTGAGGACGAACACTTCACCGTGACGATAAGGATTGATGGTGCCGGCATCCTGATTCAGGTATCCATCCATTTTAATTTGAGAGACGGTAAACCCATAATGTTTAAGCAGATGGCCAAGCGATGCGCTGAAGACCCCCTTTCCTACACCGGACATAACCCCACCGGTTACAAACATGTACTTGGTCCGGCCGATTCGGTAATTGGGTGGGAAGAAATCGATCGCCTCAGAATCATCAGTTTTCGACCGATGTTCATTCAGATCAACCTCATCATCCCACTCATCCATGCCGTTTGTACCATCTTGTCCGTTCATTGGTGTACTCCTTTTACGCATGGACCGGGTCGCCGTCAAGAAACAACTTCTTATGACACCGACATCAGATCTGGTTAACAACGCTCTTTTTAAATATCAATTATTTGTTTATTTTCGGGCATCCCTGTGGGATAAAACAGAGTACTTCAAAGACACCTTCCTGTCAATACAAAAATAGTATGCAATTGACTGGAATTGATGTGTTCTTGGACGCCAAAGAGTTTCAGGAAACAATAGAGGGAAGAGGGAAGAGGGAAGAGGATGGAATAAATATTTTCATATTTTAAATCTTGATTTTTTTATCTTGGGCGTCCCGGTCTTCAGGGTAACGAGTGTAAAACCATCTTGTATGAATAGATGATATAAGGTATATTCTTGTGGTTTTATTTTTTGTTTCGATAAACGCACACCGGCAAGTCGATTATTCCAATGTCAAACAAACCATATTCAGGAAGGATGCTAATGGACGCGATATCGACTCGGCAGTTGGGTAAAACAGAGGTACACGTGACGGAATTAGGTTTCGGTGGTGCCCCATTGGGTGAACTATTCCATCCGGTTTCAGATGAACAGGCGAGAGAGACATTGAATGCTGCCTGGCATGCCGGTATTCGTTACTATGACACATCACCCTTTTATGGATACGGCAAAAGCGAGCGTCGTGTGGGGGATTTGTTACGACAACAGGAATTAGGATCCTACACGCTGTCAACCAAGGTAGGCAGGGTCCTCACCGCAACACACGATCTCGAAAATTTCGTATATGGTTATTGGATGGGCGGATTGCCATTCGACCATCGGTTTGATTACAGTTATGATGGGATCATGCGTTCATATGAAGATAGTTTACAACGATTGGGGATGCATCGAATCGACCTGCTGCTCATCCATGACCTTGATCATTTTTTTCACAGCGAAGCCCAGGTGCAGGCTTACTTGAATCAGATGTTCACCAGCGGCTGGCGGGCGTTGGATGAGCTGAAGTCTGCCGGTCTGATTAAGGGGGTGGGGGCCGGCTTAAATAAAATCGGGATGATGCCCCGATTTTTAGATATGATGCCACTTGATTTTTTTATCGTGGCCATGCCCTATACGCTCCTTGATCAGGATGCTTTGGATAAAGAATTTCCGCGTTGTGAGGAAGAGGGCGTTGGGATCGTCATCGGCGCGGTCTTCGCATCCGGCATTCTGGTCACCGGCCCCACGGAGACAGCCACCTATGCTTATGCACCCGCCCCACCGGAGATTTCAGAAAAAGTCCGTCGTATGCAGGCCGTCTGTGAGCGGCATCAGGTGCCTTTACCCGCTGCCGCCATGCAGTTCCCGCTCGGCCATCCTATGGTGGCCTCTGTGATTCCGGGCGCCTTCAAACCGGAATTCGTTGAGGCTAATAAGCAACATTTTAACCATCCGATTCCAGCCGACCTTTGGGCGGAGTTGAAATCTGAAGGATTGTTACGGGAGGACGCACCGGTTCCGGAGTAAACTATTTCACTACCTTACACTTTTGAAAATTAGTCTGGCCAAGTAATAGCGCTGTTATCCCCGCAAGCTTTAAGCGGGGATAACCCTCTTTTTAACTTTTGTCGTGTACTATGGCCGCTATCCTTGTTTCTCGTTTGCACCTTGTCCGACCGGAACCTCATAGACCGTTGCGCCCGAAGGCAGGCCATGAATCTCCAAATCGCGATGAGAAATCAATTCGATGTGTTCGGGTACCTGCAGAGCTACTGCTTCGGATACGCCCAGGCCGCTTTCCACATGACGTGCGACCCAGGACATGGTCAGAAAGGCCGTGTTGACCGTGTCGCCGGTGATATCCGGTTTACTGTAATCGGGGTGTCCGATAGATCCCAGGAAGATGTTTCCACGATGCAGGGTAATGATAAAATGCCGGTCGTCTAAAATGGACTTCGCTGTTAACGCGGCGTTTAACGCCCGTTCCGTGTGGTTGGTCCCGGAAAAAAAACCCAGGAAACCGTCTCCGACATATTTTATGGGTACACAGCCATATTGCAGGGCGGCCTCAGTGAGGGTGTAGAAAAGACCATTGACCCAGGTTGCGACACTTTTTGACGACATCTTAGCAGACCGCTCTGCAAAATGATTAATACTCGTACATAAGATCGTCGCTTCAAACGAGTCGGTAGGCTGTTGCGGGCCAGTCAATAGCCAGTCAACACTCACGCCCAGAATTTTAACCAGATCCGGAAGGACAGATATATCAGGCGCGTTTTCTCCACGCTCCCATTTTGAGACCGCCTGAGCGCTTAACATGAGCGCGTTGGCGATATCCTGCTGTTTCAATCGCTGTTTTATACGCTGCTCACGAATCCGATTACCCAATTCATCCAGATTCATCAGGCATCCTTTATCCATGTTAAACGAAGAGAGACATGACCCAGGCAATCTGTGCTTGACTTTCGACTGGTGACATACTTCAATTATTCAGGCCAAGGGACGTTCCTGTACATGTAGTCTCTTTATTGAGTCATGTCAAGGTGTATCCTTTTTCATCATGCACGAGAAAAACAACTTATACCAATTGTCATATGATAGACCATGTATAATTTTCTATACCTTACAGGAAATTATCGTGTTATCAATTATAATTCAAAATTTATAA
>CAJXCW010000329.1 GCA_913051705.1 uncultured bacterium
GCTTGTGGGTGATTTCTGCTTTCTGTAGCTGAGATATGCGGCCCTAAAGGAGTGTAAAATGGCCTTATCCGAAGGCAAAACAGTGAACCGTAAAAAAGAAGGCGACTGGATTACCTATTACGCTAATGGGAATAAACGCAGTGAAGGGGCGTATAAGAAGGGGACAAAAGACGGTAAATGGATTCAATATTTTAAGAACGGGAATATCTCAAGCGAAGGCCAATTTAAAAACGGCGAGTATGTAAATTGGTATGTCACCTATTTTGAAAATGGGCATAAAAAGTGGGAAGGGGACTATGGGCCCCATGTGGGGAAATCCCACGACGGCAGGAAAGAAGGCGAGTGGGCATGTTACTCTGCCACCGATGGAAAAACCGTCTGGAGAACGATTACGTACAAACACGGCGCCCGTACCAGACCCGATGAACATCCCCTCGGCCCCTGCTCCAGGTGCGGTAATCCCATCCATGACCCGGATACGGACCGGTGTCCGGAGTGCTAATCGTCCGCGCTGGTATGGGATATCAATGCCTGTACGATACCGTGTTAAAAACTGTGCATGTCTGATTTGAGGCAGATATCTCCATTGGAGCGATCTATCTGTAAACTGTCCGTCAGCGTACACCAAGTGTTATACAAACGGACACTTGGTGGTGGTATGCGTGGGTAACCGATACGAAATTATTCATCTTCCGATGGGGGCACGCCATTTGCTTCATAAGCAAGTGAGTAAATGATCATCCATCCAGAACACAAAACCTCAGGCATTCTCACGATGTTTGCTCGCAAGGAGCAGTGATGCTAAACCATTATCTGACCATCGCTCTTCGAAATCTGATCCGGGATAAGGGATACAGCCTGATCAACATCTTCGGGCTGTCCGTGGGATTGGCATGCTGCGTCCTGATCTTTCTGTTCATTCGGCATGAATGGACCTATGACACCTTTCATGATAACGCCCCAACCATCTATCGGGTACTCCAGATCACAACGGAGTCTTCTGGTGATACGGTGGTTTGGGCATCGGACCCGGGCTCCCCTGGCCCCAACGCTCCTGGATCAGTTCCCTGGCGTTACAGGCACTGTCCGGTTAGCGCGGTGGGGAGGCATTGTACGCTATGGGAACAATATATTCCGTGAAGACTCGATTGTACAAACAGAACCGGCCTTTTCTGAGATATTCTCGTTTCCGCTGCTGATTGCGCTAGTACTGTCCGGGCTTCATCCAGTTATTATGTTTAGGAATCAGCATCTCAAGTTCGGAGGAACCGGCCTGTTCGGGCGTGGACTGATAATCTTGCAGTTCGGCCTGTCCATCCTGCTGGTCATCAGCACGCTCGTCATGTTTCAGCAGCTCTCCTATATCAGAACCAAAGATCTCGGCTTTGACCAGGACCAGGTGGTCGTAATCTGGACGCATGGGATCAATCCGATCGATCAATTCCGCAATACACTGACACCGTATGACAACATCCATCAGGTGAGCGGTTCAGCCACATCGTTC
Source organism: uncultured bacterium (assembly GCA_913051705.1). GTDB lineage: Bacteria > JAAXHH01 > JAAXHH01 > JAAXHH01 > JAAXHH01 > CAJXCW01. The sequence continues at coordinate 1,505 of CAJXCW010000329.1, forward strand.
GGTCCGGACCGGGGGGCGGTCATGGTCGGATATGGCTGAAGCGACGGAAAGAATCTCTCGGTCTACGAATACCTGGTCGAGTATGAGTATCTGGAAACGCTGGGTATCGAACTGCTTCAAGGAAGAACCTTATCCCGGTCGTTTGGAAAGGATGAAACCAGATCGGCGCTGGTCAACGAGGCGCTGGTCCGGGAAATGGAATGGGATAAGCCGATTGGCCAGACACTCCCTGGAGAACAGTTCACCGTCATCGGTGTAGTCAGCGATTATCATTTTCAATCGTTACACCACGCCATCGTGCCGATGACCATCAGGCTCAATTCTGACCGGATCAATTGCCTGCTGGTCAAAATCAGTTCTGACGATATCCCGGAGATGGTAGCACTCCTCAAGAATACATGGACCGAATTTGCTCCTGATCTTCCATTCGAGTATTACTTCCTGGATGAAGACATCGACCGATTTTACCGGACGGAGCAACGGTTCAGCCGAATTGCCACATACGCTTCGCTGTTTGCGATCGGCATCGCCTGCCTCGGCGTCTTCGGGTTGACGATGCTGGCCGTGATGCGCCGTACCAAAGAAATCGGCATTCGCAAGGTGTTGGGCGCTGGCATCACGCATGTCGTCCGACTGTTTTCCATGGAGTACATCATTCTTGTATTCTTCGTGAGCCTGCTCGCCTGTCCAGCCGCGTATTATGCGATGCAGCGATGGCTGCAAAACTTCACCTACCATATCGACCTCGACTTCATGCCCTTCATCTTGGGTGGCATCCTGACATTAACCGTCGCACTTGTCACCGTCGGCTATCATGCTGTCAGAATAGCCAGGGCCAATCCTGTGGATGCACTCCGAAATGAATAAAACGGAATATACCTACCGGGTGTACAAGAGAATAGACGCCGTCACCTCTGCCGTACGGTCCCCATAGTCCCGGTCTTCAAACAGCCAGACATGGATCATGTAGGTATTCAGCCAGTAGAACAACCGTCTGAGTTCGTAGCCCGGCCGGAGCGGAAAGCGGGCTGTATACCTGTCAAAAAAGGGTGATCCAACCGTATTGAACACCTGAAGATACGCCAGTTCGAATTCCACATCCGTAAACTTCGCACCGCTGGGGTCCACCAGACCGGTGAGATGCCATTCGTCCCCTCGCCGGTCCACCATGATATTCCCCGCCCAGATGTCGCCGTGCGTGAGCGTGGGTGGACCCTGATCTTTGAGTATATCACCCGCGGCCTTTAACGACGCGTCGATATCATTAAGTACGGCATCCGATAATTTATCCTCTACATGCCTTCGCATGGCCGTCAGTTCCGGCACGAAAACATCCGCCCAGGACGGGATGCCAGGCTCATGAATACGTCCGAATGTCGTCCGGGTATGGCCATGCAGATCAATCAGCACGTCGGCCAGTTCCCGGCCGATGGTTGCCTGATCCTCAGGCGACAGAGATGCCTGTATCATGTTGACGCCGGGGATCGTTTCCAGAAGGAGATAGCTGTATGGAAGCGATGGATCGGCGGCAGCGTACTGGTATACACGAGGAATGGGAAGCTGCGTAGATGCCTTCAAATAATCGAGCCGCAAACGCTCGCTCTGCAATACAGGGCTGTCCTGGTCCATATTCAGCTTGATGACGGCCGTAAACGGGGTCTGGTCGAACGTCAGCCGCAGCGCCGTATTGATCATGCCGCCCTGAAGCGGCTCGATCCGGCTGCATCGGACGCCGCTGCCCAGCCATCGGGACAGCACGGCCTCGGCTTGCGGCGTGGTGAGGGTCAAGTTGGTTGAGAGCATGCGTACGTCTTCACTACCTGCAACGTGATCTCGGTCATCCTAAGGTTTCCTTCCCGGCAAGATCCATACCCTGTTCGGTCTTTCTCCTACGGCCTTGTCTACCCTTCTGGAAGCGATCCTTCCGGAGCTTTTGAAGCACCATCGCCAGGTGCATGAGAACCGTCCGGATCGACAATAAAGGGCCTATTCCGGAAAGAAGAGAGCCCACACCACAAAGACCGAGGTCGCTACATATGGCACGGGTGAAGTCCTGGGCATATATCCCGATCACAGGGGGCCTAAAGCCGATATCACGATCTATAAAGAAAGCGAGGTGCATGAGCAATATCCCAATGCCAACAAGGTAGCCGATATAGCCTATCAAAGTCAAGACCACTCCGAGCTGATCACCCCCGGGAAGAAACCCAAAGGCAAAGCACTAACACCCGAACAGAAAGAAGATAACACAAAGATCACCAAAGAACGCATTTATGTCGAACACGGAATTAGTCGTATTAAGGCCTTCCGCATTCTAAGGCAGGACTATCGGCTTGCCCTTGGCCTGTATCCGATGATCGCCCATGCGGTCGTCGGACTCCTGCAATTGAATCGAATTATGGGATAAAAAAAGAACCTTCACGCCCGGAGATTGTCCAATATACTATTCCTCGGAGTATCTACAGAAAGAAATTGCTGCCATACAGGAAGTTCCGGCAGGCACTGTAAAGTACCGGCTGCATGAAGCCCGGCAGAAACTCAAACAGGACATGGACGATATGGTTGAATAAGTCTTAAAAGACGGGGCGCCGAAAGAGGACTTCGCAGAACGGGTATTCAAACTGATCTACGAACCGCGAACCGAAAGAAAACTGTGGCGTGAGGATATCGGATCCGAACTGGAGAAGATCGGCAGCTCCGGCATGGACAGTTTTGTCAGGGCAATGAATCTTCCTCATTCGCAAACCCGAAGGACAGCCATTTACTATATCACAGAAATGCCTTGTTCCCAGCAGGTTGTGGATCTTCTAAAGCATGCCCTGACCAATAACAACAGAAATGCACCTCAGTATGCAGCGGGTACGCCACTGAACGGGGTAGAGGTCTCTGATGAGCGTATGCGTGATGAGCTGGTTCCTATAGTCGCGCAACGTCTTCTTGATCCCAGTATACGGGTACGCCGTCATTTATCGTTATCATGGATCTGGGGTGACCGGGCGGCTTATATCCCCCTGGAAACTATTACCCGGGCTATAGCCTACGAAAAGGGCCCACGATCATTAAGCGGATGCAACGCCTTCTTCAAGTGGTGCAGGAGGCTCATAACACCTGATTAAAAATTGCATAAGCAGTCAAAGGCTGCTGGACCCGTTACTATGAAGCGTGTGTCCGCTTCAAGAAAGGCTGGCAGCTCCGGTGATTCTACGGCACGGATGCCATGCTGGATGCCATCCAACTCGTACGCCTCCACCGTCGGCCTGATCAATTCCGCATGGTCATGTTCACCTACGTGGGCTTTTACAGACATACCG
>CAJXCW010000330.1 GCA_913051705.1 uncultured bacterium
CACCATCGGTGGAGAGCTGCGTTTCGTCGATCTCGATCTCTTCATCGTCTTCGTCGGCTTCGTCTCCATCTTTGCCGCGGCGGGCGTCAAGAATCTGCTGATAGTCCACCCCGCTCATCATATACAGGTTATGACGGCGGGCGAAGATAATGGTCTGACTGTCGGGTGAGACGTTGGCCCACGAGGGGTGGTTGTCGGGAGCCTCCCAGTCCTCGAGTTCACGGAGGGTCTGTGTGCCCACATTATACTCGAAGTGAAAAACTTTCTTCTTTACCTTCTCCTTCTTTTCACTTTCCTCTTCTTCCTGCTCCTGCTCTTCCTCTTCCTGCTCCTGTTCCGCATCTATTTTTTTCTCTTCATCCTGCGAAGATTCGACTTCGAACTGCAGGGTGTTCCCATCAATAAATTTTATGGACCTAATGGGCAGGTGCTGCCCGTCCCAGGGATCCATGGTGATGCGGGTGAGTTCGGCAGCGATCCGGTCATTGTCGAAAATGGACCGTTTGGTGCCCTGAGCGGGATCTACAAGATGGAAAGATTTGCCCCCTGATGTCTCCCACTCGTACCAGAACCGTTCACTGCCCTCGATCCAGCGTGGTTGCACCGACGTGCTGAAAATGAGCTGTTGCATTTTGTACGGTGCGAAACGGCCGGCAAGGCGGTAGTTGGCCGTTGTGACCGGGTCGCCGTTCTGGGCTGCGACCCGGCCGATCGGAAAGGTCATGGCAAAAATGATTAAAATTAACAATAGCCTGATCATGGAACACTCCTTAGGAAAAATATTGGTGAGGGCTATAGCATACTTGAATTTGGACTATACACCTTTTATGAAGTAATAAATACACGTTATGTCCGAAGTCCTTATGTCCGAAGTCCTTAATCGGCCATCCATTCGACTCAAACTTGCTATGAATCCCCGCTTAAAGCTTGCGGGGATGACGGTTCTATAATCTATATATTTTCTCACATCGCGTTTGAGATTGGTGTCTTCTGTCAGCAAATCTCGCCTATTCTGTTGATGGTTTTTCAGCAACGGGTATCATACGTCCAAAGGCCTCCAACTCGCGGCCGCCTTCTGTATTTTTTGCCTCGCGCACCCTGTCGATGGGCCCTACGATCACCATCTGTTATTGGAATCAACAGAGTCTCTACATTAATATCATCATGGGGTGATAAGAGAGGCGATCATCCCATTTGTTTTATCTGATACCCATCGATTGATCTGATCCGCAGCTTTTGCTGGATTAGAGACATCGATTGTTTGGGTTGTTGCATGGAAAGTTCGTTTTATTAATTCCTTAGTATAGATGTCCACTTTACCGGGAAAACTGCCAAGTGATCCCCGGTAATGGGTATATTTTCCGTATCCATATTATTCACTCGAATTTTTTGTGATCTATTGGCTCGGTTGATATTGCCATTTTTGGACAATTCTTTTTGACTCGTCCACAATGTATAAAGATCCGTCACTCGAGAAATCCATCCCAGCAATATAGACGAACTCGTCTGCACCTACGCCACCAAAGGAAGAAATATGATTACCATTTCTATCGAACACCTGAACTCGTTTATTGCCCGAATCGCCGACGTAAACGTTTCCTTCGTCATCAGTGACAATGGCTTTTGGGTCTGAGAACCAGCCATCAAAAGGGAACCAGTGGAACCAGATTATAAGGCTATTGTAAGCAAATGGTCCGCCCCATCTAAATTTATACTCACCGTCGGCGCCAAACACTTTTACACGCTCATTTGCTGAATCAAGTACATAGATAAGCTCCCCATCTGGGCTCGATGTAATATCTAATGGATATTTAAACTGTCCAACTCTACTACCAGCGTAATCAGCTTCATTCCAAGCAGATATGAATGTTCCATCCGTTTTGTGACGCGTCACTCTGTGATTATAAAAATCTGTAACAATGATATTACCGTTGGCATCTTGTGTGATCGCCGTAGGCCCATCCAATTCTCCATCACCAGTGCCATATTTACCAAATGAACGCTTAAACGTTCCATCTGGATCAAACACTTCTATCCGGTTATTTTCATAGCCAGCGACATAAAGTTCATCTTCAGAGAAGAATATATTCCAGGGGCGGTTAAATTCCCCTTCAGCAGTTCCTTCTTTACCAAACTGCCGGATAAAATTACCGTCGAGATCAAAAACTTTGATCATATGTTCGTTAGTATCGACGACATAAACCTCATCATTGAATATCTTCATGCCCGTTGGATATGTAAATTGCTCCGAAGTTGGAGTGACACCTTTCCAGCTGTCGACGAGATTATAATCGCCATTAAGTGATTTTGTCATAAACGATATTGCGCTTAATACCGATAAAAATAAGAAAAACGATATAATGGAGAGCGCTATAATTGATATAATTTTCTTAATTTTGATTTTACTACCCCGTTTCGTTTGAGATTATTTGGATCAAGCTCATAAATACCGCTCGGCCTCCGTCTGGCCAATGGTAATACGTGAACCAGTCATCCATTCGGATTCTCCCACAACAGGCCTTTTTCCCGGCGCTTGCGTGATATCTCCAGTGTTTCCGGAATCCACGCCTGGAACTCGGGTGTCATGGCGCCGTCGTGTATGGTCGCGCGTTTACTGTATGGCACATAATTGCCGATATGCCAGAAGGTATTTTGATAGAGGGCGAAATCGCCGGTGTTAAGGTGCAGTTGCACGGCGCCGGGCATGCTCTCGCAATAGGCCAGACATAATTGTTCACGCTCCGGATTCGATTTGCCTTCGAGATCCGGCCCCGGAATGGGTCGTTCAGGAAAGAGTTCGGCTTCACGCGGCAGATCTCGCCGTAAATGGCTGCCCGGCACGATCCAGGTGCAATGGTCTTCGTACAAGGCGCAGTTGATTTGATTGAAGAGGTTAATATCTGTCAACCGATCTTCCCACCTCGCAATCGGTAGACCGGATATATTGTCACGCCAATCACGATGCCAGTGCGTACACCAGGGGTGTTCTTTCGGTTCCAGCAACACGCCGAAGGTCTCCCGATCGCCGTGGCGATGTCTCGGCGTCAGCACCCGGGCGATGGCATCGACCAACTCCGGCAGGTCGGCATAATCGATAAACGGCTGCTGATCGAGATCATATTTAGCCACCGGCTGTAGTCGTTGTACCTGGCTGCCGCTTTTTTCACGCGCGATCTCTACCGCCTTGTCGCACACCCGGCGTAAGTCATTAATCAGCGACGGCGGCAGGATCTGCCGGAAGACCGTGTATCCGAGGGTGTGGTATGTTTCGATATGAGAATCGGAAAAGGTAAAGGGCATGGAGGCTCCTGAGTAAAATACAAGTGCAGAGTACAGAGCGGGTTTCAGCAGGTTTATCGTGTGCTATGTCTGATAATATACATCTCTTTTTGGATATTTCTCCAGAAAAATAAACGGATGAAGAAACTAAATGGGTATTATCCCAGTCTTGTCTTATGATAGAGAAAACCAGGAGGAAGCTTATCAACGATCACGATCTTATACGGCGAGGCCGATGTGGCGACCGAGATGCACTGGATTTATTGGTTCGTCGCTATCAGAATACGGTATACGGCCTGTGTGTTTGTATCACGAGAGACGCTATCCGTACGGATTCTGGCGGTGGATACTGAAGCCCGGAAGGTGTCGGTGGGATTAGCGTCGTAAGGGGAAGCTCCGCATAGGCCGTTGATCTAAGTGAGCGGAGGACTTCATCAGTCGGTTCAAAACAATTTTTCCGGCATAACGACCCGATAGCTGTTGAGCTCTTCTCCGTAGGTTGCTGACAGGACCCGAACGGTGTCACCGTTGCTGGATATCAGGCTATCGTCGAGGAAGGTTAACGAGATAACCGGTTGGAACCAGATATCGCTCTCAGGTTGTATTCTGCTCTTCACCTGTATCCAGCCGCCATACCTTGATGTAACCGAAAGTATCACCGGAAGCCACCACATCGCCATCAGGTCCATACGCTAAGGCGGTAATGGCGTTGTCGTGATCTGTGAATTGATCGGTTGTTTCCCCGGAAGAGACATCCCATATGCTCACAATGCCGTCCGTCCCGCCGGACGCAAACGATTGCCCATCCGGCGCGAAGGCGACGACGGTGGAGGATTCGATATCAAAGGTCCGAATCGATTTTGTGGTTGTCGAGATGATGTCAAAAAGATTGAGTCCACCTACGTCCACCGGCAGAAGATACGCCAGCGTTCTGATCTCGAAAATCGAATCCAGAAATTGAGTACCTGTATTCCATAATTGCGCCGGCCCCTCTCTGCTACCCGACACGGCAGAGCGGCCGTTCGGCGAAAAGGCGATTGATGTAGCGAGCGCTTCCGGATGGTGCGTCCCGATGAAACCGAATGTCGGAATGACTCACACCAGATAGCGCAACAGTGTATACCTCAGCTCGACGCGATGGGTGATCAGATCCAGATTGCTGTTGCGTATACTGACCGTCTGATCCACCGGACGGCTGGCATAGAATTGCAGAATACACAAGTGGATCAGGTAGGGCAGAAAACCGTTTTCTTCGTCGAAGGCCTTACGAATCCGTTGTCTGATCGAGCCCAGGCCTGCGGCCTGTATGATGGTCGTATCATATGGAGAAAAAACACAAGAAACTACAAGAGCAGATTAACTCGGAAAATGAGGAAATAAACAGAGTCGTAAGTTTTCTGAGCCTCACAAACAAATAAAAACCATCTCGCAAACGTCACAGACAGAACTTCAAGATATCAATCTCTAGTTTTCTTTCAAAAACGTATTTTAATCTGCATGACAATAACTC
>CAJXCW010000331.1 GCA_913051705.1 uncultured bacterium
GCTGCATCGGAACCATACTTTGACCTGGCTCAACAGCTTGGCGTAGAACGGCATGTACGATTTGTGGGTCACCAGGCTGATATCAAAACCTTCTATGCTATGAGTGATGCGTACGTATTTCCTGTTCATTATGAACCATTCGGGTTCACCATCACAGAGGCGATGGCCACGGGCATCCCTGTGGTGACCAGCGCCCATGCCGGCGCCGCTGAGATTATTCGTGACGGCGAAGACGGTCTGCTTATCTCTGATCCTCAGGATGCCGGTGAGATAGCCCGACATATTCAGCGGTTGATTGATGACCCGGTACTCCGTCTCAAACTGGGCTCACAAGGTCGTAAACGAGTTGAAGCATTAGACTGGCGATTATTTGCTGAAAAAGTGGAAGCGATTTACACCTCCGTAGTACAGGAAACAAAATATGCTGAATAAGTCAATGGGCGCGCCGTCGCAAGATCGCACGGCGCTCAAGGCCTTTTATCAATCCTCAGAAGCATACTACCATGGCTTAAAAGAGCGGGAGTCCGATACGTTTCATCACGAATTCCTCCGAATGGTACGTACCTATATCTCTTCACCAGCAAATCTACTCGATCTGGGCTGCGGTTCCGGCTATTCATCCTTTCGATTGGCGGAATTGGGATATCGAGTCGTAGGCATGGATATCTCAGCCAAGTTCCTTGATCAGGCCGCTTCTCGTGTCGGCGATAAACTGCAATACAGCGTCGGCGATGCGCTTGAACTACCCTTTGTGGATCAGACTTTCGACGGAGTGGCCTCGTTCGATATGATAGAACATGTGGTTGATGCCAAAGGCGTATTTAAAGAGGTTGACCGGATATTGCGTCCGGGGGGCCGTGTGGTCTTTGTATGCCCCAACTACTGGAGTCCGGTTATACCGATTAAAGCCCTGGTAAATCTATTACGCGGTGGCCCCGGATATTTATCGTTTTATGAGTCTATCCCTGCTGCGCTCCTAGGTATTTTAACGACGGGCTTGGGTACCATAAGCAAAATGGTCCGGTCGGATGCTCGGTTTGCATATCGTACGCCCCAGTTGGAAGGCATTACAGATGCCGATTGTGATTGTGTATATTTACCCAGCCCGGTTGATTTCCGTCAACATTTTAAACACGCAGGTTACCGCATTGTCCGTTATAACAGGGAAGGGTCTACACCTTTGCGTCGGGCATGTGCCACGGTCTTACCCTCCTTCACACCAACCGTATATTTCGTTGCGGAAAAACCCCTCACCGGCTCAAAGGGTTTATGAAAATCTGCGTTCTCGTCAACGACACGCCGTATGGTGTTATGGGACTTCGCGCCCGGCATCTTACAACGCCGTTATGCGCCTCTCACCACATAGATATACTGTATCGTGAAGCCGGCAAGCTCACGGAAATGCGGCGATTCAGCCGGTTCATTCAAGAAAACAGGCCAGATTTGCTGTATATAATGAATGTAGGCTACGCGGGCGGCGGCGCAGCGCTCCTCGCCAAATGCCGATTTCATATGCCCTATATTCTCGATCACGGCGATCCGTCTTATGATTTACTGCGAAGTAGCGGGCGACCGATGTGGGAATCCTGGCTGGTACACGGGGCGGAATGGACCATGTTACGATCCGCTGATGCCGTTGTCGCCCGGGGGGCAGCCCTGGCGGTGTCAATCCGCCAGAGACGGCCCGAGGGCGTTCATTTTCTACCTGATGGGGTAGATCTCACCCGATTTAAACCGCTCAATGTTGACACGCTTCGTGACCAGAACGGCATGTCGGATACATTGACGCTTGGTATCGTCGGATCTATCGTATGGAGCGACAGATTTCAGATGTGTTATGGCTGGGACATCGTCGAAGTTGTTGCGCGATTGAAAGATCATCCTGTTAAAGGAATTATTGTAGGTGACGGAACAGGTATTGCGCACTTAAAAAAACGGACAGAACAATACGGCATACAAGATCGTATCTGCTTCACCGGACGGGTATCTCATGATGACGTGCCACGCTATATCAATATGATGGATGTGTGCATTTCAACCCAGACTAATGATGCGGTAGGTCATGCCCGTACGACAGCCAAGCTGCCTGAATATCTCGCCTGCGGTCGGTTTATTATTGCGACGGATGTAGGCGGCGCAAGAGAGGTCGTTCATGAAAATGGTTTTCTGCTGCCCTATCAGGGTGTTTATGATCCCGATCACCCTGCCCGACTTGCAGAACGTATTGAATGGTTGCTTCAAAATCCCGACACGCTTTCCCAGGGTATAAAAGGTGTGGAGGCGGCACGAAATCTATTCGATTATAATGAACTTGCCAAACAACTGGCGCGCATTATTGATCAGATTGTATAATAATGCCCTACGTGTTTCTCCTTTTATCACGACCTTCTAATCATACGAGTATCCACATTTCTCATTACAATTTGATCTACATCACATCACCTTTTACCTGGATGTGTTTTTTTATACGGTATATGATTTTCAGTATGACCGGACTAACATATCAGCGAATAGTTGTGGAATATTAATCTGATTATCTGCTTATAATGCGTATTCTGATGATAACCAATTTATTTTACCCGCGTTTGGGCGGTTCTGAGCAGGTCGTCTTCGAATCGAGTCGGCGATTGGCGTTACGAGGCCATGAAGTGCATGTCCTGACCGAACGTATGCAACCCGAGTGGCCCTTGTATGAGCAGGTTGAAAGTATTCATATCCACCGATGCCCAGTGCGATTTGGCAACCCGGTTGTTCGATTCGGTTCCGGTGTTTTACAAGCCGCCCGTGTTTTTAAAGATCTTATTGCTGAATATGATTTTGATGTGCTCCATTTTCATTTGACCTTAACGGCTATTGGTGTATTGCTCTGTCATGAGAGTAAACGCGTAGGCCGCATCGCCTCTTTTTACGGACCGTGGGATGAGGAAGAACTGGTAGAGAAAGAGGTCACTGATGCGTGGCAACCCCATCATATCAAGGCTGCGATTTTTCGCTTTCTACAACGATATGTACTGCAACATAGTGCGCGTACGATCATCTTGAGTGACTATTCTCTAACGCAGGTCCATCATTTGATGGAGACCACAGAATCCTGCGTGAAAATACCAGGTGGCGTCGATCTGAATCGCTTTCATCCGGCTCCTGATCGTGATGAAGTAAAAAAACGATTGGATCTACCTTGTAATCAACCTGTTCTATTAACTGTTCGCCGTCTGGTGCCGCGCATGGGGGTGGATACATTGATTGAGGCCATGCCGCTTCTGCTGGACCGAAAACCTGATTTGATCCTTGTTGTCGGTAGTGACGGCCCCTTACGGTTGACTTTGGAAAAACGGACGGAAACTCTTGGTATACGGGATCATATCCGTTTTACCGGGTTTATTTCCTATGAAGATCTACCCTTATATTACCAGGCCGCAGATCTTTTTGTGATGCCGACCAAGGCGTTGGAAGGCTTCGGATTACCTACCATAGAATCAATGGCCTGCGGCACCCCGACGCTTGGAACAGACATCGGTTCTAATACAGAAATCATAGGGGAATTTGATCCACGCCTGCTGATTCCTGAAGCGACACCAGAGGGGATATCAAAAACGGTACTCTCTGCTTTCGATCTATGTGCTTCAGATGACCGGATACGGACACGATGCCGGCAATATGTTGAGGAACGGTTTAACTGGGATCATCTGATTGATACGCTGGAGGAAACATACAGGTCATTGAAGGATTGACCTCATACCCCCAATGAAAAAACGTCGCTACAAGATCGTCTTTATCGACCATACAACAAAAATGGGTGGAGGCCAGGTCTATCTCCTTCGTCAACTCAGTCAACTGGATAAAGATCGTTTCAAACCACTGGTGGTCTGTCCGTCCGATGGGGCGCTGCCGGATCATGTACGCCGGTCCGGTGTCGACCTGCATATCGTTCCAATCCATCAGAGTATAATTAATCTGAGAAAAGAGGACCTGATCGGCAACCCCATTTCATTTCTGATAAATCCGTTTCGACTGGCCGCCGGCATCTGGCGGTTAGTGAGCTGGCTGAAGCGTCATAAGATTGATCTGGTACATCTTAATTCTATGAAAGCCGGTTTTTATGGCAGTCTGGCAGCGCGATACGCAGGTTTACCCGTGGTATGGGATTTCAAAGACCTTCTTTCTGAAGATTTCTTTCCGTCCATTAACCGCCGTCTGATTGTCGGCATGGCCAACCGGTGGGTAGATTATGTCGTGGCCAACTCGAATGCGATTGCTGAAGCATTCATTGCCCAGGGCGGTCGAAAAGACAAGGTCAGGGTGATTCATAACGGCATTGACCTGAGTCAGTTTCATCCGGACAACAAACCGTCTGGCCTTCGTGTGTCGCTGGGACTTGATCCGGAGATCCATTTAGTCAGCATTTTTTCTCGACTTGACCGTTGGAAAGGCCACGTGTATTTTCTTCAGGCTGCGGCTCAGACGCGTGAGGTCCATCCTGACGTCCATTTTCTAATCGTTGGAGCGACCACCTTCGATAATGATGGGTATGCAGACGAATTGCATACGCTGACCCATGATCTTGGCCTGGCGGACTGTGTTCACTACCTCGGGTTCCGAGAGGATATTGCTGATCTTATGGCGATGTCGGATATCGTTGTCCACGCATCCACGCTGCCGGAACCGCTCGGTCTAACCCCGATGGAAGCGCAGGCCGCCGGTCGGCCGGTCGTAGCAGTTAAGGCCGGTGGCGTACTGGAAACCGTGGAAGATGGCCTGACCGGCGTATTAGTGCCGCCGAAAAA
>CAJXCW010000332.1 GCA_913051705.1 uncultured bacterium
ATTGGCGACAGCCCCCATGGGCGGCACGATGGAGGTCTCGCCGACGCCCCGTACGCCATAGGGATGGTCCGGGTTGGGCACTTCGACAATGACCGTATCGATCATCGGCAGATCCGATGCCACCGGCATACGGTAGTCCAGGAAACCGGCGTTCTGGAGTCGCCCGTCCTCGCCGTAGATGTATTCCTCGTTAAGCGCCCAGCCGATGCCCTGGGCGGCGCCGCCCTGGTACTGGCCTTCCACATAACTCGGATGGATGGCCGTACCTACATCCTGAACGGCCGTGTACCGAAGCACATCAACTTTACCTGTCTCAGGATCAACTTCTACATCACAGATATGCGTTGCGTAGGCGCCGCCGCCGGAACCATCCGGATTCGTACTGACCTGGGCGACGATGGGACCACCTGTATCCCCGGCCTGTTTTGCCAGTTCCTTAAACGTGCCGCGTTTCTCTTCATCATCCTTGTAAGAAAAGACACCATCCGAAAAATCAATCGCATCGGCAGGCACGTCCCATAGTTTGGATGCGCGTTCCTTCATCTCACGAATCAGCGCCAGACCGGTGGCGTGGGCTGCATAGCCTGTCCCGAAGGTGGTCCGACTGCCGCCGGTGACATCCGTATAGCCGATCGAATCCGTGTCCACCACCTGCGGATTGATATCTGTGGCTTCAAGACCGATGGTCTCGGCAAGCTGCATGGATATCGACGCCCGCGATCCGCCGATATCGGTCGATCCTTCAAGCATATTGATGGTGCCGTCCGAATTCACGCTGACGGATATGGCTGATTTCCCGCCGTTGAAGTTAAACCAGTAGCCCGAGGCCACACCGCGTCCCCGTAATTTGCCGTCTACTGATTTTTCCAGTGATGTGTTGTAATGAGCGCAGTTTTTTGCCGCTTCCGTCGTCTCGATACAACCGATGCGAGGATGAACCGGACCATCGACTCTTCGAGCCCCTTCCGTGGCGGCGTTTTTGAGACGGAATTCCAACGGATCCATGCCGATCTTCTCACATATTTCATCGACCACAGTTTCCGCCGCAAAGGCCGCGTTGGTCGCGCCGGGCGCCCGGTAGGCGTTGGTTTTAGGTTTGTTGACACACACATCATACCCGTCGATTTGTGCGTTTGGAATATCATACGGCGTGAAGATACACCCGGCGCCGGCGCCTACAGGCGATCCGGGATAAGCGCCCGCTTCATAGGCCATATACGTGGTAGCCGCCGTGATTCGACCATCGTTGGTGACGCCCATTTTGACCTTGATATAGGATCCCGGTGTCGGCCCGGTGCCTTCAAACACTTCGTCGCGAGTCATCGTAATCTTCACCGGATGACCGGTCTTTTTAGACAGGACCGCCGCCACCGGATCACCATAGACGGATATTTTACCACCGAAGCCGCCGCCGATTTCCAGGGGAACGACTTTTACCTTGGAGACCGGGATTTTGAGAATTTCGATGAGCTGATCGCGAACCATAAACGCCCCTTGCGTACTGGTCCATAGCGTAAGCTGCCCCTCTTCGTTCCATTTGGCCGTGGCGTTGTGCGGTTCGATATAGCCCTGATGGACGGTCTGGGTTGTGAATTCACGCTCTACGATCACATCCGCCTCGGCAAACCCCTTGTCCGGATCACCGATCTTATGCTGAAAATGATTGGCGATGTTGCTGACTTTATCGGTCTCTTCGCCCATCGAAGTGGTCTTCATATCTTCATGGAGAATGGGCGCGTCGTCTTTCATGGCATCCATGACCCAGGTGACATGGGGAAGGACTTCGTATTCCACATCGATTAGTTCGAGGGCTTCCTGCGCCACATGAAGACTGGTTGCCGCGACGCCCGCGACGGCATGGCCCTTATACAACACCTTGCCATAGGCCAGGACGTTATTACTGGCATCCCGCAGATTGACTATCGACTCGCCCAGATCCTGTAATTTATCGGCCGCTTGCGGCAGGTCTTCTGCTGTTGCTACAGCTCGAACCCCCGGATGCGCTTCCGCGCGGCTGGTATCTATTTTTTTGATACGGGCGTGTGGGTGGGGACTGCGAAGAATCGCCCCATAAAGTAAACCCGTCAACTGTATATCCGCACCGTAGATCGCCCGGCCGGTTACTTTGTCCACCCCATCGTGCCGGATCGGACGCGTTCCGATAACCTTGTATCCATTTGTTGCCACGTGTCATACCTCCTTATCGCATTTCCTCTGCCGCATCCAGGACGGCACGAATAATTTTGTCGTATCCTGTGCAACGGCACAGATTCCCGGCGAGCCAGTAACGGACCTCGTGCTCGGTGGGGTTCGGTTTTTCATCGAGTAATGCTTTGGCCGATACAATAAAACCCGGGGTGCAAATGCCGCATTGCAACGCGGCATGTTCAAGGAATTTCTGCTGCAATGGATGAAGCTGCACCGTAGAACCGATGCCTTCGATCGTCTGAATCTCACAACCGTCGACCTCAACGCCTAATACGCAGCATGAGTTGACCAGACGGCCGTCCATGATCACATTACAGGCACCGCAGTTCCCGTTGTTGCATCCCTCTTTTGCGCCGATAAGTCCGATGTTGTCCCGTAGCACCTCAAGCAGGCTATGGCGCGGCTCGCATAAAAAATCAATATCTTCACCGTTGATGGTGGTCTGAACCTGTACTTTTTTCGACATTGATTACGACTCCTTCGCTCGTTGGACCGCGCCGTTCAATACGCGGCGCGTTAACACGCCTGTCAGATGTGTCCGGTATTCGGCTGTTCCTCGCATGTCGCTGATGGGACGTGCGGCAGCCTGTGCGATTTCACTGGCTTTTTGGATCGACTCGTCCGATACGGCCTGCCCGGCCAGCGCGTCGCCGGCTTCCCGGACAAACAAAGGCGTAGGAGCGACCGCAGCGAGAGCGATCCGGGCGGATACAAATCGCGAATGATCATCACTTAACACCACGCTGACGCCCACACCCACCACCGCGATATCCATCTCATTTCGCGGTATGAATCGGAGGTAATAAGCGCCGGAATGCGGCTCGGGCGTGGGAAAATGCAGGGAGATCAGAAATTCACCATTAGCCAGTACCGTTCTGCCCGGCGCGGTACAAAAATCTTCGACAGCCACTTCACGCGTACCATCCGGTCCCGCGATACGGGCGACGCCGCCAAGCACAATCATCGGCGGGATCGTATCTCCTGCCGGTGAGCCATTACACAGGTTGCCGCCGAGGCTGGCGCGCCCCTGAATCCCGGTACCGCCCACCAGGGAGGTGGCATCCATCAAGCCGGGATAAGCCGCGGCAATAGCCGCATCTCCATAGATCCGATAACAGGGGACAGCGGCGCCGATCGTCAATCCCGTTGAGACATCATACGACAGTTCATTGGCCTCCGATATCCCTTTGATATCGACGACCACCTCCGCGCGGCGCCGATTTTCACGCAGTTGCACGATCAGGTCGGTGCCGCCGGCAAGCACAAGGGCATTTTCCCCATGCTCATTCAGCAGGACGACCGCATCGGCCACGCTCTGCGGTGTTGCATAATCGAATGCGTGCAAGGCACTCTCCTTTGGAAATGTATGAATTATGAATTATGAATGTGCATTGGTATTAAAAACGGTTGTTATGAAAATATCCAGCTGGAACTTGAGGATTATTCTGATCCATAAAATTAGACCGATAATAGATCATGTCAAGCGGGAAAGCGGGGAGGAAGGGAATAAATGTGAGAAAGGCAGGGTGGCAGGAAGGCAGGATGGAAGTAAAGCATCCCCCTCCACCCTCCCACCCCCCTGGCTAACCCACGATTTTTTTCATGTCTTAGTGACACCCGTCACCGCGCAAGTCATGAAATAGGTGTATCTTCTTTCTTTATATAGAATAAAAAGGGATGCTCTCATCCTGAATAAACCGGGCTAAATACCCCATCAATTTTCGCATTGACACTTTTTCATTGCGGTATATCCTGTTCAGGAATACTTTGAAATTAGAATAATGATGTTACGAAAAGACCGTGTTTGGTACTTTGTTAAAAATATGGTGCATGATAATCACGGTCCATGTATCGATTCAATCAAAACACCAAACACCAAGTCCAAAACACCCCCTGAAGTTACTCTGAGTTGTCACACTCAGACGGTGCTCATCACCCATCAAACCGAGGTGTACATGAAATCTTCATCATCACTTTTGTCGTCTATGGGCCGTACACCGTACGTCGTTCGATATGCCCTGCTCCTTGCCCTCGCTGTGCTACTGCCAGGGCAGTTATACGCGCAAACCGCCACAGTATTGAACAAAGTGTCTCAGCCACGCAGCATTGATGTTAAGGTCAGTCTGGTCACCGGGTTCTCATTGGGACCTGTGCTTATTACTCAGACCATTCCTATAGGTCAGTCCTCTCTGGAACTGGATTCCGACTTTACATTTGGCACACCAGATTCGTCGAACGTAGACTTTGGATCTCTTTCCCCTGGTCTCGGGGAACTGGCCGCCAATTTTTCAGCCACGCAGCTTCGACTTCCAGGCACAGCAATTGATGATGACAACCTGACGCTCAATATTGAAATTCGAAATCTGCGGTTGGACATCAATGGAAATCTATCTGTTGATCCTACGGATATCAATGGCGTATCCACGCCTATTTTCTTTTTCCTGCGGATGTTCGTTGAGAAGGACGGACCGGCCGGCAAGATCATTCTCAACCGATTCGACTTTAATACCGGCTCACCGATGCTCATTAAAATTCCGATAAACACCATTACCTATTTA
>CAJXCW010000333.1 GCA_913051705.1 uncultured bacterium
GACATGAACGCATGATATCTTACAAAGCCGTATTATTCGATCTCGACGGAACCCTGGTCGATACGATTGATGATCTCGCTGATTCTATGAACAGCGTGCTGGCCGACATGAACCTGCCGACGTACACGGTCGCCGAATATAACTTCCTGGTCGGCGATGGCATCCGGGTGTTGGCTGAGCGGGTGTTGCCGGCCGACCGACAGGATGGGGCGACAGTGGCCCGGTGCGTTGCCGGTATGCGGGCAGCTTACGAACAGCGCTGGGCGAACAAGTCACGGCCTTATGACGGCATCCCTGAGTTGCTGGATGTCTTGACGAAACGGGGAATGACCAGAGTGGTCCTTTCAAATAAACCGGATGACTTTACGAAGAAGGTCGTGGCCACCCTGTTACCTGACTGGCAATTTGAACAGGTCGTCGGTGTCCGGCCGGAGGGTCCGATCAAACCGGACCCGACCGGTGCGTTTGAGATCGCTCAATCACTGAATATATCTCCGGATCAAATTCTGTATCTGGGCGATACCAATACCGATATGAAGACCGCTGTTGCCGCCGGCATGTACCCGGTTGGTGTCCTCTGGGGCTTCCGCCCCGCAGAAGAGCTGACCGCCGCCGGCGCGCAGACGTTGATTGCACATCCGATGGAACTATTTCAATTTTTGAATTGTGATTGTTGAACTATGCGAAATAGATGGACCGGGATGCATCAAGCATATCTGGATGACGCTCGGCATCCCCCAAGAGGACTACTGTCGGCGGATTATTATACGGATGTACTGGGACGACTGCCCCGAGCCAAGCGTCGAATGTCCCATCGGTGATTTTTTCGGGCTGGGACACGGTATGCGTAAGAACTTCATCACAGCGCCGCTTCAGATGAACCCCTCAAAATGGTAAGGGATTTAACGCCTGGTGGTCCATGTCCTATAAGAAAAAAGCCGTGATCGAAGTGGAGAATCAAGGCGACGAAGGCTATGCCCATTATTTCTATATCGACTATGAGCCCTACACATCGGTTGACGCGGTGGCGAATCAGACGTATTTTCATGTACAATAGCACAGTGAGCGGAATACACAGGGCTGGGCCTATGAAGAAGGCCTTACATCAGAGACATACCGTAATGACCCGCGCTGGCAGAATTTGAGCGATACGGAAAACTTTGTTATGTGCGACATCGAAGGCAATGGCATATACTGCGGCGCGCATCTGGACATCGACTGCTTTCAGCGTAATCCGAACGACTGGTACGGCGAGGGCGACGATATGATGCTCATCGACGGTGAATCCTGGCCGCCTTCGCTGCACGGCACCGGCACGGAAGACTGGTACCACTGCGCTGCTTACTGCCCTACGCAGGAATACAACGCCCGTATCACGGCATCATCCTGTACAGCGGCAGCGAGGAATGGCGATGGAAAGGAAAGAATACCGTGTACCGAAACCACGTGGAAGACCCGATACGATTTCGCACCAGCTTTCGGATATCCATCGAACACGGTCACGCCAATAAGTTGAGTAACGACTACACCAGCACCGCGTATTATTATGTCACCGAACCGCAGCGAGGTGGCCCGACCTTACCACCGGTAGAAGCCCGATTGCCCCTGCCGAACGAAGATCAGTATGAAGGCCTGGAGCCCAGAGACGCGATACAGGAGGAATACCATGTTATCCCAGGAACAAATAGACGTTTACCATGAACAGGGTTATA
Source organism: uncultured bacterium (assembly GCA_913051705.1). Classification (GTDB taxonomy): domain Bacteria; phylum JAAXHH01; class JAAXHH01; order JAAXHH01; family JAAXHH01; genus CAJXCW01. The sequence goes on from CAJXCW010000333.1 coordinate 1,713, forward strand.
CCAGTGTACCGAATGTATTATCGGCACAGGAGACGGCCGACTTACAGCGGGTGACGGATGAACTCGTGGAGAAATCCCGGACGGTTACAGATCATACGGCCCTGTATGATCTGGAGCCGGGCCACACGCCGGATAATCCGAAAGTCCGTCGCCTGAAGGGTCCGATTGATCATCATGAGGTGTATAATCACACCCTTAGGCATGACGGCATTCTGGATATTGTCGCACAGCTTATCGGGCCGGGTATCCGTACCAACGGCAATAAGCTGAATATGAAATCCGCCGCGTACGGCAGTCCGGTGGAATGGCATCAGGACTGGGCCTTCTATCCGCACAGCAACGACGACCTGCTCGCCGTCGGGGTTTGCATCGATGACATGACCGAAGCCAACGGCGCACTCCTGGTGATCCCGGGATCGCACAAAGGACCGATATACGATCATCATCAGGATGGCCGGTTCTGCGGAGCGGTGACGGACCCGGCATTCAAACCGGAGCATGCGGTGACGGTTGAAGTGCCTGCCGGCGGTATCTCGATCCATCATGTACGCACCCTGCATGGCTCTGCGCCCAACATCTCGGGGGCGCCGCGCCGGCTGTTGCTGTTTCAGTACGTCGCCATCGACGCCTGGCCGATGACCGGCCCGGGGGATTGGGACGGATTCAACCGGACCGTGTTGCGCGGTGAGCAGACCAACATCCCGCGCCTGGCAGATGTTCCAATCCGAATTCCATTGCCGGGCGCTCTGCACGGCGGGTCGATCTACGAAAATCAATCGGTCCTGGAGAATAAAATTCTGGCCAGGAAGGCGGGGTAGGGTAAAGCAGGATGTAGCCATGAAGGCATGTTGTGATAATTCGATACCTGAATACTTCGTGGTGGGGAGACGCCTATGGACACCGGCGCCACAATACGTCACTATACGATCATCCGTACGCTCGGCAAAGGCGGTATGGTTGAGGTGTTCCTTGCAGACGACCTCGAACTTAAACGCCAGGTAGCGCTTAAGATACTACCCGAGGCGGTCCGCCGGGATGCCATGCGGCTGGCGCGATTCCGTACAGAAGCTGAAGCCGCGGCCAAACTGAAACACCTTGACATCGCTCAGATCTACTCTATCGAGGAAGCCGATGGCCATCAGTTCATCACCATGGAGTACATCGATAGCAAGCCGCTCAACGATCTGATCCCTCCGGATATGGCCTGCCTGTAGAACAGAGATCAACCATCATGCCGACCTGCGGGAGCGTAAGCTTAAAGACGGCTGGGTGAACGATTTCACGGAGCTGGTCCGGCAAGCCTGGACGGATTTTGACTTTGCGCTGCCCGGATGTGAGTCGAGTGCGGCTGCGCAGCAACGTATCGTACGACCATTGAAGAACCGGTAGACCTCCACACCGGAGATTGCATAGCCGTCAGCTCTCACGGCAATATCATCGGTCTGTATCTAAACACCATAGACCCCTCGTTCGGATTTGAAAATTGGCAGGCGATGCGCAACCCGGATGTGTTTAAAATCGTATATAATAATAGTGGTCCTTATTGGGATACCGAGTTTCGTTTTGAAGACGAAGGAACGCCACATGGCTAATACAACAGAAGCAGAAGAGCCGATGAAGGATACAGCTCTGACGCATCCGATCCTGTTTTTCGATGGGGTATGCGGTCTGTGTAACCGGTCCGTAGATCTTCTCCTTCGCATAGATAAAGAGGATATTTTTCGTTTCGCGCCGCTTCAGGGCGAGACAGCCCGCCGCATGCTGCCGCCGTTGACCGGAGATCCCGAAATCTGGTCCATCCTGTACCTCGATGAAAACGGCCTTCATGACCAGTCGGATGTGACCATACAGGTCTGCCGCCGTCTGGGCGGTCTCTGGGGATTGGTCGGCCTGCTGCGCATTATGCCTGTACCCATCCGTAATGTAGCTTACCGTTTTGTCGCACGAAACCGCTATAGCTGGTTCGGCAAACACGATACCTGCCGATTGCCTACCCCGGAAGAACAGGCGCGTTTTCTGCCGTAGAGATGTTATGGCTTCAGACCACCATCCATTTATCACACCCGATAAAGTCAATGCGCTACCGAGTAAGCCTGCAGATGTGCGCAGCCACTACGGGTCGGACCCGAATCAGTTCGGCGAATTACGGCTGCCCGATGGTCCGGGACCGCATCCTGTCGCCGTGGTCATTCATGGGGGTTGCTGGCTGTCGGGCTATGCCGATCTACGTAATTCGGATGCGCTGGCGGATGCATTGCGGAATGAAGGGATCGCTACGTGGAATATCGAGTATCGGTGTGTGGATCAACCCGGTGGCGGCTGGCCGGGGACGTTTCTGGACGCCGGGCAGGCGACGGATCACCTACGTCAACTCGCCGAAACCCATGCGCTGAATCTGAGCCGGGTTATTACCATAGGTCATTCAGCGGGAGGCCATCTGGCGTTATGGATCGCCTCAAGAAGGAAACTGGATCAGGATAGTCCGCTCTGGACGCCTGATCCGTTGTTGTTGCTCGGAACCATCGTCCTGGGCGGCCCCGGCGACTTAAAACGCTTCACCGCCAATGCCGACATCGAATGTCAGCAGGGGATTATATCCCACCTTATGGGCGGTCTGCCCCACGAAGTCCCGGCGCACTACCATGACGGTTCACCGGTAGAACGCTTGCCGATCGGCATACGCCAGATCTTCATCAGCAGCGAACACGATAGGGTGGTCTTTCCGGAGTTAGGCGATGAATATACAGCGAAAGCCCGCGCCGCAGGGGACCAGGCGGAACACATTATCGTAAAAAATGCCGGCCATCACGAACTCATGGCCCCCGGCTCGGTCACCTGGCCTACAGTGCGGGATGCGGTGATGGGAATGTTAAGATGTGAAACCTGAAGTGAGAATGGCTGGTACGTGTTTAGTGTGTTTTCGAATTTGTCATCCCAGCGAAAGCCGGGAACCAGCGTCTTTGGACAGCGAGCGCTATGCAGTTCATCATTCAACAATCCGTACTACCTCTCTCAGCGCCTCAAG
>CAJXCW010000334.1 GCA_913051705.1 uncultured bacterium
TGTTGATTTGGAACTATCGATATATTTTCATGATTTCCTCGTAGAATACGCACCGGCGGCGGAACTGCCCCGCAGCAGATACCTGAAGAGGTTTTTCCTGTATACGACGCCGTTGTCCGTCGTTTCTCTGTCATAGCCGACGGCCAGATCGGGCGTCACCAGATCCAGCTGATAGTTATCCGTATTGGTCATACCGGCGGGCGTGAAGATATGTTCCCTTAAATAATCATAGTACGATGCGCCGGTCACGATCTCGATGACCTTGCCCAGAACCAGAAAACCGGTCTGGCTGTACGCCCACTGCGTGCCGGGTTCAAACTTGACCGCATCGCCCCGGGCAAATGCCATCATATCGTCGATGGTCCGAAGACCTACCGCATATTACCTCCCTCCGGGATCGATATTGTGTCCTTTAAGTTTACGAGAAAAACGGCTCTGAAGCGACTATTTTTTGCAACCCGAAAGCCGATGTGATCACGTTGGCGCTGCGGATAACTCGAAGAGCGCGACGCACAACGGATGTAGCTTTCACCAGGGCTGTAAAACGAGCCGCCTCTCAAGACGCAGCGCGCCCTCGATCATCATCTGCTCTTCATAAGGATACTCTGAAGGATTACCGCATCGGCCGTAGATATTGACACCCTTGCGCTCGCAGTGTATCCGCAGGATACATGCAACGACACATGCCATCAGTAACCAGTCAATGATACGGGTCTGCCGCATCCCTCAAACCGTCCCCCAGAAAATTGAAGGCCAGCACCGTAATAACCACAAACACACCGGGAATTAAAATCCACGGATACATAATAACTACTTTGACATCCTGCGCCACACTGAGCAGGACACCCCAACTGACGGTCGGCGGCTGTAACCCCAGACCTAAAAAGCTCAAAGCCGTTTCGCCCAGAATCATCGTAGGAATGGCCAGCGTCAGGTTGACAATCAGATAGCTCATGAAGCCCGGCAGCAAATGACGACGGATAATCCGGCCATCGCTCGCCCCGGCAATGGTCGCCGCCAGCACATAGTCTTCTGTTCGGAGACTGATGAGCTTGCCGCGCACCACCCTGGCCAGGCCGCACCACCCTACGATGGACAGAATCACGGTAATCATGAGATATACCTGAATCGGCGGCCAGTCCGGCGGTACGGCCGCCGCCAGCGCCATCCATAACGGGATGGTAGGAATCGACAACAAAAATTCAATGAGACGCTGAATGAACGTATCCAGCGGCCCCCCGTAATATCCGGAGATACCACCCAAAAAACAGCCGAGCAGAAAACTGAGCGCCACCCCGATCAGACCAATCGACAGGGAGATGCGGGCGGCCATCAGAATCCGAGAGAAGACATCACGGCCCAGATGGTCGGTACCGAATATAAAAAAGACACCCGGTTCATCCACACCGGACAGATGAATACGCGTAGGGATGAGACCCCAGAATTTATACGGCTCGCCCTCATGTAAAAATCGGATGGGATAGATGGCACTGACATCTTCTTCATACAACCGTTCATAGGTCACCGGATCGCGACGCGTCTTCCAGCCATAGACAAACGGCCGAAAATGAAACTGCCCTTCAGCATCGATCAGGTGAATACGTTGCGGCGGACAATAGATATACGCGGTATGGCGTTTATAAATCTCGTAGGGCGCCAGGAAGTCGGCCAGGATCGCCGAGCCATAGATAACCGACAGCATCACCATCCCCACCAGCGCCAACCTGTGCCGCTTTAACTTACGCCACATCAACTGCCACTGCGTCGCCATGTAGTACTGTTCGGTATCTGATGGAGCCGATTTGGATAAAGGCATTGGTGATTGGTGATTTAGTGATTGGTGATTTAAAAGCGAGGATCAGGGAGGAGGTGCGCTTTCTGATTAAGGTAGCTGAGAAAGTCTACTGCACAAGGTGAATTATAGTACACGACAGAAGTTGAAAAGATTGTCAGCCTCACAGGCTTTAAGCGGGAATCCATAGCTTGGAGATGCTTATATGGGATAACAAAACAGCAAATAACTTTTGTCGTGTTCTATGAAGATGAATATCGTTTGCCATTTGTAATGCAATATGATTAATTGAGTTTACCTCCGAGGTTATCAGCTATCGGACTGTGAAACAGAAGCTGCCTTCTCAGGTTTGCGGACGTTCGTAAATCATATAAATAATCAAACTATTTCAATATTTGTCAACAGGCCAGCCACTCATAACCGGATCGCCAATCCCTATAGAAAGGATATACGAATATGAACCACGAACATCCCGAGTTCCTATGGTATAACGGGAAAATCGTCCCCTGGGACAACGTGACCATCCATGCCACTGTGATTCCGTCCCTGACGTCGTCAGTCTTTGAGGGCATCCGGGCGTACTGGAATCCTGATGAAGGCCGGCTTTACGGTTTCCGGTTTCGAGAACATTATGAGCGCTTTGCCGACTCAATCAAACTGATGCGGATGAATGTGCCTTATTCTGTTGACGAATTTGTAGACGGGTCTGTCGAGACGCTCCGTCGTAACGGGCATGACAGCGACGCCTACCTCCGGCCTGCGGCTTACTCCGGTCATCCGCATCAAGGCGGCCATTGGATGCCCGATCCGGATCAGGTTCAGGATGTCTTCATCCATACCAAATCCTGGCCCAGCATATTGACACGTGAAGACGGTATTCATTGCGGGTTCAGTTCCTGGACCCGTATTCCCGACCATATCCTGCCGCCACGCATCAAGTGCCATGCGAATTATGCGAACAGCCGTCTGGCCAGTATCGAGACCACAATCAACGGATATGAGGGGGCGCTGATCTTAAACATGCAGGGCAAAGTGGCTGAAGGGCCCGGCGCCTGTGTGATGATGGTCCGCCGCGGGAAAGTGATCACGCCACCCGTCACAGCCGGTATTCTGGAAAGTATTACGAGGGACACCTTGATTGAAATAAGCCGGGATGTGCTGGGTCTGGAGGTCGAGGAGCGGGACATCGACCGGACCGAGTTGTATGTGGCGGATGAGGCGTTTTTCTGCGGCACCGGCCTGGAAGTAATTCCCATCGCCAGTATCGACAGGTATCCACTGGGAGATGGCCAAATAGGGCCTCTCACGCTGAAAATTCGTTCGTTGTATCACGATCTGGTGCGCGGTATCGACAAACGCTACGCCCATTGGCGGATAGCGATCTGAACCGCAGTGACTGTTATCCTCTTTTTTATGAACACAGATCCGCATACACCAGTCCCGCTTTCATGAGATTGACCTGATCGTAGTATTCAAAGGGGCCGGCAGCGTAAAAATGTTCATAGCCGACGTTAATAAGCTCCATCACTTCGCGCGGGTATCGACCCTGATACTGGATATTGTGGATGGTATACAGCGTCGCCGTATTTTCAAAATCGGGATCATCCTGATAAACCAATTTCAGATAAGCAGGCACTAAGGCCGTCTGATAGTCGTTACAGTGGATAATATCCGGCTTCAGATCAAAGGTTTTGATCATCTCCAGACAGGCGCGGGGAAAATAGATGAAACGGGAGGCATTGTCTGAATAATCCTGACCGGTGGTCAGGTCGCCGTTAAAAACAACGCGAAGTGGATCCATTGCGGATTGCGGATTTGTTTTCCATCCCAAGCTCTCAATCCGAAATCACAAAATACCTTGCCGCTCCAATAATCCCCGCATCATCCCCGAGCCGGGCAGGCACGACCTTCAGGATACTGGCAGACCATTTGTAGGCTCTTTTTTCAATCTCGTGTTGGATAGGATCAAAAATCAGGTCTCCTGCGTTAATCACGCCGCCACCGATCACGAAAATCTCCGGATTGAGCAGATTGGTCAGGCTGGCAACGGCAACGCCAAGGAGGGTGCCGGCGCGATGCATCACCGCCAGGGCGACGGCATCCCCTTCCTGCGCAGCCTGGGAGACCATGGCTGAGGTGATTTGACCCGGATCTCCACCACACATCGTCCTTAGAACACTCTCCTCGTCTGTATGCAGTGCTTCCCGGGCTTGACGGGCGATAGCCGGCGCGGAAGCGTACGCTTCGAGACAACCCGGGGCACCGCAGCCACACAGGACGCCGTTTTCAATGACGGTAGTATGACCTACTTCACCACCGGCCCCATTGGCGCCTCGCCAGACCTGGTTATTTATAATGATCGCGCCACCCACGCCCGTACCCAGCGTAATGCAAACGAGATGTTTATATCCGGCGCCGCCGCCCACCCAGTGCTCGCCGATGGCGGCGGCGTTGGCATCATTTTCGATCATCACGGGCAGATCGAGACGTTGCTCAAGAAGTGATTTAAGCGGCAGATCCGTCCAACCCGGGACATTGGGGGCGAAAACGATCGTTCCCGTTTCTTCAATAATCAATCCCGGCGTCCCGACCCCGACGCCACGGACCCGCTCACGACCGCATGATGCCATCGTCTGACCGACGCATGCTACGATATGATCAATCACCTCATCTGCCGATGTACTACCGGAGACCGACAACTTCGCATGATGTGAAATCACCCCGCCATCCCCTACCACCGCGCTACGCACATTCGTACCACCGAGGTCCACCCCGATAACCAGATCTCGTGCCATTAAGCACCCCAATACCTATCGCCCTGCCTGCACCCATCGTATCCGAACAGCCCACCCCCTACCGCCGCCACCCTGCCCAATTTGTTGATTTGTTGATTTGTTGATTGAAATGCCTACTGCCT
>CAJXCW010000335.1 GCA_913051705.1 uncultured bacterium
TATCCTTTATGATTTTTTTGAACGACCTTTATACCAGTCAACCATTTAACCTGCTTATACCCATAGATGCCGGGAAGGACCACTCTCAAAGGCGCTCCATGTTTCGGCTGGAGTAGTTCATCGTTCATCTGTAAGGCGAGCATACTGCTCGATTTGACCGCGGTAGCGTAAGGAATACTGCTTTCGTATTCATCTGCTCCGTAAAACACCACATCCTTAGCCCCTGTCTGCACACCTGCCCGTTCCAACAGGGCTCTTATTTTTACCCCCTTCCATCTCGCCCGCCCACTTGCGCCTCCCACACATTGCAGCACAGACTCCTGCACGTTCTGAGGCATTTGTTCAAGCTCGGTATATGTTACCTCATATGGATGATCAATAGCCCCATCTATTTTTAGTAACTGGGTTTCGATATCGATCTTCGGCGGAAAGGACACAATAGCGGTAACAAAGAAACGGGATAAGGGCGTCAACCCCTTTTCATCACGTTCAACAGGTATGGGCGATGGACCCGGCATAGATTGGCGTACAGGCATGGTACAACTTACGGTCAACAACCCCGCAGCCAGGGTTTCGAGAAAATGACGGCGATCCATAGGTTCAGCCTATTGATTTTGACCTGTTCGCATTTGCAACAGTTGGGCCTGTACAGAAGCTGCGGCAGGGTAATTGGGATAGAAGAGAAGCAACGTATCCCATGCGGCAATTGCACGGGGAATATCTTTCATATCCAATTTGAGAACGAGCCCCAGATTATACCGTGCATTGACGTGTCTCGGATTGATGTCCAGGGCTTTCTGAAAATTTTCCACGGCGACATCACTCCGTTGTATACGACGGTATGCGATTCCCATATCTACAATGACATCCGGATTGTCAGGCCTCAATTCTAATGCCTGGGCGTAATGAATAATAGCCGATTGAAAATTTCCCGTATCATAATAGGCATTGCCCAAACGGATTCGTGCATCTACATCATCGGGAGCATGCGCTATATGTGATTCAAGTTGTTGGATGATGGAGGCTTGATCGTTGGAAGGCTGTGAAAAAACAGACGCAGTTGAAGAGGCCGTTTGTTGGCCACCGAAACCGACTTGTGCTATCATGATGCCGGTCAATGCCCCCATGACAAAGGTCAATAAATGGGATACCCATAAGAGGGATCGACTGGTGTTTTTCTTTTTTGCTCGCCGTTGCCGCTGTGCCATGCAAGGTCAACTATGAAAATGGTCTAAATTGTTATGCGCCTTTGATTTGCCCACCGGCATCTATCGGGCCATTTGCCCGAAACCTCAATCGCGATGATCACGCTCCGTGCGGTTTCGCTACCCCGTCACGATAAGGGCTTCTGTTTAGCTTGTCAAGGTAAAACAGTTGGTGAGTTGACAGCACAAGCCGTATACCATAATATACCACTCAATGCACTCATTCACCGTCGATCATCACTTCCAAAAAAGTTACCAACAATTCCACTCACCTTATATTTCAGGAGCAGGATATGGCATGGATTGAAACAATATCTGAGCAGGATGCAGATGGGCGTTTGAAACGGCAATATGAGGCGGGTATAAAAAGAGCGGGCCGCGTTTATAATATTATAAGGATCATGAGCCAGAATCCCGAAACAATGCGCACATCTATGGGGTTATATATGGCGACAATGCTGGCCGAATCTCCCTTGTCACGAGCCCAACGGGAAATGCTTGCGACGGTCGTATCCCGGACTAATGGTTGCCATTACTGAACAGAAGCTCACGGAGAGGATCTCCGTCAGATTACCAACGATGACGAGTTGGTCGCTCACATAAAAACCGATTATACCCGGGCTGACCTGGATTCGCCGACCAGGGCTTTATTGGATTATGCAGTTAAACTGACCCGTCGGCCCAGTGAAATGACAGAACATGATATCATCAGACTTCGGGAGGAAGGATGGACCGATGCGGCCATTCACGATGCAGTTCAGGTCATCAGTTATTTTAATTATATCAACCGGGTTGCAGATGGATTACATGTGGACCTTGAACCTGAAATGCCAACAGATAATTACTAACGCTTATTTTTTTGATGGGAGCAGGTTATGAAACTTACTGGAAAAGTAGCGCTGGTAACAGGAGGGGCAAGGGGATTGGGTAGAGCGTATGCTTTACATCTGGCTAAGTTGGGGGCGGATGTTGTCATAAACGATATCAACCTGGCTGCTGCGGAAGATTATGATGAATCCTTGACGGAGGCCACCGTCATGGATGAGATTATCGCTCTTGGGCCACGCTCAATGGGTATTGAAGCGGATGTGATGGATAAATCCGCTGTGAATCGGATGGTACATGATATCGTGGAGAATTTCGGCTGCATCGATATTCTGGTTAACAACGCAGGAGGGGCTCTGCCTCATCCCCATGACCATCCGGGACGCGCGTCAGATGCGCACGAAACATATTATAAGTATATTATGGATGTAAATCTTACAGGAACTATTTTCTGCTGCCAGGCGGTGAGCGGTCCCATGAGGACCCGGAGAAGGGGTAAAATTGTGAACGTGAGCTCCCAGGCGGGCATGTGGTCTGGAAATGATGGGGGTGGCATGCCTTACAAGGTTGCTAAAGCGGGTATTATACAATTCACCAGAGTGCTTGCTGCCGATCTGGGCCCATCTGGTATCCATGTCAATTGTATTGCACCGGGATTTATACTTTCTTCCCGTGCAATTGCCGGCGGGAGAAATCAGTCTCCTGCAAGAGAAGACCTCGAAGCACGAATTCCATTGAGACGATTGGGTTTGCCTGAGGATTGCGCCAAAGTCATCGAATTTTTGACGACGGATCTATCGGACTACGTGACCGGACAATGCATTCCTGTTTGCGGCGGTATGGTTTCGTTTTAAAGAAGGTTCACATCCCGATTATAACGTAAACGGCAAGACCGGATACGACCAATAGAGCGATATAAAGTGCAGCGGCCATTATTTTTGTATTACCACCGGCTTCACTTTCGACAATTCTGATGGCTGCCAGAACTTCTCGTTCTGTCATATCAGGATTCAGCGTCCGATATTCCTTCATAAGGTGAAATATCTCGCGGGCTAAATATCGAGACTGTCTTGAAGGAGGAAAGCCAAACGGGACCATCACTACCTCCCTTTGTATTCATTTGATGTCCACAGAAAATACGACAAATCAACGAATCTCTGACCAGCGCCATCATTAAAAAAATGGGAAGAACCCAGCACGACCGGGTTTATTGAAGACTCCCCATCAAGCTATGGGGTAAGTGCCATACTATTTTTTATCACATGAAAACGCATACTGCACTTCATGGTAATATGGTTCACCAGGCCTCAGGATTACAGATGGCCAACCTTCAACGCCCTGTTTATTTATGGCGTCCGGGAATTTCTGCGTTTCCAGACAGAGGGCGTGATGTTTTCCGTACGGTACACCGGCCTTTCCTATTATAGAGCCATCTAAAAAGTTACCTGTATAAAATTGAATACCCGGCTGATTGGTCCGCACATACATAGTCAGGCCGGATTGCGGTGAGTATATCTGAGCGGCGGGTTTAAGCGTTCCATCCGCATCCCGGATAACGTAATTATGATCGTACCCGCCGGGATCATCTTCGCCCAATAGAGGGAGAGCATCCATGTTGGTACGGATCGGCCTGGGCGTTGTAAAATCATACGGGGTGCCGACTACTGGTTTTATTTCACCTGTAGTAATACGGGTTTTATCGATAGGGGTGTAGGCATCTCCGATCAGTGTCACCTCGTGGTCCAGGATAGATCCGCTCTCGTGGCCATTCAAATTCCAATACGAATGGTTGGTCATGTTCATCGGGGTGGATGCATCTGCACCGGCTTGCATTTCAATACGTAGCGTATTGTCAAAGGTCAGCGTATAGGTGATGGCCGCTTCTACATTGCCTGGATATCCTTCGTCTCCGTCATTACTGGTATAAGCCATTTTAACGAAAACATCTCCCAGACCCTGGCCTGCGCGGGTTATATCCCATAGATGTTTATCAAAACCTCTTCGGCCTCCGTGAATATGGTTAGGGCCATTATTCACATCAAGGCTAAACATGTGACCATCGAGGGTAAACATACCCTCTGCGATTCGGTTGGCACAGCGCCCGATTGTGGCCCCGAAAAAAGGATGCGTCCCCAGATATTCATCGAACGTATCAAATCCCAGGGTAACATCAATCAGTTGGCCATGACGGTCCGGTATTTCCAAAGATTGCAGGGTCGCGCCATAATTGATGATCCTGGCTGTGGCTCCTGCAGAATTTGTCAATGTATACAGGTGTACCGGGCGGGTATGAAATGTGCCCCACTCTTGTTCTTGTATTGCACTCAATCTCGCACCCTCCCCGATATTGTTGTGGGTGATGCTCATCCTTGGACTGCCGCCATCTCATAACCGGATTTAATGGCACTCTTTTTTTTAAATCACTGTTTTTTAGTAAGTCAGCTATGTAAGAAAATTCAGAATTTGAAATATATTTTTTAATATCTTTAATATTGAAATTTTCATCAACAAATAAGACAAGATTATTCGTGTTTTTTTTGAGACCAGTACTTTTATAATTAATTTGAATAGTCATAATTTTTAATACACCCTATACGTGTTGAATGGTATATATAAAGTAAATTTATATTTTCAATGAAAAAATTAATATTTCAAAAATTAAATCAAG
>CAJXCW010000336.1 GCA_913051705.1 uncultured bacterium
CTGATGTCTTCATTCCGTATGAGACGCCGCCCGTGCCTATCAAGCCCATTGTTCCAATTTATCCGGAAATGGCGCGTATGGCCGGTGTTGAAGGCATGGTGATGCTTCTGGTGCTGATTGACAAAGATGGCAAGGTACGTCAGGTGCAGGTCCGTAAAGGGATCGGCGCCGGTCTTGATGAAGCCGCTGTCGAAGCGGTGAAAAAAGTACCCTGGACTCCAGCAATTCAGAACAGCCGTCCGGTTGCCGTATGGATGTCTGTGCCGGTTCGATTTCGGTTACGATAAAGGCCTGAGTAGTGTCGCATTATGCGCCACTACAGGTTCCAGTCCTGAAAAGAATAGGGAACGGCGATTTGGTTCGCTGTTCCTTATTTTTTTTGTACGAAAAATACTTGCTATGATTCTTGCTTTGACGTTAATTATTAAATCTTTTTCTTTGCACGTCTGATTGAGATTAATGAAGTTGTTATATTAAGATATAAAACAGGGCTGTTATCTTGAACCAATTTGTCGTCTATATGTTTTTAATAGTCCCATGAAAAGGAGATAGTCAAGTTATATGGATTTTATTATGTATGGGGTCATTGGCGCCGGTGTTCTGGGTCTGCTTTATTCCGTGTGGAAAACGAGGTGGATTATCCGGCAGGAGGAAGGGACTGACAAGATGGTGTCTATCGGTGCGAGTATCGCCGAAGGCGCCATGGCCTTTTTAAAAGCCGAATACCGGGTACTCGCTTTTTTTGTGGTTGCCGTCGCCATTTTACTGGGGCTGGCCAACGCGGGTCGGGTTGAATCAAGTCCGCTTATTGCCCTGTCCTTCATTGTAGGCGCCCTCGCCTCCGGGCTGGCCGGCTTCTTAGGGATGCGTGTAGCGACAAAAGCCAATAACCGCACCACCCACGCCGCGCGATCCAGTTTAGCCCAGGCGCTGAACGTGGCTTTCGCCGGCGGCTCTGTCATGGGCCTCAACGTCGTAGGCTTAGGCGTGTTAGGACTCGGCGGGCTGTTTATCCTCTACACGGGAATGTTTGGGGTGGATCAGGTCGGCATGGGGCGGGTGTTGAATGTCATCTCCGGATTTTCTCTGGGCGCTTCATCCATAGCCCTGTTTGCCCGTGTGGGCGGCGGAATCTATACGAAGGCAGCCGATGTGGGGGCCGATCTGGTAGGTAAGGTCGAAGCGGGCATCCCCGAAGATCATCCGCTGAATCCGGCGTCCATTGCAGATAATGTCGGCGATAACGTAGGCGATGTGGCAGGGATGGGTGCTGATCTTTTCGAATCCTTTGTAGGCTCTATTCTGGGATCCATGGTGCTGGGCGCCAGTATTCTGGTTGCCGGCGTGTTCGACATTCATTTTATCATTCTACCGCTGATCATTGCCGGGGCCGGTATTATCATATCGATCATCGGGACCTTCATGGTTACGGTCAAAGAAGGCGGTAACCCGCAGGCTGGTTTAAATAGAGGCGAGTTCGGCTCTTCCGCTTTAATGGTCATCGTCATGTATTTTCTGATCGATTATTTCCTTCCTGGCGAATTCGTTATGGGTGGAGAGACGTATTCGAGTGTCGGTGTATTTATCGCCACCGCCATCGGTCTCTTCGCCGGTCTGGGTATCGGTCTGATCACTGAGCATTATACGGGTACAGATACCAGACCGGTCCGCGCCATCGCTGAGCAGTCCATAACCGGTCCGGCCACTAATATTATCACCGGTCTTGCCGTCGGGATGCAATCAACCACCATTCCGATTTTGATTATTGCGGCCAGTATCATGGGGGCTTATTATTTCGCCGGTTTGTACGGCATTGCCATGGCCGCCCTCGGCATGTTGTCCAATACGGGTATTCAACTGGCCGTAGACGCCTATGGTCCCATCTCGGATAACGCCGGCGGTATTGCTGAAATGGCCGGCCTGCCGACAGAGGTAAGACAACGGACGGATAAATTGGATGCGGTGGGCAATACGACAGCGGCCATCGGCAAAGGGTTTGCTATCGGCTCCGCCGCCTTGACGGCCCTGGCGCTTTTTGCCGCCTTTATGTTACAGGCTGGTATCTCCTCGATCGACATATCAAATCCGGGGGTGATGGCCGGATTATTCGTCGGAGGGATGTTGCCCTTTCTATTTTCTTCGTTGGCGATGAATGCCGTAGGGCAGGCGGCTATGGCGATGATAGAAGAGGTCCGCCGTCAATTCAAGGAGATCCCAGAGTTGTCGGCTGCTCTGGCCGTGATGAAGAAATACGAAAACTCAGATGAGGAATGGTCGCCAGAAGATCGTCAAACGTTCGAAGCCGCAGATGGTAAACCGGAATATGCCAAATGTGTGGATATTTCTACGAAAGCCGCGATCAAAAAAATGGTTCTGCCTGCCTTGCTTGCTGTTTTGACGCCCGTTATCGTCGGATTTGTTTTCGGTCCTGAGACACTCGGCGGCCTGTTGGCCGGTGTGACGGTCTCAGGGGTATTAATGGCTATCTTCCAGTCCAATGCCGGCGGCGCCTGGGACAATGCCAAAAAGATGTTCGAGGAAGGCCTTAATATCGAAGGCGTCCAGTATGAAAAAGGCTCGGAGCCGCATAAAGCGGCGGTTGTAGGCGATACGGTCGGTGATCCGTTTAAAGATACCTCAGGGCCATCCTTGAATATCCTGATCAAGCTGATGTCGGTAGTCGCTCTGGTTATTGCGCCCCTCATCGCGCTTTAAAGGTTCGCGGATAATATCTTGTAGGTTCTGATCACATAACAACCGTGTATCTATGATTACATTTTTTGCTTATCTTGGAAGAAGAATATTCTGGGCACTGGAAAATATCGGTGATTTCAGTATGATGCTCATCGATGTTGTCCGATATTTGCCACGTATTCGCGACTACTGGAGGCCCATGGTCATCCAGATGATACAGGTCGGTCTGCATTCCATGCCCATCGTGGTGATGATAGCCTTTTTTTCCGGTTTGGTGACAGCCGTTCAGGCCAATTATCAGTTTCAAAGTTACGTCCCCATGTATCTGGTGGGTAGCATTGTGCTTGAGTCTGTCGTTCTGGAACTGGCTCCGGTATTAGGTGGTCTGGTGCTATCAGGGCGTGTCGGCGCAAAAATCGCGGCCGAACTCGGTACAATGAAAGTGACAGAGCAGATAGACGCTATGGAAGTAATGGCAATGAGTCCCATCATCTATCTGGCGATCCCGCGCATAATAGGCGGCACCATTATGCTACCCGTTCTGATCGTTTTTGCAGACCTGATCGGCGTCCTTTCCGGTATGGCTATGGCCGTTAATACCATGGAAGTGACGATGACGGAATTCGTGAAAGGAATGCGCGAAACTTTTAGACCGTTGGATGCGTATTTCGGTTTAGCCAAAGCCTTTACGTTTGGCCTCACGATTACGACGATTGGCTGTTATCAGGGCTTTAAGGTAAAACCGGGTTCCGGTGCGGAAGGAGTTGGCGCGGCGACAACCCAAACTGTCGTGGTCTCCTGTCTGTTGATTCTAACGCTGGATTATCTGCTTGCGAAAACCATACTGCCGACGAAGTGAGCAGGCGGTGTACAATTAAATCAAAAGGAGTTCGTCGTGGCGGCTAATAAAAAGGGCCTTATTCCTGACGAAGCTAAAATAGGCATAGCCTTTCTACTGGCTATTATTATTTTTGTATCCGGGCTGTTCTATTTAAAAGAATGGCGTATTGCGGGCGATACCTACGTCATTACCGCAGAATTTGATAGCGCGACAGGTATCAAGCGCGCGGATCCGCTGCTGTTGGGCGGCATACGTATCGGTAAGGTCGAAGAAGTCAAGCTGGAAAATCAGATTCCGAGCGTGATTGTCCGAATCGATGAACCGTATTATTTTCCTATAGATACACGTCTGGAAGTGATTTCGCGAAGCTTTATGGGTGAGAAATCCCTGGTGGTCCACAAAGGCACCAGCAGCGTACTGGTGAAAGACGGAGGCAAGTTAAAAGGCTTCTCATCACCGGATCTGTCCTCTATGATGACCAAGGTGGATTCCGTGAGTGTGAACGTGACCAGGCTCCTCCGGAATGCGAATACATTTCTGGACCCTGAATTCAAAGGCTCCATTAGTGGGAGCCTGTCCAATGTCCAGGAAATCACGCAACTGCTTAAAATCACCTTGAACCGGGAAAGCCGTCAGCTCCATCAGGTGATGGCCAACATGGATTCGGTGCTGAACAACATCCAGGATATTTCAGCTTCCGAGAAGGAGAAGATTTCTACGACGTTGTCGAATCTGGAACGAATGTCCGTGGCATTGAACACGATGATGGATAAACTACAGACGACCACCACATCGTTGGATAATATTCTGGCACGTATCGAAAGAGGAGAAGGAACCGTCGGTAAACTGCTGAGGGATGATAAACTGTATGATGATATGGACCGTTTGTTCGTGAATCTGGATGGTCTGGTGTCCGATCTGAAAGAAAATCCGAAAAAGTATTTGGGAATCAGTATATTTTGAACCGACGGCCCTCGAAACAAGTCAGTTTTTTGCAGATTATTTTTCAATGTTCCAGGACCATGCCTTTGGGGACCACCACCACCCCATTGGGCGTGATTACGAATTTATTTCGGTCCGCTTCAAGATCATATCCAATCTCATAGCCTTCCGGTATATCCTCAATAGTACCTGAATCATCAATGGTCAAT
>CAJXCW010000337.1 GCA_913051705.1 uncultured bacterium
ATCACAAACGTCCGATGGCCACGTCGCTCGATTTCATTCTTGAGAAATTTGAATTCTTCCCCTTTGGTATCCAGGGCGCCTGCAATAGCAATCGTTTTAGGCATCGTCATCTCCTTTACTGATCATGTGCTTGGTCTAAACAAAGTACAAAGTACAAAGTACAAAGTACATATCTTTTTATGAATCCTTGACGTTCGTCCCATCGTATGCTATACTTGGCCGGATGTGTCAAAAAAAACACCTTGCCCGATCTGTGGTAAAACGCTGATGCATATCCGCGGTGCCCGGTACCGATGTGAAGCATGTGATACGGCTTACGGGCTGTTTAAAAAACGGCCCCCATATACGGGGACGCACTGTGTAAGACTACGAACGCCGGCCCAGATAAGGCAGGCGGAACAGGAGACATGAGCGCATGAGTCAAAAAAACTATCCCCTTTGACACCCTGTGGTCCTGACGCTCCTACAATTCCCATTCTTATTTTACCCATGCAGGAGACCACTTGAATCTGCTTAAAATCTGTTTTGGCTGGTTAAAACAATCCTGGACCTGGCTGCGCTGGCCGGTGGCTATCGGGATTCTTGTTTATCTCTTCTTTCTCTACCATGAACAATTTTACGACCTGGCCCAACGTGAGATCGATTATGCCTATCTGGCGCTGGCCTTCGTTCTGGCCGGTATCGCAATTATATTGACATTTATCCGGTGGTTCCTGCTGGTCAGAGGACAGGAATTGCCGTTTCAACTTAACGATGCTATTCGCCTGGGATTTATCTGTTATCTGTTCAATTATGTGGCGCCCGGCGCCGCCGGTGGGGACATTGTCAAGGCCGTTATGATTGCAAAACAGCAGGCATCAAGGCGTGCCGCCGCCGCCTCTACTGTATTGCTCGATCGTATTTTCGGTATGCTGGCCTTGTTTATGGTAGGATCACTGGCCTCTCTTTTTCACCGCGATCTCTGGACACACCCTGAGATTATGATTGCGGTTATGGTACTCTGGGGCGGCAGCCTCTGTGGGCTGATCGGATTAGTGCTTTCGATGCATCCGAAAATATTGATGTGGTCCTGGGTGCAACGATTGACACAGATTAAATTTGTCGGTCCGCCCCTGGGCGACATCATCAACGGCATGATGCTGTATCAGGCCCGTCCTCGCGTGCTGGTTGGTGCGATTATAATCAGTATATTCGGCCATTTCGGTATGCTCTCAGCTTTTTTCTTCTGCTCCCTGGCCCTTCAGTTCGGACCCGCAGCACCGGATTATTGGACGCACTTGATGCTGATCCCCGGGGCGGAGGTCGCCAGCGTCTTCGTTCCCGTACCGGGCGGGGTTGGCGCATTGGAAGGAGCGGTGATCTACGTGTATCATGTAGTGAATGAAGCCAACGGCACGCTGGTTGACATGTCGGTTGCAGAAGCGGCCGGATTGGCCACGGCCATCGGCTATCGGGTCATCGCCATTGTCATCGCCGTCATTGGCGCTGCGTATTACATGACATCCAGATCGGAACTCGAGGTGTTGCTGGAAAAGGGAGAAGAAGGCGTGAAGGCGTGAGCCGGTCGAACCCGGAATGGGCATTGAGATAGTTCCCAAATATAAAACCCCCGTACGCGAAATATCGTACGGGGGTTTTATATTACACTATCCATATCTCAAATCAGCCGGGGCATCCTACGAACACCCGCTCGTCGTGCCACACTCACGGCAGACATAACACGATCCGTTACGCGTCATCAAGCTACCGCAATCCAAGCAGGACGGGGCGTCCGCTTGTTTTATATACACATCCTGCTCCTGTGCTTCTTGGGTATTGGCCGTCGCCGCTAGAGAAGCCATCGCCTTAACCTGTTCCGTGTCATTCTCTGGGGGTTGATCGGTCTCCGGCAGGAATTTAACCGCAAGCCAGCGGAAAATATAATCGGTAACGGATTTGGCAATCGGAATCTCTTTGTTGCCTGTAAATCCGGCCGGCTCAAAGCGGCTGTGGCTGAACTTACGAACCAGATCTTCGAGCGGCACGCCATACTGCAAGGTCACAGAGATCGCTGTGGCGAACGCGTCCATCATACCGGAGACGGTACTACCTTCTTTGGACATCCGCAGGAAAATTTCACCGGGACGGCCGTCTTCATACATACCGACTGTCAGATACCCTTCGTGACCGGCGATACTGAACTTGTGCGTGATGGCCTGACGCTCATCCGGCAGCCGGCGGCGAATAGGCTGAATCTCGGCCGTTTCTTCTTTTTCCGAGGCTCTGGTGCTAAGCGGCTGGGTCCGTTTTGAGCCATCGCGGTAGACCGCCAGGGCTTTCAATCCTAGCTTGCCGCCTTCCAGGTATGCATCCAGGACATCATCTACGGTCGCTTCGTTAGGCAGATTAACCGTTTTGGATATGGCGCCGGAGATAAATGGTTGGGCGGCGGCCATCATCTTAATATGCCCCATATAATGGATAGCGCGGGTTCCCTTTTCGGCACGGAATGCACAGTCGAACACCGGGAGATGCTCCTGAAGCAGATGCGGCGCCCCTTCAATGGTGCCGTATTCATCGATATAAGCGATAATCTTGTCGGTCTGATCTGTTGAATATCCTAACCTCCTCAGCGCGGAGACAACGGTTCGGTTAACAATCTTCATCGTGCCGCCGCCGACAAGGCGTTTGTACTTCACCAGCGCAATATCCGGCTCAATGCCGGTGGTGTCACAGTCCATCATAAAGGCGATGGTACCGGTCGGCGCCAGCACGGTGGCCTGGGAGTTTTTATAACCATGTTTCTTACCGTGGGCCAACGCTTTGGTCCAGGATTTTCGTGCGGCATCCAGGAGATTCTTATCAACCATTTCCGTATGAATATCGTCCACAGCATTCCTATGCTTTTGGATCACTTGCAGCATCGGCTCTCTGTTGACTTCATAGCCTTCAAACGGACTGAGGTGTTCGGCAATTATGGAGGACTGGTAGTACGCCTGACCGGTCATCAGCGAGGTAATGGCACCCGCAAACGCACAGCCTGTATCACTGTCGTATGGCAAGCCTAAGGCCATAAGCAAAGCGCCGAGGTTGGCATACCCGAGGCCCAACTGCCGGAAAGCCCGGGCATTGAGGCCGATCTTCTCGGTAGGATAGCTGGCATTGTCCACAATGATATCCTGCGCCAGGATCATAATATTGACCGTGTGCATAAATCCGGCCACATCGAAAGTTCCGTCATCGGTCAGGTATTTGATCAGGTTAATTGACACCAGATTACAGGCGCTGTTGTCCAGATGCATGTATTCGGAGCACGGGTTGCTCGCATTGATGCGATCCGTATTGGAACAGGTATGCCAATCGTTGATAACCGTATCGTACTGCATGCCCGGATCACCGCATTGCCATGCCGCTTCAGAAACCCACTGCATGATTTCACGGGCTTTAAAGGTCTCCACCGGTTTCTTTGTGGTGACCGACTTCAACTCCCATTCCTTATCCTGGGCTACTGCATCCAGAAAATCCTGTGTCACCCGCACGGAATTGTTGGCATTCTGGAACTGAATCGAACTCCAGGCATCGCCGTTGAGGGTCATATCCCATCCGGCATCACCTAAGGCGTAAGCTTTCTTTTCTTCATTGGCTTTGCACCAGAGGAATTCGATGACATCCGGATGATCGATGTCCAACACGACCATTTTGGCTGCCCGACGCGTTTTACCGCCGGACTTAATCGAACCGGCAACCGAATCGGCGGCTCGCATGAACGAAACCGGACCGGAAGCCTGACCACCGGCAGAGAGGATTTCTTTCGAAGAACGGATTTTCGACAGATTTACACCGGCGCCTGAGCCGCCTTTAAAGATCATCCCTTCGGTCTTGCACCATTCCAGAATGGATTCCATCGAATCCTCGACGGCCAGGATGAAGCAGGCGGAACATTGCGGTTTGTCTTCTACACCGACGTTAAACCAGACGGGGCTGTTGAAGGTCGCTTGCTGGTGGAGAATGATATGCGTCAACTCGGCATGAAAGGTCTCGGCATCTTCTTCCGATGCGAAATACCCCTGTTTACGTCCCCAATCGGCAATGGTATCTGTTACCCGGCTGATCATATGCCGGACGCTATTTTCACGTTGGGGCGTGCTAAGCGAGCCACGGAAGTATTTTGATACGACCACATTGGTCGCCAACTGAGACCACGTTTTTGGAATCTCCACATCCTTCTGTTCGAAAACGGTTTCGCCGCCGTCACCAGAAATGATTGCCGCCCGTAATTCCCATTCTATCTGGTCATATGGATCTTTTCCAGGTTCGGTATAACGCCGATCAACAACTAACCCTCCTTCAAACAGATCCTTTTCAGGGGGGTCGATTACTTTGGATGTCTTAGCGTTTTTCCGATCCTTCTGGGATGCGGTTCCTTCCAGTAAATCTTCTTGCACCGTTGAAACGTTTTCGTCTGAAGCCATTATACATTCTCCCTGCCTCACAGCGGTCTGACTCTATTATAGTGATGTATGAAAAAATTACGATTTACGGCACATAGCCACCTGTTTGGAACGCCTCCTGCCTGCGCTTACCCCACAACGGTTGGAGCCCGCGCCAGAATACGATATGGTGACTAACCCAATTCTTTATTCTTTATTAAAGGTCATC
>CAJXCW010000338.1 GCA_913051705.1 uncultured bacterium
TGTGCTAAATAGGCTTCTCTCATCACATCGGCAGAGTTGGTTAAACACCGGTCACAACGAAGAAGCAGTGCGAGATAATCGCCGTATGAAGACACCATATGCACGTTTAATCGGTTGGATGGTTTCCAAGAGGTCTTCTCTAATTCGTTCATCATTTTCGGATCAACGATGCACACCAGAGGGCGCTGTATCTCTTTTAATGAGGTGAAGATTGCCAATAGATCCGGCAAGGTGGTCTGGTTTTGATCGCTATATATGACGACCAGACAGAAATCGGATTCCATTGCAGAGGTATTAAACGGCAATGGATAATCGATGAGATTGACCGTGTGAAAAAAATCAACCAGGGGATCGCCTGCAAGCCGAATTCTTTGCGGTGCAATACCTTCCCGTCGCAAATTTGCAGCTCCGCGTTTCGTTGCGGTCAAACATAACGAGGCGCAATGATCCGATAGGACGCCCAGTAACTCGGTCGGGAATTCCTCTCGATTAAAGCATCTTTCCCCGGCCTCAATATGGACAACCGGGATATTCATTCCGGCGCCGATAAATGCAGCGCAATAAGAGACCACGCTTGTACCATAGGCAACCAGCGCAACCGGTTCCGTCTCTTCATCCAGCCTATGCGCGATTTCATATTGTAAGCGGCTTAAGTCCAGTCCGTTCTGTCCCTTTAATTCGTATTCGTGAACGGTTGGGATAGACACCTTGTTGCGGGCGGCCCAATGGTTTAAGTCGGGCAAATCCTCGATGCCGGCGTACAGCAGATAGTGGTCCATCTCCGATAAGGACGAAGATTGAGACATCTGGTGAAGTATCATCACGGCCTGTAAATACTGCGATGCTGATCCGGTAATGTGGTAAATTTTGTTTAAATGGGTCATGGCATCAACGTCCATTTCGCGTGGGAAAGGAATTAGAAAAGAACGCTTCCAGCCATAATTCGACGGCTACAATCTGCCAGATGGACTCGTAGGCCAATCTACCTTCCTGGAAGGCCTGCCAGCTTTTCCAGACATAATCCTGATTAAACAGATCCCTGTCGCATACCTGCTTAAGTTTCTGTTCAATGAGCGGTCTTAAGGGGCCATTCATCCATCGTCCGACGGGCAAACTGAAGCCTTTCTTTTCCATATCCAGGCAGCTCGGATGGATCAAAGGTTCCGCTACTTTTCTGAGTACATATTTTTGTATATTACCCCGAATTTTATGTTCAGACGGTATGCGGAAGGCCAGTTCTACCAACTCGTGGTCGAAAAATGGGAATCTGCCCTCTAAGGAGAATCGCATGGTGAATTGATCCGTGCGATACACATGATGATTACCGACATAGTTCATCATTTCCATGTAGTGAAACGCCTCCAGATCATCAGAGAAAGTCATATCCTCAGGCACATACAGTTGATGTAAACGGTCTATAGAATTAAATGAATCGGCATGGGATGCCTTAAACAGTTTGTGCTTTTCCACATCATCAAAGATGGCGAACGTCAGAGAATCCAGTCTGTCCGCAGAAGATACGGTGGCTCTCTTATACGGGCGTATAAACCGTCCGCCCAATAGACTTGTTACCCTCAGCAAGGGTCTTATGCGCCGTAGCAGTCGCCACTTTTTAATTAGTAAAGCCCGCGAGTAACCGGCAAACAGCTCATCCCCACCGAGCCCGGCCAGAATCACTTTCAATCCGTGTTCCGAAACCAGTTGGGATATGACATAGTTGGGTGATAGGGAATAGTAAGGTTCTTCGTAGCACAGGGTCATCTCTTCGATATGATCGATGATGATATCCGGGTTTACTGAACGGACGACATGCTGAACGGGATGCATAGCTGCCGTGGCTTGTGCTTGAGGCAGTTCATCATAAATCTCGTCCGATGCAAAGGCCAGTGTGAAGGCGGTAATACCGGGGCTTTTATCGGCTGCGATGGCTGTTATCGTGGTTGAATCTATACCTCCGCTCATGAAGGTCCCCACGGGGACATCAGCGATCAGGCGGCGGGCTACGGCTTGGGTCAACGTCGATCTGAGCTGGTCAATGGCATCCAGTTCAGACATCTTTCTATCCTGCATACCCGTGGGGATGCGCCAGTAACTCTGATCATCCATGTGTCCACGACCATCCAGATGCAGCCAGTGGCCCTGTTCCAGCGCCCGAACGCCCTTGAACGCCGTCATCGGTCGGGGCGCTACGCCATAACTCATTGCATGATACAGGCCCTCCGGATCAACCTCCGCCTGGTACCTTTTTGATGCGATCAGTGTTTTAATATCTGAAGCAAAGATGAATTGACCGTCGGTTATCGTATAATAGAAGGGCTTGATGCCGATGCGGTCTCTGGCGCAGAAGAGCGTTTTTTCGACGTTATCCCAGATCGCAAAGGCAAACATGCCGTTACACCTCTTCAGAGCGTCCGGTCCCCAGGTCTGATGCGCGTAGAGCAGGACTTCTGTATCACTGTGCCCGACAAACTCAATCCTCTGATCGGCCAGATCCCGTCTGATTTCGGAGGCGTTATATATTTCGCCGTTGAAAATAATCCAAAACCGGCCGTCACGGGTACACATGGGTTGATGCCCTGTGGGCGACAGGTCAATGATCGCCAGCCTCCGGAAAGCGAATCCCATGTGGGCCGTTAAGGAAGCGGCTGATTGATAGTGGTCGCGTGGATAGAAATCGGGGCTGGAAAGATCGGTCAGCACCGGGGTGGTATCTCCAGCCAGGTTCTGTACCGGGCGAGTATCAAAAAAGCCAGCCAGATAACCTTCATCGTCCGGACCACGGACATACATCTGCCGACTCATATCAGCCAGGGCGGGAAACAGAGGCCGCTCATGGCCGTCCAGACTCATTATTCCTGCTATACCGCACATGGCATCTCCAGGTAGTTTAGTTTGTCAGAAGGGCTAAACCACGGAGACTGTTTTCGCCCGATGGATGGACACAGGGGAGAAGGCACGGGGGTATGGGCGGTGATAAAAAGAACATTATAGGCGTTTTAACCTGGTAAGTATATAGTCTCTCTCGGTCTGATCCAGAATAGTGAATACGTAATAAATATATGTTACTCCACCCAGGATAACCAAGACAATACTGATTCCGATATGATGGATCATCATTTTTGATATGCCGAAAAAGGTTACCGAGATGCCCATGAGGATGGCATATGGTTTCCAGGGAAATATGTGGCTTACGCGGGATTCCAGCAATCGCGCGTAAGCTCTCAAGTAGTAGAGCCAGGCGACCACCAGGCCACAAAGCGTAGCCAGAGCGGCGCCCCAGAGACCGAATAATTTGATAAAAACGTAGGTGCCGATGATGTTGGTGATCAGCCCCAGGGTCGAGGCTTTGAGAATGATGGCATTTTGATTCAGCACTTTGGCCAGGACATCCGAATCGTTGAATCTAAGGAGCAGGAGCAAGGCGTAGATGCCAAAGACCTGATGGCCTTCGTAGTAATCCTCGGGTATAATGAGGCGGAACAGGACATCCGAATAAAAGAAGATGCAGACCCCTGCGGGCACGTTGATAATCATCCCGCGAATTGAGCTTTTATGCCATATTTTTATGATGTTCTGATAGTCATGCGCCTCCACATATTTCACATAGGTTGAAAATAAGACCGAACCGAACACGCTGATAACAATTCCTGCAAGCGGAAGCTCGACGGCTGCGACACTGAAGATCGCAAAACTTGACGTACCCATGAGCATAACAATCATGATTTTGTCTATATTCACACTCAGGAAAGGCACAAATCTGGTGATCCCCAAGACAAAGGAATAGTTAAGCTGCGCTTTTCTGTTGATGTCCTTAAAATGAAAAGACAACAATTTTTTTCTCAGTAAGACGAGGACATAGAGGAAAGTCTGACCGATTTCCAGGAACACGATCAGAAGGATGAACGCATGGATGGATTGAATGATACCGAAGTATAACGTAGACGCTATAGCGATAAATCTAATCCCTATCTGAAACACCCTGACTTGGCTGGCGATCGTGACCTGGTTATATCCGACCAAAGCATTATGGGCAGTTAAATTAATAAAGATAAAGCTGCCGATATAAACATAGGCGCTAACTTCATTCAAGTAGGGCGCCATGTCCGTGTAAATCAACACATACGGTTTAAGGATCAGATGAAAGATCAACAGGATGAATAGCGAAATGATCGTGCAGATGATGAGGGTGTTTCCCACGTAATTACCAGCATCCTTTTCATACCTTCCAGATATGAAGTAAAAAATGCTGTCGATCATACCCAGCGTGGCCAGAGGAAAAAAACTGACTAAGAGGACGCCGAATCTATAGGAGACTAAAATATCAGGGGCAAAGAAGTAGACAACGATAATCGATTGGAAGAATTGGAAGATGTTTCCAATGAGTAAGGCGGCAGAGAGGATGATACCGGCTTTGGTTTTGGACATAAGCGGTGGGCTGATACGTGAAGCGTAACAGGTAAACGTGAAAATGGCACACTTATTTATGCACGGTCTTTTACATCAAGGTATTACAGCAGGCTATTACTATCCAAGGGAGCCAGGATTTGAAAGAACGTATTTTCCCAGACTACCGTATATTTATT
>CAJXCW010000339.1 GCA_913051705.1 uncultured bacterium
ATGTCCCGTAAGCCTGACCTTGCCGCTTGATCAAAGGCAGTCAGGTTATTGGCCAGAGACGGGTCTACCCGAAACATGGCGGCAATGGGTTCGATCTCCTCTGTAAAAAGATACATGTAAACACTCGAGCCCGCACCGTATGACGCCAGCAAGGGGATCATATGGCTTTGTTTGCGGTCTTTAGCGATGAGCAGGCAGTCGCCGGAAGATTCAACGTAAGCATTTGGGTCGGCACCGTGCTCCAGCAGGATCTTGGCAATTTCAAAGTGCCCTCTTGCGGATGCCATGTGCAGGGCACCGCCTCTTCCTGCACCGTGTTCGGGCGCGTTTGGATCGGCACCACGTTCCAACAGCAGACGGACAATGCTTGTATGTCTTCCCTCTGCAGCCAGTTTAAGAGGAGACAGAAGATGGGGTGTGATCTCCTTTGCCAGGTCCAAATCTGCATCCAATAGCCGACAGGCCTCATCAAAATCGCCTATACGAGACGCACAACGAATATCTATCTCCGCACCGCGGGCCAGTAGATAACCGATCATGACCTCAGACGCAAGGTCCAGCAACCCCGCCCCTCTGGCATTGTGCGACCGAAGGTCCGCGCCGCGATTCAGGAGTAGATCGACCATGGCGAACGCATTCGCAGCCACCGCGGCAAAGAGTGCCGGATTACCCAATTCATCGGTCTCTGTAATCAAGGCTGGATTACTATCCAGCAGGGCCGTTACACGATCAAGATCTTTGGCTTTGACGGCCTCTTCAAGAAGGGACCCGTCGGGCGTACTCTGGTATACTCGCGCCATATAGTCCGTGAGCATGGCGTGGATGTCCTTGAACTCCCTGTCATGAGCGATCTGAATCGGCGTTTCATGGGATTTGCTGCCGGATCTGAACCACGGCGCGGCACCTGCTTTCAGAAGCACCTCGACCGCTTCACGTTGATTCTCTCGAACCGCAAAATGCAACGGTGCACGGTAAGAAAACTGACACCGCACGAGTTCTGAGTTTCTTTTCAACAAACGCTTTAAGCACCGGGTGTCTCCGGTACCGGCAGCGGATATCATTGCCCAAATATCGTTACCGGTGCCGCCGTTATGGCTATCGTATTCGTCAGTTTTGAGTATTTCCGGCTGAATCATGCTGGAAACCCGCTCGACAACCGTTTTATCCTGTGAAGGGGCGGTTGACCAGAGCGATTTTCTTGCCATATTGTCTAAACTCCTTTTCATTATCTTGCGTGCGTTGTGCAGACACATTTGATAAGTACATCATTTTCAATCGGTTGCACCGATATATAGATCAAACCACACATTCGAATTATGTTCCAGATACGGATAAAACCCCATCCGATCCTTTTTAATTCCCTTCAGCCAGGGCTTCCTCAAGTCGAAGGCATATCGATGATAGAGGAATATGCCGCCGACTTCTTCGGACAGGATGCGTTCGGCCTGGTCGTACATGGCCAGCCGCTTCTCCGGATCAAGCTCATGGGCCGCGCGGTCCACATAGTCATTGAACGCAGGATGAATCCAGTCCTGACGGCCGAACCCTTTTGGACGACTGCGCCAGGGGGCGGTCAACATATTATGCGGATCAGGATAATCGAACCACCATGATAAAAGAGTCATCGGGACCTCATAATTATACATGCGTTCACCCAGGGCTCTGGATTCCAGGGTACCGATGTCTATATCTACATTCAACACCTGCTTGATCATATTCTGGATCGCCTGTACCTCTCGCGATGTTTTACCGGTGATAAAAAACTCGACATGCGGGAAACCGCGTCCTTCCGGGTAACCGGCTTCCTGTAAAAGACGTCTTGCCCGGCTCGGATTATATACCTGAGCGGATTTATACTTATCCCCCGCACTGGCTGAAAAACCGCTTGGTAGCATACTATAAGCCGGTTGATGCATCCCCCGATGGACGACCCTGCAAAGCGCCTCGCGGTCGATAGCATGGGCAAATGCCTGGCGTACCCGCACATCATTAAACGGCTCCTGCTGGGTCTGCATGATCAAATAGGTGGTCGCAAAATAAGGAAAAGTGTACAGTTGCTTGCCTAATACGGGATCACGACGTATCCGATCGATATCCTCGACGGTAACGGAGGTTCGGTCTATCTCATTATTTTCGTAGGCGAGGACCGCCTGAGCTGATCCGGGCACCGTGAAGATTTCGACCATCCGTTCAACAGACCCTTTATTCGGCCCCGAATAGCCGGGGTTCAATTCGAAAGTTATCCGATCACCGGCACGCCAATCGACGAGCAGGTATGAAGAATTTGATACGCAATTACCCGCATCCGTCCATCGCCGGCCGTATTTTTCCACCTGCCAGGCGGGAACGGGGGAAGAGCCTTGAAAAGCTGCCAGATAGGGTATAAAGGGACTGGGCTTCTCTGTCATGATCTGGAAAGTAAGGTCATCCACAGCCCGGACGCCGAGATCAACAGGTGGGGTGTTCCCTCCGGTATTATATGCCTGAGCGCCTTTGATGTCGTAATACAGAAACGCCAACCGGTTCCCGACAGATGGATCGAGTAATCGTCTGAAGGTATATTCAAAATCCTGGGCTGTGACGGGTCGTCCGTCACTCCAACGGCTGTTCGGCCTGATATGGAAGGTCCAGGTCAGGCCGTCCTCCGATACATCCCATCGCTCCGCCGCTCCGGGGATCAGATCATTATTCTGATCAAACAACAACAACCGTTCAAATAAAAACTCACTGTTTTCCGCCCGGGCCAGCGCCACGCTGACATCCAGGGTCTCCGGCTCCCGTGCCATATACCGGTACACCTGTCGCTCTAACGGCGCTGCGTCTGCTGGCAACCTTTTACCCACCCTGTTAACCAACCCGTTCTGCTCTGCATTTAAAACGACGGTCATACCAAATAAGCTGCAAGCCACAATGCCGAGAAAGGAAACATATTTACACGTCATAATGGAATCCCTCTATATCCCCACTGAGGAAGGGGGATAGTCTACCAATTCTTGATTTATAATTTATATATCATCATTCATAATTTACAACTCTTCCCCCACCGGTTCCATACATTCCGGTAACTCATTAACCGGACTATTCACCAGCTTCGAGACCGGATAGGCCGTCATTTCATCCGCCTCATAAGGCATGAGAAGATGCTGAAGACTTTCGGGGGGACGTTCGCCGGCAGACAGCCATTCATCATAATCATCTGAATGAAGAATCACCGGCATCCGGTTATGGATTTTTTCCATTAGCTCGTTGGGTTCCGTCGTGATGATTGTGCAAGACAACAGCGGTACGCCGTCTTCGTCTTTCCAGGATTCCCATAATCCCGCAAAAGTGAATGGACGTCCGGATTTCATACGGATATGCATCGGTGTTTTCGTTTTGCTTACCTGGTCGCGTTGCCATTCATAAAATCCATCGACCAGAACAAGGCACCTTCGCCGTTTGAAGGCATGTTTGAAAGATGGTTTTTCAGCCAGTGTTTCCGCTCGGGCATTGATCATTTTATTCCCAATGGAACGTTCCTTGGCCCAATAGGGGATCAATCCCCAATGAAACAGCTCGATCTCCCGGTTTCGGTTATTCGCCACCACATGGACCGGTTGCGTAGGGGCGATATTAAATCGAGGAGGTAAAGCATCCGGGATATGAAAGTCGGGAAAGGTCATGGAAAAAGTGGTTTTATCCGCAGCTAATGAGTATCGTCCACACATGATTTCCCCCTTTTTACAGGACACTTTTTACCGCACCGCCGTCTGCCTGCACGGCAGTGCCGGTGATATTACTGGCTGACTCGGAAGCAAAAAAGGCAACCAGATTGGCCAGTTCTTCCGGTTCGCCCATACGGCCAACCGGAATTTCTGCCGTATATTCGGCCATAACCTCATCAAGCGTCCGCCCACTTTTTACCGCCTGATTGTTCAGCACGTTTTCCATCCGCTGGGTCAGGTAGAGTCCGGGACAAACCGTGTTGATCAGGATGTTATCCGCCGCCAATTTTCTGGAAATCGTCTTGGCCAGACTGACCAGGCCGGATCGGAATACATTCGACAGGATGAGTGATTCCCAGGGTTCCTTGACCGTAATCGAAGCGATATTGATGATTCGCCCCCAATGATTCTTTTGCATATGAGGGGTAACGGCCCGATACATACGAATGGCAGAAAACAGAAGAAGTTCGAAGGCTGCCTGCCAGTGTTCATCTGGATGATCTGAGAATTCACCCGGCGGTGGTCCTCCGGTGTTGTGTACCAGGATATCAAGCCGGTTGTACGTCTGAATCGTTTCTTCTACCGTCCGGTCAATATCTTCCGCCTTGCTCCAATCCGCCGCGACAGCCAGTACAGATCGCCCGGTGGATTGCCGGATGGCATCGGCGGTTGCCTCCAGATCCGCTTCGTTCCGGGCACAGACGGTCAGGTTCGCCCCTTCGGCTGCCAGCCGTTCCGCACAGGCCCGGCCAAGTCCCTTACTTGCGCCACCCACAATGGCGATTCGATTTTCAATGCCAAGATTCATAGGTAAATGGTGAGTTGGTGAGTTGGTGAGTTGGTGAGTTGGTGAGTTGGTGAGTTGGTGAGTT
>CAJXCW010000340.1 GCA_913051705.1 uncultured bacterium
CAGAAAGCTCTTCTATATACGGTCGCATTTCCGGGGCACCGAGCGAACAGTTGATCCCCACGCTGAACAACCCGGCATGCCGTATCGACGTCCAGCACGCTTCAACCGTTTGTCCGGACAGCGTACGCCCGCTGGCATCCACAATCGAGAACGAGGCCATGAGCGGTACGCGACGTATGCCCTGGTCGAACAACGAGTTGACGGCGAATAACGCCGCCTTCATGTTAAGCGTATCGATGTGCGTTTCAACGAGAAGGATATCTACACCGCCGTCCAGTAACCCGCGGGCCTGCTCGCTGTACGATTCGACGAACGCATCAAAGGTAACCGCACGATACGCCGGGTTATTGACATCCGGTGACAGCGAAGCGGTTTTGGTGGTAGGCCCCAGAGACCCGGCGACAAACCGGGATCGTGATGGATCGATAGCCATGATGGCCAACGCCGCGCGTTTTGCGATCTGTGCCGCCGCTATATTGATATCGTAGGCATAGTTTTCAAGGCCATAGTCGGCCTGAGAAATAGACGTGGCCGTAAAGGTATTGGTCTCAATAATGTCGGCCCCGGCTTCAAGATAAAGCCTGTGGATCTCTTCAATGATATCAGGCTGCGTGATCGAAAGCAGATCGTTATTACCCTGAAGTGAGGACGGATGGTCTTTGAACGCTTCACCCCGAAAACCCGCTTCATCCAGGCGATAGCCCTGAATCAGTGAACCCATCGCGCCGTCGATGATGAGGATGCGTTCGGAGAGGAGTTGGTTTAATTGGTTGAATGTATTCATAAGATCCGGATGGTGGAGGTGCACGGCACGCCGTGCGCTTACGATAGGTTGTATGAACCTATCAAACTACGAGAAAACGGCCGGCGATCAATGACGACTTTGTTGACCGGGTTAAAGGGCAGGTTGAAAAGCAGTAAGCAGTATGCAGTAGGCAGAAAACGATAGCGAATGAGGTGACCCTGCTTACTGCCCTATTGTTGCCGTTGGTCTACGGTGAGCATAAATTCCAATCTACGCCGTGAGAAGAGGGGCGTCAAGGAAGGATGGACGTCCACCTATCCGTTTCGCCTTGCCCTTTTCAAGTTGTATACTATCATAGTATTAATCCTCTGTCACATCGCATAGTAAGTCTATCCAGGAGAAGAATCATGAGAAAAACTAAGACACGGACCGATTCAGGTCAATGGAGCGTATCAAGGCGCGGTTTTTTGAAAGGTGCATTGGCAGGCGCCGGATTATTATCCGTGGGCAGTTATGAAGCCGTGGCCCAGATGGTAGGCGGCTCTTCCGTTCGAGGATGGGGCGTACCGCCAGGATTGGTGCGGATCGACGGCAACGAAAATGCCCTGGGACCATCGCCCAGAGCGGTGGAAGCCATTATCGGTCTGGTTTACAATATCAACCGCTACGGCCAGAATCCGGACCTGCTAGGCCAGTTGGCTCGCAGACATGACGTGCCGGTAGTGGAGTGGTCAGACAGTCCCTTTGCGCCGGTAAAAGATCCCTGGATTTCCGTCGGGGCCGGCTCATCGGATCTGCTGTACGCCATCGGGCATACCTATCTAAAGGAAGGGGTTGAATCCATCGAAATCACCCCCGGCTTTCAATTTGTAAGGCGCATGGCTGATCAGTTCGGTGCTAAGGCGGTCGGGGTTCCGGTGCTGGACGGATTTAAACCGGACCTGAATGGGATGCGTAACGCGATTACGGACCGAACAGGGTTTATGGTCGTCACCACGCCGGGGAACCCGTCCGGTCATCTGACACCGATGAGCGAACTGAAATCGTTTATCGAATCAATTCCGTCTCGGATTATGGTGCTGGTCGACGAGGCGTATGTCGATTTTGCCGAAAATGAGGCGGATCGAGTCGGCGCTGCGCCGCTGATCAAAGATCATCCAAATGTCATTGTAATCCGGACCTTCTCGAAGATATTCGGCATGGCCGGCATGCGAGTCGGCTATGCCATGGCCCAGCCTGAGGTAATAAGAACAATAAACGCTCACAAGGCCAACACGCTCACCATGCTGTCCACCCATGCCGCCTCCGCCGCCCTCGAAGACCATGAACACACGCGCCGTTCCCGCGAAATGGTCCTCATCGGTAAGCGGTATTTCTACGACCAGCTTAAGGCCATGGGCGTCGAATATCTGCCGAGCGAATCGAGTTTTGTCATGATCAACACCAAGGCCGATTCGGACGACATCGTCAACAAGCTGAGAGAGGAATACAACGTGCTGGTAGGTAATGCGAGAGCCCGCTGGGGTATCCAGGGCTGGCTCCGGGTTACCGCCGGATTGCCGGAAGAGAACGAGGCGTTCATCTCGGCCCTGAAGAAGGTGTTGGTGAGTAGTTAGCAAGACTCGTTCAGGGCGTTTATCGGTGAGATCTCGGAATGGGTTCGGAATCGATGATATGCGATCCTACACCTTGACAATCCCTTCTCTATTTTTATATTAATTTTACGTGTTTTCTAATATAGAGCCACTTTTCATAATAGATGAAATTATAGAAAACAGGACACGCATATGGTCGCCTCTGTCGAACCGGATGTAAATCAAAAGTCTTTTGCGATTACATTCGTTCATAATCCCGATATTCGGTATGATCAGAATTACGGCACCTATTTTGCGCCGTTGTGGGCCTATACTCTGGCGTCCCATGTGCCGGATGACTGGTCGGTCACGATCTGTGATTGTAAGATAGATAATATTCACGAGGTCGTCCGATCCGATGTCTTTGCGTTCTCGGGCATAAACCAGGACCTTGACTCGATTCGTAAAGCGCACGATCTGGTGAAAGAAAAATATCCTGATTCGACTTTCATACTGGGTGGACCGATCACCTGGTCTCTCCGGGAGGAAGGGAAGTTATCCTACCTTCAGTATTTCGATTACCTCTTTATTATGGACGGGGAAGAAACACTACCTATGTTTCTGAGCGCATTTGAGGATGCCTCTTATAGAGACCTTCCCCAGATCATCGAAGCAGAGGCACGATTTCCCATACAGCAGGCGAAAAACATTCGTATCGACCTTCTGAAACCGAAGATAGAACACTATTACGGCGCCGTCCTTGAAGTCTCACGCGGCTGTCCTATTTTGTGTGAATTCTGTGATATCCGCGTTCTGCCTGGAAACAATCAGTCCAATAACAAACCGGTAAGCCTCATCATAAGAAGAACTGGACCAGTATCATAAGCTGGGCATCACCCAGATACAGTTCGCCTGTGACAATTTTATAGGCGAGGTGGCCTGGGCACGCGAATGTGTGGATGCCATCGTTGCCTGGAAAGAACGTACCGGCGCCGGCATCTCCATCTTTACCTGGTTGACCATCAATCTGTATAAGATGCTGGATCTCATGCATAAGATGTGGAAAGCCGGTTTTTCCCTTCTGTTCATCGGCATCGAATCCGTAAACCAGAATTCCCTGCTGGAAACCGCTAGAGTTCAAAATGTCGAAGTCCTGGATCAGGCGGTTCGTACGATTCAGTTCTACGGTTTTATCATAGCGCCGGGGATGATATTCGGTTTCGATTCCGATACGGAAACGGTTTTTGAAGAGACGCTGGACTTCTTTATCGATGTAGGATTGATTGGTGGCGATCCTTCGTTCCTGATGGCGCTTTCCGGCACCCCGCTCTACAGACGTATGGAGCAGACCGGCAGATTAATTAAACGAGATGAAGAAGTCACCGTCCGTAAAAAAATCGAAACCAATATTCGATACCTACAAGATGCGGAGTTTTTGAAGAAGGGGTTTGTGGACTTCATTCATAGATATACGGAACCCGGATTTCAGTTTGCCCGGTTTAAGAAACACCTGGACCTGATCATGGACAGCGATACATTTGTACCGATTGACCGGGTCGGTTACGGTTCTCCTCTGGAATATCTCAAAATGCAGATAAAAGACGCTCAGAACCGCAAAATGTTTATGTTCCGTATCGCGTATCTGATCCGAAAGCCCTCTACGATCAGTGCCGTTCTGAAAGCCTGGTGGCTCACCAGGAAGTGTTCAAAACGTTATCTTGGATTGGATATACACCTCAACTACTGGCTCTACGTGTGGACGAATATCGGACTCAAATACTGGGGCATAAAAGAAGAAGATTTCGATATCCATTCTGTGGGCGAAGATTTTGATTTCAATCTGCTCGTACAGGAGATCGGACCTTCAAAAGAGCAGCCATTAGAAAAACAAAAACGAGGTGAATAAAAGACCGAAGTCCAGGCTCGATATACCCGCAAGGCCCTCAAACGTCTCCTCGAAACCAAACAGAAATAAGGCTGCCGCTTTGGAACGATCCCTCTGTTTCTTGGCCACATTGGAGACCATTGGAAAAATTCAGATACAGAAGTAGCCCCTCAATAATATCGCCGATCAATAGGTCGAAAGAATAAACAACACTGCCTATATGCTTCTATCCGTTATAATGCCTGTCTACAACGAGCAGGCGACCATTCAAGAAATCATCCAGCGTGTGCTCGCCGTGAAGTTAGATCTCGAATTGATTATTATTGATGACTGTTCGACAGACGGTACCAG
>CAJXCW010000341.1 GCA_913051705.1 uncultured bacterium
GGCGCCTGTCAATATCGCCGGTTTAATGTCCTGGTCTGGGATAAGACCTCAAAACAATTATCCAGTTCTATGCCAGTATAATGTGGCAATAATCACGTTTTACCCATGAATAATGTGATAAAAATCACATTATATCTGCGAAATGATTGACAGACAATCATGGCAGGTGTACATTGGTGCGTATGAAACGAGACCTCTATCATGCGCTGCTCACATGGAAAGCGTCATCCCGTCGAAAGCCGTTGCTATTAAAAGGCGCCCGGCAAACAGGAAAGACCTATCTGCTCAAAAAATTCGGAAGCGATGCGTATGATCGTGTTTTTTATTTTAACTTCGAAGAAGAACCGGCGATGGACACCTTCTTTGAACGAAATTTAAAGCCGACGCGCATTTTGAATGAACTCTCTATTTATAGTGAGGCGGATATTCATCCTGAAACGGACCTGGTGATATTCGATGAAATACAGGTGTCTGATCGGGCGCTCAACGCCCTCAAGTATTTTCAAGAAGAAGCCCCTACTTACCATATTGTTGCTGCAGGTTCCTTATTGAGTGCCAAGCTGTCCAGGTCAGGATCATTTCCGGTCGGTAAGGTGAACTTCTTGAATTTATATCCGATGACGTTTCTGGAATTTCTGGATGCGGTGGGTTCCTCGCGATACCGGCAGTTGCTGGAAGATATAGATCACTTTACGCCGTTATCTGAAATATTACACAAAGATCTGATCGACCTGCTGCGGACGTATTATTTTATCGGCGGTATGCCTGAAGCAGTCTCTCATTTTTCAGAGACTGAAAACCACCATGATGTTCGAGAGATTCATCAGGAAATTATTAATGCATACATCCTGGATTTTGCCAGACAGGCGCCTGCATCCGATATCCCAAAGCGGATGCACATATGGGACTCTATTCCGAAGCATCTGGCCGGGGAGAACAATAAGTTTAAATTTTCCACTGTTAAATCCGGCGCCCGAGCACGAGAATATGAAAATGCGATGACGTGGCTGGAAGATGCCGGATTAATATATCGTGTCTGCAGCGTTGAGAATAGTCGTTATCCTCTTCAGTATTATGCGGATCGGAGTGCTTTCAAAATTTACGTCCTGGATGTCGGCCTATTGGGCGCGATGGCTGGGTTACCGGTCGATATTTTGGCGCAAGGTACCCGTCTTTTCAACGAGTATGAAGGCGCCCTTGTTGAGAATTACGTAGCGCAGCAACTTATTTCGGCTGGACAAAATGAATTATACTACTGGCGCAGTAAAGGCGGGACGGCGAAACTGGATTTTCTCTATGAAACGGGAGAACACATCATTCCGCTTGAGGTCAAAGCCAGTGTGAATTCTAAAAGCAAGCGTTTGAAATCATATGACGAGCAGTTCACATCATCCTACCTAATAAGATCCACCCTGTTAAATCTCAAACAGGATGGTAAAATCTGCAATGTTCCGCTTTATGCCATAGGCATATTATCCAGTATTATCTCTTCCAACCATACATAATACATATTATATTGGTATACATCGCCGCATAATTCAGAAATAATACTAAACATATACCAGGATAAAAACAGGCCTCCGAGGTTAAAGACAATGTGTGTACAAGCCTCTCATCCAACCAGGAGTACATCCTCATGCGTGAATACAACTTCGGCGCCGGGCGTCCCGATCCGTCGTCGTTTCCATCCGAAGAATTAGCCAAAGCCGCGGCCCGGGTTATTGCTGAGCACGGTACGGCATTAGTGAATTACCCGGACGGCAGCGGCTATACCGGCCTTAGGGAGATTGCCGCCAGGCGATTTGAGCGAAGTGAAGGCCAGGCTGTCTCGCTTAACGAGATCGTGCTGACGTCCGGTTCTATGCAGGCCATGCAACTAATTACCGAAGCCTTTGCTCAACCCGGCGAGACCATCATCGTGGAAGAGCACACCTACGGCGGTTCGCTGGGTGTCTTTCGCGGTCGCGGGGTGCAAATGGCCAGTGCTCCGATAGATGGGCAGGGTCTGATCATGGACGAATTGGAGGCCTTGCTGAAACGGCTCACCGATGCCGGGACGCCGCCCAGATTCATCTATACGATCGCCACCCATCAGAATCCCACCGGCTCGATTTTGCCGCTGGAACGCCGAAAGCGTCTGCTGGAACTGGCGAAGGCATATGATACGCTGGTCGTGGACGATCACTGCTACGGAGACATCCTCTTCCGATCGGAACCGGCGCCGCCGACATTATATACGCTCGATACAGATGACCGCGTGGTCTATGTCGCCTCATTTTCGAAGATCCTCGGACCGGGCGTCCGGCTTGGCTATTTTATGGCGCCGAACGATTTGCAGGGGCGCATCATGGAGAACAAACGAGATGGCGGCACGAACACCCTGGCCAGTATGATCGTGGCCGAATACTTCCGGGACCATCTGTGGGAGCACATTTCCAGGATCAACACGATCATGAAGGCGCGTAAAGACGCGGTCGTCGAGGGACTGGCAACCCATTTCAGTGATATGGCCGAAGAGGTCTGGTGGACCGATCCACCGGGCGGCCTGTTCGTCTGGGTGCGCATGCCGGATGCCACGGACACAAAACGCGCGATGGCCCTGGCCTCCGAGCGCGGTGTGATTTACGCGTCGGGACAGGGATTCAGCCCGGCGAATGAGGACATCCCGTATCTGCGTATTGCGTATGGATTTCCGTCGTTGGAAGATATTCAGGACGGTGTGCCCATCCTGGCGGATTGTGTTAAGGCGGCGCAGCGGACGGCCGTGGCCGTGTGAAAGGTATGATGACCGTAGGGACGCAATATATAGTCCGCCGACTATCGCTTTGCTACGGCAACGGCTGGAATTCAACCATCCGATTCCTGCCTTCAAATCCTGGTGCGGTAACATACTGGACAGCGTTCGGGCTGATCATGTCCACATGTAAAAATGTATATGTCCGCAAAAAACACCAACCAGATTTTTTGCCGTGGCCATCTTTCCGGCGAAGGTTTCAGTCGATCGGAGGTCTCCGTCCGTACCCCACCTGCCACGACTTTCATGATTCCAGTCGGGATCCGCAATCAATTATGAAGGGGTTTCAGAAGAGGCCGGCATGTATCCCTCAATTCCGCACGGCCCTCTACGCCCCGGGAAATGCCAGTCATGGTTCCCTACCGTGTAAAGTACGGGCATGTCCAGCAGGTTGACAGACGCCGGCGCATGATCAAGGCAGGCCTGAGACGGAAAGTGGATGATGTCGCCTGTTAACGCCACCATATCCGGGTTTGTTTCACCGGTTTCCCCTATAAGATCCCGGTAGGTATCGTCACTCGATCTCGTCGTGCCGTCATTGGTCGTCGCCTGGATTTAAGATAAATTTAATCCCCCTGAGGCCACCGATAATAGATTTATATCCCAATTTGTTCCAAATGGACTCGCAACGCCTCCAGACTCGCCTCGAGACAAGCTTCCCCATGATCAACCGACGAGTCTCTCGGATCTTCGCCACCGACGCCTTGCGGCCAGACGGCACGATCCTGGTCCAATTGCGATAGATCCACCAGATCTGGATGAAGCGCCATCATAAGGGACGTTTCGTTTTTCGCCGCATGGTCCGTCTGGCTCTGCCACTGCGGTAGATCTCGTGCCACACTCACCAGCTTCAGGCCGAACCGGGTTTCCCAGTCGTCCGCCCGTTCGCCCCAGCGGCTTGGGCCAGAATAGACTCGCAAATCTGGAAGAACATACCTTTAGGAATCCAATAGCAACTGCCGTCCAACTGCCTGTGAGGCGTGGTTACATCCGCCGTATCCATCCCCTGCAATACAGAACCTTCGGATTGCGGAGACGCCCGGTCAGGTCCCAGGTAAATAGGGGGTAACACAATACCGCCCAGCATCTTCGCAGCCCGCTCAAAGAGCCCGCGTGAAATCAGCGCGTCACTCCCCAGCGCACATTGTTCGCCATGCCATTCAAGCGTCCCGAGCGGGAGGTACCCGATGGACCGCTGTGCCAGCCGTGCGCGAAATTCGTGAGGTAACAGTTCGAAGTAGTGGACTTTTTCTGACATGATGTTCCCCGTGGTTAAAGTTCTTCGATCCCCGCTGCCTTTTTGGCCAGTTCCATACACCGCAGCAGGTCGTATCCGCGGAAGATGGTGATTTTCTGGGCCTCCAGAGAGCCTTCGGCATGAATGGCCAGGAGTTCGTGGTACCCGCCGAAATCCGATGCGGTGAGATCGCGAATGAGGTTCATCGCTTTCATCCGGTCCATGGTGGATACGCCTTTACGGCCGCCGAGATAGCGTTCCAGATCGTCGCGCGTCTCCGCATGGTCCCAATCCGCTTCCGAGGGGCCGGTGACGAGCAGCGCGCCGGCGATGTCCTGCACGTCTCGGACCGCCTCATGGTAGTTGTTGGCAAAATAATGCTTGGCGATGTTGGTCGTCATGGTATCAGGCACCGCGATGCCGTCTATGAGCTTGCAATCCATGGCGGCCGCCCGCGATAGGGCGCGAACGGTCTCCGTGTAGATAATGAGCC
>CAJXCW010000342.1 GCA_913051705.1 uncultured bacterium
ACGGCGACCACCGAGATCTACACTCTTTCCCTACACGACGCTCTTCCGATCTGTTTTTTTACCAGTGAATTTGCCGGGTGGGCTGTAGCGCTTATTTTTGCCTATTTGGAACCTCTGGTAGTCCTTTCCTGGTGGACAGGAACACTGGATGGTTTTTTCGGTATGTTATGCTATGTAATCGGTCTGAATTTATTTTTGTATACGCCGTTTCGCCCTATTGTTACAGTGGTAATTTCCAGCTTTTTTTTCGGCCTTGGTATATTCACGAAAGAGATATTTATTCCGTTATCGATATTTTTACCTCTGCTTGTTTTTACAGTGCCCAAGCTGAAATCCGGCACACATCGAAAAATTGCTGTGGTTGTAATTCTACTTTGTGGCCTAAAATTAATTTTACAAAGTTATATGGGATCATATCGAGGTGACCATATCGTCGGTTCTATTTCCGAGATCAATTTCATATTAGCGTTTCAGAATTATGTTGACTATGGCCGTTTGTATTTATACGGACACAACATACTCCTTATTGGACTATGTTTAATCAGACCAAATAAAGACGAATCTAAAGACCCAAATCGGTTGACAGGTTTACTGGTTGTTTTACTGGCGGTTTATTTAGCTTCACATATCCTGGCCACATCCTGGCTTATAGATGTGTATATTGTTTTGACCATTCCTTACTTTTTCATCCACGCCCAAAATTACGAACGTATATGGATGCTCTGGATATTAGGTGGCCTTTCGCTGGTTATGGTGTACGACATCCGTATTATCGGGGGCATCATGAATCGGCGTGTGATGGAACCGAGCATAGGGTTCGCCCTGTTTACCGGATGTGCACTATCCACCTATCCCGCTTACATCCAGCATCGTCTGGCTACTTTCTCTTGGCCTAATTTCATATCATTTAAACATCTCGCTCGTATAATCTGGCAACGCCTGGATATCGTTTGTTTAGCTTTATTGCTGACTATCGGATTCAGGCAGGAAATAGTGACTTCAGGGATAATGAGGGAATGGCGATATTGGATAGCAGAGGGGGAGGTTCTAAGAAACACCTTATACAGGTTGGATGAAATCCTGCCGCCAGACGCCCATCTCCTGGCAGACGTACTGCCAGGTATACAGAATACCCATCAAATAAATGATGCCCTCGCATTCCTATTCAACCGTCAAGATGTGCAGATTTTCGATTTGAACGCAAATATTTCAGAGACCCAGTTACACCAAACACATCAGTCTAGTCCCCTATTTGTTTTGACAACAACCTTGCTTTCTTCTGAATTTTCAATTTTGTTCTCTCCGCTTATCCTCAACACATTTACGGATACGGATAGCCTGGTTCAAAGCGTCTATCTATACCGATTACAACGGATAGATAGATAGCATGAAATACACTGATAGTCTCGAATTCACCGTAAACGGCCCCACCATGCCGCGATCCTCGCGTTCAAGAATGTGGCAATAATACATATACGGATATCTGTCCGTAGCGATTTTGGTTGATCGGTATCAAATCGGTTAATTGACGGATCCGGGCACTTATGCCTGCCAAGCCGGGGAAGTTACTCGATCTGGACGTTACTCATGGGTGCTTCCCCCATTTTTTGCAAACTCCGCCTTTATCTGTACCGTATGCTCTCCCAGTCGCGGCACGGAACGGAAGACCTGATCCTCGTCCTCTCTGATCACCGGTGGGGCTATCATCTGGGCTATCCGGCCATCGATTTCCATCGGCCATCGGCGTAACTGTGGATGGGTGGACAGGTCGGCTACCGAATTCACGGCGCCATAGGCGATGGCGTGGTCTCGTAAATTTTGTTCTAGATCGGTCCGGGCATATTCCGAAAAGACGGCCTTAATGATTTTATCGAGTGCCGGACGATGGGCTACACGGGCGTTATTATCGCAGGATTCAGGCGCATCAATCAGATCCGGGCGTTGCAGGATATACCGGCAGAAGCGTCCCCATTCCTGCTCATTCTGAATGGAGATAACCATCGTTTTGCCGTCTCCGGTCTGATAGCCGCCGTAGGGGGCGATGGAGGGATGATTCAGGCCGACCCGCTCCGGCGTCTTATCGCCATATTCATGATGCACGTAGGGAACCGTCATCCAGTCTGCTGCGCTATCGAAAAGTGAAACCTGGATGCCACTCCCCTTACCGGTTCGTTCCCGCAGCATCAACGCCTCCAGAATACCGTTTGTCGCATTCAGTCCGGTGGCGATATCGCAAACCGATACCCCGATACGACCGTACTCGCCCGGCGCCCCCGATACCGATACCAGGCCGCTTTCCGACTGAATAAGCAGGTCATAGGCTTTCATATCCCGGTAGGGCCCTTCTCCGTAACCCGATATGTCGCAGGTGATGAGCCGGGAACAGGTTTCGCGTAAGGCTTCCGAACCTAAGCCCAGCCGGTCTGCTGCACCCGGCGCCAGATTCTGGATAAATACATCTGCTCTGGCCAGAATACGGCGCAGTACCGAAAGATCGGCGTGTTCTTTCAGGTCGAGTACGATCGATTCTTTGCCCCGGTTGAGCCAGACAAAATACGACGCCTGCCCATGTACCGCCTTATCGTAGTTGCGGGCAAAATCCCCCTCGGGTCGCTCTACCTTGATCACCCGCGCCCCGGCATCTGCCAGTCGGCACGAACACAATGGCGCTGCCACGGCCTGCTCGACGGAGACTACGAGGATGCCGGAAAGGGGTTTGGAGGCCAAGAGAGCACCTATTTGTGAATTATACCAATTGTTGAACCGCGCAGCGCTCGCTGGAGCCCGAAGGGATCAGTAATTATGAATTATAACCTTATAATTTTCTGTAAGTTATAGAAAATTATACATGGTCTATTGTATGACAATTGGTATTATAAACGGTGAATGATGTTTCGTAATCCTTATATTAACATATTATAAATAACCATCAATCATAATTCACCATTCACCATTCATAAAAATGGAGCCCCCCTTGCCCCAGTCACAATCATGGGACCCGGACCGTTATGCCCAAAATGCCCGCTTTGTAGCGGATCTCGGCATGCCGGTCGTCGAATTGCTAGAGCCCGAACCCGGGGAATATATTCTCGATCTGGGATGCGGTGACGGCGCCTTAACGGAAAAACTGGCTGATATGGGCTGCACGGTCGTGGGCGTGGACGGGAGCGCAGAGCAGATTAAGGCGGCGCGTGGCCGTGGCCTCGATGCCCATACGATGGATGGACATCATCTCACCTATGAACCCACCTTCGATGCGGTCTTCAGTAATGCCGCCCTGCACTGGATGAAACGGCCTGATGAGGTGATTGCCGGTGTGTGGAACGCCCTGAAGCCGGGTGGGCGATTCGTCGCTGAATGCGGCGGTCATGGTTGTGTGAACACCATCGTAACGGCCCTGATGGAGGGATTACAAAGACGGGGGATTCAGGATAGCAAGATCAATCCCTGGTATTTTCCTACAGATGATGAATATGGTAAACGATTAGAAAAACAAGGGTTTGTCATGCATTATATTGCGCTTATTCCCAGACCCACTCCCTTACCAGGCGACATTATCGGGTGGCTGGAAACTTTTGCAGAAAGTTTTACCTCACGTTTGCCGGAAGCTGAACGGGGTGAATTTCTGGCAGAGGTTCGCACGGCGCTGGTACCGAAATTGTGTGATGAAAACGGCCAGTGGACGGCGGATTATATTCGGCTACGATTTGCAGCAGAAAAACCGCAATGATTGATCACCCAT
This sequence comes from uncultured bacterium, assembly GCA_913051705.1. Lineage (GTDB taxonomy): Bacteria > JAAXHH01 > JAAXHH01 > JAAXHH01 > JAAXHH01 > CAJXCW01. The sequence goes on from CAJXCW010000342.1 coordinate 3,743, forward strand.
CATATCAGGCCGGGCCGGGTTATCCGATGGTCGATTTCATCAAAACAAAAAGTACCCTGATGTTTCGTAGCCTTTCGCGTAACATCCGTCACTCATACTGCAACGCCGTGACCGGGTTAGTGAGCGCCGCTTTGATCGCCTGATAGCCGACCGGCCAGGCGATCACGCTGGCCAGCAGCGCCAGTTTGGTGAATTCCTTCGAGAGCATGACCATGATGCTGCCGACGGTGGCGCCCAGCACCTTGCGAACGCCGATTTCCTTGGTACGCTGTTCTGCGGTGAACGAGGCCAGGCCTAACAGCCCCAGGCAGGCGATGACCACCGCAAACACAGCGAAGTAACCCAGTAGTGTACTCATGCGTTCTTCAGATCGGTACATTCCATCGAAATCTTCATCGAGAAACTGGTAGTCGAACGGATAACGAGGCAGAACACGTTCCCAGATACCCTGAACCGCAGCCGGAGCGGCAGGGATATCACCGGCCCGTAGACGGACCAGGGCGAAGCGGTGCTCTGACGGGTCTGCGAAGAAGGCCAGCGGCTCTATGGTATTCCGTAAAGATTGGTAAGTAAAATTTCTCATAACGTCCACGATTTTTCCTTCCCTGCCCCATATCGCAAAGCGAGCCCCGACCGCAGAGGTCACCCCCATCTCTGGATCCGCCCTGGCTTTATCTATATAATTATGGAACGATTACCGGCGTGTCTCCGAAGTTGGGAGACTGGCGTTTACCGGTCCATGGCGTGATTGAGCCACGGAATTTATTTTG
>CAJXCW010000343.1 GCA_913051705.1 uncultured bacterium
TTCTCGCCGAGCGCCATTTCGACGAACAAAACCTCCAGCGAGACTTGGAGCGCAACAGGCCGCTGATCCTGGTGCCTCAACGGGAATCGGATGCCTTCACAAATGTGGAGCTCAGCCGCATCGGCGATGGTTCCAGCCGAGCGGCCGAAGATTGGCGACAAGGCATCGCGGATGGCATCGGGATCTGTATCCGCCCTATTGCGCGCCACTCCGTGGATATCTGGATGACATCCTTGAAAACGGCCCCAGGTATGTACAATGGAATATTCCGCTGTATGACGATGACGTCCTCTGGGTGGTTCCCGGCAGTCATGTTCGAGTGAATACACCGGAAGAGGACGCCCAGTTTGGCAAAGATGATCAAGTACCGGTATCGGGAGGGATTCAGACGCAACTCAAGGCAGGAGACGGTGTTGTATATATTCTGCCGATCCTGCACTGGGGCAGCAATTATTCTACCAGATTGAGACGAACCGTCCACGGTGGTTTTTCCAGGTTCAATCAGTATATGGACCGCCGTTATTTTGAGTACCTCGCACCAGATGTTCGGAATAAATTCGAAGGATGGACCAGGCGTACCGAATCCATGCGCAACGCCACCGAAACGGCCTTACGGGCAGCTCTGGCCAAAGATACGAACGGCTATCATGCCGCCCTGGACCGCCTGCATCCCGGCTGTGGCCCGAAAGGTAAATTACTGTCCACGGTATACCTGAGTAAAACAGCCAGACGCATCAACGACCTGAAACAGCCCAATTTCAACACGCTGCCGACACAAGACCAGACCTGGGCAGCCCAAAATCATCCCATTACCTTACAATGGGGTTCTAAATTCGCCGACTGCTTTACCGCCGACGAGGCCACCCGAATATGGGATCGTTTCAAACCGATCGACGCTCTCATCCGTTCCGACCACCCCCAATACGCCCCAAGCTTCCAGGGCGAAAAATCCGATTATCACTTCATCGACATGCCCGACGAGAACGTCGTCGATGAGTTTCTATAGGCATTTAGAAAAAGAATTGGAATTCTGAGTAGCGAATCTGAGAATCTGGGAATGGGGTTATTTCCTTAGGGTTTCGCTGATTCGTTGATTTATTCCAAAACATTATCTAAAAAACTATAAAATAAGTGTTTATATTTTTTCCATTCATAAATCATAACTTATAATTCATATACAACACCTTCCTCTCTGTCTATCTCTTCTTTCTTTGGTTTTCGAATAAACGGGCTGAGCATACACAAGGACAGAGGGATAACAGCGCAGACCATCAGCGTTGTATCATAGCTACCCAGTATATCGCGTGCAATGCCGAACGGCATCGGCCCTAATGCAGATGCCGCAATACCGATACCGGCGGTCATGCCCGTGATGCTCCCCAGATGACGTCGACCGAAATAGTCTGGCCAGATCACGCCGCTCACCGTCCGGCTCAATCCGCCGGAAGCACCGAGAATAATGCCATAGGCATACGCCATAAAGACATCCTGCACGAAGGAGACCATGCCCAGAGCAAGGGCTTGCAGGAATAACATACCGATTAAAAGCCATCGAACCGGCGTGCGGTCAACAAGAATGCCGCTGATTAAATTTACAAGGGCGGTCGTCACGGCAATGGGTACGTAAACAAGCGCCGCCTCTGATGTCGAAAGTCCATGATCGGTAATGATCCCTACCATATGAAACATCAAGCCCGTCGAAAGCATGGCGATGGATGAAAAGCTGATGATTATTAACCAGAATACTGTGGTCTGTCGCGCCTCTTTTAACGTCCAATGTTCCTCTGTCGCAACTTGCTCCGTTTCCTCTTCAGGTTCCGGTGGTAGATCGCCATCAGGCGGTATCCCATAATCCTCGGGCTGCTGCCGTAGAAAGACACTTCCGATGGGCAGCATAATACACAACAGCGTAGCGCCATACAGCATAAAAGTTATGCGCCAGTCATATTGCGCAATGAGCCTATCAAGAAGAACTGGAAACCCTCCGACACCCACCAGGGAAGCCACCAGACCGGATACCCCGATAGCCAACCCCCTACGACGCACCCACCAGCGATTTACGGCATTCAGACAGACCAGATACAGACTACCCTGACCCAGCATGCGCAGGCCGACAAAACCTATGCCCAGCATAAGAGCATTCTGTACAAATCCCATGTATAAACAAGTGACTCCGAAGAACATCGTCACCACAATAAATACCCGGCGCAGACCATATTGATCAATGGAGCGCCCTACAACCGGCAGGGCCAGACTGCCGATCAACGTCCCTGCCGTATATAGTGAACTGACGAGTGAGCGGCTGAGACCAAGATCGGTAATGAAATGTTCAAGGAAGATAGAAACGCCATAGGTCTGCCCGGCGCTGGTCATGATCAAGCCCAGCGTACTTACGCCTAAAATAACCCAACCGTAATAGACAGGCGAACCATTGACCAGTCGACAGTACTGAGGCGAAGAAGAAGGGCGCATGTAGAGATATCCGGCTTCTGATTGGGTGATGGAAATTTAATTTATAAATTAAATTTCTGTTGCTCTGGCGATAGCCGGCGACCATAATACATGGTTGAAAGATAACCAACAAGCTATTTGTCGAGGAAGAGGATATGGATGATATTTCAGGAGAATAATACGATGCTCACAGAAGAAGAAAAATGGTTGTTTGATCTACATGGTTATCTGATACTCCGGCAGGTTATCACGGTAGAAGATCTGATCCACATGGTGAAACATTGCGACCGATGGCATGCGATGAAGGAAAGCGAGCTGCCGCCGCCGTTGTGTTCCTATTCAGATCCCGAGACAGAACCTACCGCTGCCAGGGCCATCCTCCATGCCGAATACGCCGACCCGGTATTCGATCGATTGATTTTGAATCATAACATCATGCGGGCTGTGCTGGCCTTAACCCGCGAACGACCGCAACACCTGTTGTCCGCTCTCACGGTTAACAAGCCGGACAGTGATGAAATTACTTTACACAGCGGCACCTCCGGCGGATGGCGCAATCCAGCCAATGATTATCAGGCTGCGGATGGAGAGGTGTTTGCCACGTTCATCAATGTAGCCATCTCACTGGTGGATGTACCGCCGGGTGCTGGATTTGTGTGCATCCCCGGTAGTCATAAGACCTATTTCGAAAGACCGGAGCATATCAACATCAACACGGGACCGCCCACTGTGGTCAACATCCCGGTTAATGCAGGCGATGCCGTAGTATTCACCGAAGCCCTCTGCCACGGTGCCCTGCCCTGGCCCTGCGAAGACTCACCACGCCGTACGATGTTTCAACGTTACTGCACCTCCTACGCCTCCTGGTCCCCCGGCTCCGGTCCAAAAGAAGAACACCGCGAGAAGATATCGGAAGGGGTCTACGAAATGAAACAGCAGGGTGGGTGCCAGGGGCCCAAGAAAATAGTCGAAAAATTAGTGGCTGAGATAAATGGATGAAACGTTGCATAACAATCGTTGATTATCAAGCGCTTATGGATTAAAGCTTTCCATGAGGAAGCGGCCTGCCTATCCTCCATTTTCGGAAACGACAAAGCACCTTGCTTATCCATCTATTCTTCTGTAATTTGATTTACAGCAAAGGAACCTGTTTATGAGCATGTCCCAAACACCATCAGAAAACTTTGAACGCCATATCGCATCAAACCCCTACCCCGGTCGTGGATTAATTATCGGCCGGTCCTCCAATGATGAGGCCTGGCTGATGGTATACTGGATCATGGGACGTAGTACGCACAGTCGCAATCGTAAGTTTACGGCCGACGGACCTGTATTACGAACCGAGCCGGTTGATCCTGCTCTGGTCGAAGATCCCAGCCTGATCATTTACGAATCCATGAAAGAATTACCGGGAACCTATCTCATCACCAATGGCGATCAGACGCAAACCATCCATGATGCCCTGCAAAACGGCGGCACATTCGACAGTGCCCTGGCCACACGCGAACGAGAACCCGACCCACCGAACTACACGCCCCGCATCAGCGGAATGCTGGAATTGAAAGCACGCCCGTCAGTGACCCTCAATATTCTCAAAGCCAACGCCATAAATCCGGTATTTACAGACGGCACAACCTTCCATCCGACGGCGCCCTCTGCCGGGCTCGGGATATGCCTGACCACCTATGCAGGGGACGGCAATCCATTACCCAACTTCGAGGGCGACCCGCTTGTAATGCCCCTCGACGGTGCCCCGGATCAGATATTACAAACCTACTGGGACGCCCTGGACGCAGAAAACAAAATATCCGTCGCAGTAAAACGTATCGCCCCGGGCGGAAGAAGCGATATTATCATTAAGAATCGATATTAAATTCAGGATCTACAAATTCATGCACTCAGAACTCAAAACTCGGAACTCGAAACTCGGAACTCTTCACTCTATACCCTGTGCTATTCACTCTTCACTCTTTACTCTTCCCTCTGCACTCTTCACTCTCCTTCT
>CAJXCW010000344.1 GCA_913051705.1 uncultured bacterium
AGGTCAAAGTATGGTTCCGATGCAGCATCTCCGGCAGCAACAAGTAAAACCTGAGGCGTTCCCTGTATTTTTTTCAGCGATTCTATCACATATCGCAGCCCTTTTCGTTGAAATTCACCTACAAATAAGAGGACAAAAGTGTCCGACGCAATATCTAATTCGGCTCTTAGTCTGTCCCGGTATATATGGACGTTGTCCGGATGAAATTCATCGATATTGATTCCATTGTGGATGACCGTCGTCATATCGGCAGGACGACCGTAATAATGAATCAGATCATCTTTTACCTGTTGCGATAGTGCGATAACGTGTTGGGTCCCTTTTGATCGATACATGGCTCGCTCAAATAAATACATGGTGAACATAACCAGTTTATGATACATTTTACGGGTGCCGGCGACATGAGCTTGATCCAGAGTTCGGTACACTTCCTGCCAGCGTCCCTGACAGAAATGAGCGGTTGTTATATGGTGCTTCAGGCTACAAACCCCCTGAGTATGAATGATATCGAACCGGTGTTTTCTAAGTTTCCAGGTCGCGTTAATCAGGAAGCTGAGCATTTTTAACAAATCCGGCCACATGAAAGCGCGAACACGGTGAAAGGTGACACGGGAACGGTCGATATCTTCACAGGTACAGGCAAAAAGATGAATTTCGTGCCGGTCGGCCAGGGCCGTTGCCAGTTCCGTTACATATCGATCATGCCCTCGCTTTTTCCCGATATCATGTACGACCAGCGCGATTTTCATGTAGTTTTCTTTCGCCGGAACAAAAGTAAGGACACGGATAAAACCAACGTAGCAATAGATACAGACGCCCCTATTCGAAAACTCCAGGGCGCATAGACAAAGCGCACAATATGGTGCCCGGAATCGATAGGCACGGCACGAAACAGATAGTCAGCTCGAAGAATGGGGGTCTCTTCATCATCGACATAGGCGGTCCAACCGGGGTAATAGGTATCTGTTAATACCAGAAAACCACCATGGCCGTCTGTTTCGATTTCGATTTCTGAAAGATCATATCTCAAAATTCTGGCAGTCGCCGGCGTCGCATCAGGATGCGGTTCCCATGCCGGTCCGGGTTCCTCCAGAAGGACCGTCTCCTGGGGCATGAAAGTGGTGTCCGTCAAGGCCAGGAGTACGTCTCGGGCTGACGGGAGCACAAGGGATTCAGATGCCACAAACGCTCGGGGAAGGACCGTTTTATTTTCATAGAAGTATCCATCTGTACTGCGAAGTTTTGCCCAGGCATGCGGTATGGAATCGTAGGTCGCAATGTATTTAATATTCAATAGGTTAACTAATGGATTGAGCGTTACGGCCTGCGATATCTCCATCATATGAGGACGAAGCGCTTCAATGATTTCGGCATGGCGTTTCATCTGTAAAGGACTGGAACCCTGAATATAATCCTGTTTGAATATCATGGGATCATAATTATTCGTGCTGTTCTGCAAGGGTGAAACAGCATACCGAAAAATCGACTTGTCCTGTTCCATCACGTCAATATGATGAGATTTTCGAGTATAGGCATCAGGTGGCAATTCATAGTTGTAATTCCGGGCGAATAAGAATAAATCCATCCCGATCAATCCGATACAGATTAGCCCGATTATTTTTTTATTTCCGGTTGATCGAGTTATATAGAATATAAGCAGTACACTTAGACCCAATAATATGACCGGCAGATAGATAAAAGGATGATCGATACGAGCGAACGAGGCCAGTTGATTATAGTAAATTTCAACCCGTTCATAATAGTGGGTGCTGGATTTAGCATGAATGGACTGATTATATACAAACTGGTCGACGAACCAGCGGCCCAGGTCCATAATAGAAGGTTTTAGGGTAGTAATTAACCAGCCGCTGATAATACAAAAAAATACGGTTACGCCTGTGCCGAACCCAATAAGGCGTAAATATCGTTTCTGTTTTGCCTGATCGGCAGCCTGTCGGTATATGAGCCTATCAAAACCAAGGCCGGCAAGCACAGCGCCTGCAGTAACCGCCATGGATAGAAACCGGGCGGGATTACGCATCATGGAAAATACCGGTAAGTTATGCAGGAGATACCATAACGGTGAAAATTGTCCAAGTGCAAGGCCGAAGGCGGCAAGAAACATCAAGCCGAAAAAAAGCGTATATCTGTCTCGGCGAATAAGTAGAGCCCCGAGTATTAATAAAAACGGTAAAATACCAAGGTAAAAAACCAGATCAATGTAGTTGCTCGGCCACAACCCCCAGATAGATCCCTGTGTGGAAGGATGACCAAAAAATTTTGGGAAGATAAAGCAGATCAGATGAAAGGGGGAGAGAGAAACCTGAGTAGATACATCATAATCAAGGCCTCCGGATCGAACGGATACCTGGGCCAATTCATAGTTGGGAATCAACTGCACACAGGCTAATCCCATGCCGATCAGTCCAAAGGTCGATATCCCTCCTATCCAGCGTTTCAAATAACCGAAATCAATGATCCCAAATGTATCCTTATGAACAAACAGACTGAAGCATATATAGTAGAGGATTGCCGTAATTAAAACCAGTAGTGAGATAAAAAAATAACCCGCTAAAAAAGAAACCCCCAGGCAGATTCCTGCCGAGATAAGCGCCGGGCGGTTGGCATCAATAATCCATTTATCCAGGGCAAACAGGATAAGCGGCAGCCAGATCAATGCATTTTCGACGTTTTCATGGATGACCTGAGCAATCATGTATCCGTTATAGGCGAACACCAGACTGCTTATTACCGCGGCCCAGCTATTATTCGTAATACGGCGTATAAACAGGAACATGAACAATCCGCCCAGAATATAGCGGGAAATTGTGGCTATGCTGTAGGCGGTCGTCGTTTTAAATATCAACAACAATAAATTAATGGGATATAGCACGCCTGCTTGGGCTTCCGCAAAAAAAGGAAATCCGAAGAACAGATGGGGCGTCCATAGTGGAAACTGGCTTTCTTTCAGGTGCGAGAACATGAACGCCTTGGCCGGATAGTAGAGTCTCCAGGCGTCCCCATTGTACAATATCCATCCGCGCCATACTATTAACTGATAAATGAAAGAGGCGATGGCAAATAACAGGAGGCCGACAAGTGTAAGCTCAATGAATTTTGAATAGGGCCCGGTCCAATTCGGCCACTTAATAGATGGCAGTAGCTGCTTATCGGACGTTTGGCGTGATGACATCAGATGATCCTTATTAACGTGTCAAGACCGTTTTATACCAATCGATTGTTTTTTGCAAACCCTGGATTAGAGACGTTTCGGGGGTCCAATCGAGCAGGTGTCGCGCTTTTGTATTATCGCATTGATACAGCATAATTTCTCCAGCCCTGTCCGGCAACGCTCCCACCTGTAACCGCATGCGGTTGCCGGTCAAATGCCGAATTTGCTCAACAACTTCAAGTATCGTGTAGGTTTTTCCGGTCCCGAGGTTTATCGTATGGCCAATGGCTTCGGGTGTCACAGCTGCTTTCAAATAACCGGCAATCAAATCATCGATATACGTAAATTCTCGCGTTTGACGACCGCTGGTCATAGGAAACGGCTGGTCTTTCAACGCGGCTTGGATTGCTTGAGGAATCAACTTGTTCGCTGGTTGTCCTGGACCATAGACCAGAAAGGGACGGAGAATGATAATAGGGCATCCCAGGGTCCGATGGTACATGTCACAAAACAAGGCGGCAGATGCTTTTGAAGCTGAATAGGCGGAAACAGGCTGCGGAAAAGCGTTTTCCCGAAATGGCGCCGTGGCCATTCCGTACTCTTCGGCAGAGCCTGTATGGATAAAGCAGGTGTATGAGGTGGCTTCAAGGGCGTGAAGCAGATTAATCGTACCTTGAAGGTTATTGGCTATCATCCTTTGCGCGATCTCGAATCCCCTATCTACTGTGGTGACAGCAGCCAGATGAAAAATATGAGAGGCGGCGGTATCTTTTATAACGGACTTGAGCCGGTCCGAATCACAGAGGTCAACCTCAATCCATTCAATGTCTAAATGAGACGCCCATTTGAAAGGTGAAGAAAAGGCGTCCGTTCGACGCAGGGCATACACCCGCGCGCCTTCATCTACGAGGGCCCTACACAGATGGCGCCCGATAAATCCGTTAGCGCCCGTAATCAGCACCCGGGTATCTGATAAGGTTTTCACTGGCATACTACGCTTCATGTTAGGCTGTTTGAGAGAATCCGGATCTGATTGCTATCGGCTAAACCAGCAGGACGGTAATAGATAGAACGAAGGGAAGTGAGGTCGGTAATATACGGATTTGGTCAACGGTTATAATGGCCCATGAAACCGATATTTCCATAAATTCTTTATAAATTCCCATATGGTGGTCATGCGGACTTTGGATATGCCATCCTGCCTTTTTAAGAAATCGATCTCCACTTCGTCAATGCGCATACCCGCTGCATGCGCTTTAAGAACCAGTT
>CAJXCW010000345.1 GCA_913051705.1 uncultured bacterium
TGTGTCAAGTTTTTTGTTGAGGCTCAATAATAAATTATGATGAAAAACAGTGGGCGGGTGAGCAGGTGGATGACTCAACTTGCCCCTTGCTATTTACGCTGCTTTCTTTCGTTTCCGATCGTTGGCATCCAGGAATTTCTTCCGCAACCGGATATTTTTGGGCGTCACCTCGATCAGTTCATCGGGGCCGATGTATTCGAGGGCGTATTCGAGTGTGATCTTTTTGGGCGTCGTCAGGACGACGGCGTCATCCGCGCCGGACGCCCGCATATTGGTCAGGTTCTTGGTCTTACACACATTGTATTCCAGATCGAGATCACGGGCATGTTGTCCTATAATCATACCGGTGTATACTTCCCTGCCCGGGCTGATAAACAGGATGCCGCGATCCTGCGCGCCGTTGAGCGCATAGGCCGTACTCGTGCCGGGCACAGCTGTAATTATAGAGCCATGGATATTGCCGGATCCTATATCGTCACCAACCGGCTTGTATTGATCAAACACATGATGTATGATCGCGTGGCCACGGGTGGATGTCATTAACTCAGTTTTCAAACCGATCACGCCGCGGGTAGGAATGGTATATTCCAGATGACATTCGTTACCGGCAACCGGCGACACCACCAGCAGGTCACCGCCGCGTTCGCCCAGTGCCTCTATTACGGCACCCTGAAACGCTTCCAGCACATCGATGGTCAGGCGTTCATAGGGCTCCATCAGAACGCCGTCGATCGTCCTGTGGATGACTTTCGGCTGTGAGACCTGCATTTCATATCCTTCGCGGCGCATGGTCTCGATCAGTATGGACAGGTGGAGTTCTCCACGACCGGAAACCAGAAAGGTATCCCGGGTGTCTGTTTCCTCAACACGCAGAGATACGTTGGTCTCCATCTCTTTCCACAGGCGTTCCTTGAGACGCTGTGAGGTCACATAATCGCCGTCGCGCCCTGAAAACGGGCTCGTATTAACGCCAAAAGTCATTCGCACGGTTGGTTCATCAATTCTCACCGAAGGCAGGGCCTCGGCTATGGCCGGATCGGCAATCGTATCTCCGATCTTGATATTGGGCAACCCGGCTACCGCAACGATCTCTCCTGCGTTGATCCGTTCGGCATCTTTTCGTTCCAACCCTTCAAACGCTGTCAGTGCCACCACTTTTCCATTGGTTCTTGTACCATCCGGCTTGATCTGAACAATGGCCTGATTTCTGGTAAGTGAGCCGGCTAACAGCTTGCCGATGCCCATCTGACCTTTGTAATCGTCGTAGTGTAAAGCCAGAACCAGCATCTTCGAAGGGTCATCCGGATACGATTCCGGTTCTGGTATATTGTCGAGGATGGCGTCAAACAGCGGGTTCAGATTCGTCGAGGGTTCGTCTGGATCAAGGGTCGCTTCGCCGTTCAGAGCGGAGGTATATACAATCGGAAAATCAAGCTGATCATCGGATGCGCTCAGCTCAACAAACAGATCGAACGTCCGGTTGACCACATCATCCAGATCCGTATTCGGTCGATCGATCTTGTTGACCACCACAATGGCCGGCAGGCCTATTTCGACCGCTTTCCGCAAAACAAACCGTGTCTGCGGCATGGGCCCTTCTTTGGCGTCGATCAGCAGCAGAGCGCCGTCCACCATCTTTAGAATACGCTCGACTTCGCCTCCGAAGTCCGCATGACCAGGTGTGTCCACCAGATTGATTTTCGTGTTTTTGTAGACCACACTGGCATTTTTCGATCTGATCGTAATACCGCGCTCACGTTCCAGATCCATAGAGTCCATAATGAGTTCCCCCATATTCTCTATTTTACGATGAACCCGGGTCTGGCGCAGCATGGCATCAACCAGCGTGGTTTTGCCGTGATCTACATGAGCGATAATGGCGATATTTCGAAGTTTCATAATGGTTTATTCAATTATTGAAGGCGCACACCGTACGCGTATAGTTTGCAAAGTATAGGCTATATCCATAGCTTCCCTACTGATAGAAAATACCAGTCGCTTAAAATAGACAATAGAACTTGTAAAGTCAAATAGAATATTTATAATGAGCCGTCTCTTTGCATCTTGACATAATAGATTCGACAGGCCATCTTGAATCGATGTAGATACACTCTACACTCTGTACTACCCCCTTGACTCGGAACTCAGACCGTCGGAACTATCTTTTACTCTGCACTCTGCCCTTCCAGGAGCTTCTCATGAGCCTTTCCTTAACCAGGGTCTTCACCTCGCCGGGACCGCACCCCAACGGACTCCAGGCAACGACCGAAGGACTCTGGATACTCGATCAGGAAAATAATAAGGTAAGCGGTCATGCATATCAGGACGGTACGCTGCTCAAGATGTTCGATACCGATTCCGACCGTGGCAGCGGGATTACCGATAGTGGGACACATATCTGGTTATCTTCGACCTACAGTTGTGAGACCTTGAAGATCGATCGATCGACAGGAGAAACGATCAAACGCCATGCCACACCGGGGGCGAAGAAAACGGGCGCCCATGGTCTGGAATGGAAAGACGGGGAACTGTGGATGTCTTCTCCGCCTGATGCGATGATATACCGAATGGATCCGGATACCTGGACTGTCATTCACTCTTTCCCGGCGCCGGGAGACCGTTGCCATGGCATTGCCTGGGAAAACGGCAAGCTATGGTGTGTCGAAACAAACCACCGGGCCGTATTTCTGCTCGATCCGGAGACGGGCGACCATCTGGACCGAATCGACGTGGAAGGACCGGAGCCGCATGGATTTACCATGTGGCAGGGTGAATTCTGGATTGGTGATGCGAACACCGGCGATATCTACCGCGGTACAAGACGGTAAAGACGAAGCTACGAATCCCAGGGACACAAGTTGCCGTAGGCAGCTTACGATGCAAGTAATGCCGAAGGCACCCATGCAACCACGAATCAACGAAATGCACCACTTGCGTATACTTACACCGTCCAACCCCGATTCGTAGTTTCGCGATTCTCAACTTCGTCATTTCCCAGAACATTAAGGATCACATTATGTCGGATCAAAAAGCGCGAATCGGATTTATCGGTACAGGATGGTGGGCGACCGCCAACCACCTGCCTATACTCAAACAGCGGTCCGATGAACTGGGCGATGTAGAACTATCTGCTGTTTGCCGTCTGGGCAAGCCGGAGTTACACATGGTTCAGGAGGTGTTTGACGTCCCGTTCGGCACCGAAGATTATCGGCAGATGCTGAACGAGGTCGAGCTCGATGGTGTGGTCGTGTCCAGTCCGCACACCTTGCATTTCGAGCATGCCCTGGCCGCGCTGGATCGTGGACTGCACGTGATGGTCGAAAAACCCATGTGTACGAAAGCGGCCGATGCGCAAGAACTGGTACGATTCGCTGATAAAAAAGGGTTGCACCTGATGGTCCCGTTGGGCTGGCACCATACTTCGTATATCCAGGAGGCCAAACGGCAGTTGGATGCCGGTGTGGTTGGGCAGATAGAATCGGTCCTTTGCCATATGGCGTCCCCGATTCGCGGTTTGCTTCAAGGCCTGGATTTCGACCATGAGGCGAACGGTGGTGGATTGTTTCCGCCGGACCCGACGACCTGGGCCGACCCTATCATAGCGGACGGCGGATACGGTCATGCGCAGATGTCACATAGTCTCAGCCTAATGTCGTGGTTGACCGGACTGGTGCCTCAGGACGTGTTTGCCATGATGACCCAGGCGGAATCGAAAGTGGAGATGTACGACGCCCTGACCGTCCGGTTTACTAATGGGGTCATCGGCGCCCTTTCAGGCTCCGGAGACATCCCTGAGGGCCAGATGTTCCAACTGGACATCCGGATCTTCGGCTCGGAAGGCATGCTGCTACTTGATATCGAGCGTGCGCGTCTGGCCATTCATCGCCATGACAAGCAGGATCATATCTTTGATGTCGCATCAGATGCCGGCGGTTACAGTTGTGAAGGACCGCCCAACAATTTTGTGGACCTTATACTCGGGAACACGAGCGATAACTATACACCCGGCGAAGTCGCGATGCGGTCCGTTATGATTCTCGATGCCGCCTATCGGTCAGCGAAGTCGGGACAGATGGAGAAAGTATAAATTGGTGATTGGTTGATTGTCTTGTTGTACTTGGGCAAAACACCACTTCGGTTCGCCGCCAAAATGGTGCATCAGGTTCATGACATGGCTTCCCAGCACCCAGAGATCCTCGCCACCGCCCCGGCGGTCTTCCTTGCCACGACCACGCAATTCCAAGACTTTGCCGATCTTGCCATCCGCAGCGTCAAGACCGGGATGTTGAGCCAACCCGAGGTCATTGTCACGGTTGAAGAATTCTTACGAAAACATGCCACAATCCCCCTCGTGGTGGATCCCGTCATGGTCTCCAAAAGCGAGGCAACTCTTTTAGTGGATGAAGCGATAGATGTGCTCAAAAGACAATT
>CAJXCW010000346.1 GCA_913051705.1 uncultured bacterium
AGTTCCAGGTAATACGCAGTAAAAGTTACCGGCATGCTACATGTCTCCCGGCACTCACCACTCGGAACTGTCTTTACCAATCACCAATCATCAATCACTCAATCACCATTCCTAATCATCTCTCCCAACACCCTCACCCAGCACTTCACAAAGCCGCTTTGCCACCACGGCGTCTTCTCCGGGTTCCATCATATACGACATAATAGATAAGTCTCTGTCACCGCCGTTCAGTTCAATCCGGGGGTCACATTCTGAGAGATGGCGGGCTACATCCCGGGGAGATATATTGATGGCTGTCTGATCCCAGGTGATCTCCAGCACAGGGGCCACATTGGAACGGCCCGGTTGACGCATTGTGGTCTGGACTGTAGGTAGCGTGGATATCGCATCGATGATAATTTGCAGGTAGCCTTCCCATTGTTTCCAATCCGCTTCGTGATCACGTTTTACCCACTGCTCCACAGCGGCCAGGAGGCCCATGATCTCTTCTTTACCCGCCTTCATTGGTCGGCCGATGGAATGATGTGGGGCGCCATTTATAAAAGCCGCCCAGAGCAGATCTCGCCTACCCAGAACCAGGCCGGCTGCCTGCGGACCACGGAGGCATTTCCCACCGCTGTAGGCCACGGCATCCACGCCATCCGATAGATACGGATTCGGCACATCCGGCCGCTCCGCCGCCGCGTCTACTAACACGGGGATGTCATGGGCATGGGCGATGTCTACGATCTCCCTGACAGTCATCTCGCTGTTACCCTCACGGTCTCCGAACAGGGCGATCAGGGCTGTGCGATGGTTGATAGCGGCCTTCATCATTTTGGCACTGTCTACTTCTATCAGGGTAATACCGACCATCCGAATCGCATGATCGTAGGCGTGTCTATGTGATTTAAGCGTGATAACTTCATTTTTCATCCCGCTTGTATCCGGCAGACGTTTGATCTTCTCAGGGTCCGTTCCAGCAACGCTGCCCGCTGTAATCTGGCACAGGGCTGCCGCACACCCCCCCGTAATCAACCCGAATTCCGCCTGCATGATTTCGCCGATACGCTCACCGGCCCGTTCCACCAGTTCTTCCATCTGCACATATCCTTGTGCAGCCTCCGTCATGGCCTGCCGCACTTCCGGCAACATAAGCGACCCGCCGTACATGGTCAGCGTACCTTTACAATTAATCAGCGACCGTACGCCGATCGAAGCATATGTCGGATAATTCAAAGAAGACATAGATGTTTCCCTTTCTATTGACTGATTGTATAATTGTCTAATTGTCTGATTGGTTTTAGTTTATTCAATCACCAAATCACCAATTGTTTTCAATGTATCTATTATGAACCTGAAATCCATCTTTTATTCATTCTCTATTACAAAAAATGTGCTTGACGGTATGTACAGGGACTGTTTGATTGTTTTTTACCACCCTGAATATCAAGCTCGAACCACTTGGGCAATACCGTTGTTGCTGATCTTGATATCCGTTTATCAGACGGTGTAATAGCCGCAGCTACCCCACGGGCGCGGCATTTTTCTCGGCACACCATCTGCCAATTCTCAGACCGTAGCAGCGGACAGCTCGGCAACCTTTTCAGCGAGCGATGGATCAAAGGCTGATGTCTAGATTTCACTCGGAACAGCCGTCGGGGCCACCATGACGTATCAGAATTTAGGTCGGACTGGGCCTTCCTTGCCGGGAGAGAATCCGCCCAGAATCCCGTTGCAATTCTTTGATCTGAATTTGTCTCGGACAGCCACGGACTCCATTGTGGCCAAGGTAACCGCAACCTATACCGCTGCCCAGTTGGTGGCCGCAGGTGTAACGGATGAGACGACCATCGTCCTTTTCCGCTACAATGCTGCGGATTCCACCTGGTCTAAACTAACGACCATGGTAGATACGACTGCAAATACGGCGATGGCGACGGCTAATACGTTCTCGACCTGGTCGCTGGCATCCGCCATCCCGTCCTCCATCGCCGAACCCGTCATATCCGGCGCCGGCCCCTTAACCTTTTCACTGGATCAGAATGCCCCGAACCCGTTCAATCCGGACACCAGAATTCGTTATTCGGTGCCTAAGTCGGCGCAGGTGCATCTGGTGATATACAACCTGCTCGGTCAGAAGGTACGCACCCTGGTAGACCAGGTGCAGACGGCGGGAACTTATGAAGTCATCTGGAACGGCCTAAACGTACAGGGCCAATCGGTCAGCAGCGGCATCTATCTTTACCGTATAACTGCTGGTGATTTCCAGGAAATCAAGAAAATGACGCTGTTGAAATAATAGCTGGTGGCAGATAGCAGGTGGTGCGTGGATAAGGTCACATTGGCGCTATCCGCTACTCGCTACCTGCCACCTGTCACCTGTCACCTGCCACCTGCCACCATATGTCCCGTCCATTCCCTATCGTATTACTCGGCTTTATCTGCCTTTCGATCCTCTGTGTTTTTGAATTGCCGGAATCCCTCTGGGGGCTGATCTTAAAGGGATTTTTTGTGGTGTTTATTGTGGTACTTCTTAAAGTAGCCGTAAATAGGATGATCCTGCCCGGTACCCTGATCAGCGCCGTGTTTTTCACCTTAGCCTGGTGGTTCGCGCCGTCCTGGCCCATGTACCTCTTCGGCGGCCTGATGCTTGCCGTCCTGGCCATGACCTATAAAACCGTAGAAACATATTTCGGCGGCTTTAATTAAATTATTGATTTGTTGATTTGTTGAATTAGGTCTGTTCTGTCTTTTCAATCACCCAATCACCTAATCACCTAATCACCCAATCACCATTTATCTCACTCTCTCCTCAACATTATTCCCAATATACATATCCATTAGCTTCGTCCGGTTACCCCAGAACAAATCCTGACCCCAGGCATTGGGCGTCAAACCTTTCACCCAGGGTTTACGTAGTTCGAGGATGTTGGTATGGTAGATAAAGACGCCGCCGACATCTTCGACCAGGATGCCTTCCGCATCGGCGTAATACTGCATTCTCTGTTCTTCATCAATGGTCGTACCACCCAGTTCGAGCAATTCATCAAAGCGGTCGTTTTTCCAATCATGGCGGCCATGGCCGACGGGTTGGGAATGCCATACCTGAGACAGCATGTTATGAGGATCAGGATAATCATATTGATAGGGGATCAGGCCAAAGGGAATCGCGTATTCATACATATTACTCATATACAAACCGATCTCCTGATTTTTAAGTTGTATATTGATATTGAGCGATTCTTTCAGCATACCCTGAATGGCTTGAGCAATCGCCATCTGTGTCGGATCGGCCTGTCTCAACCAGAATTCAGAGGATGGGAATCCTCTGCCGCCAGGATAACCGGCATCAGCCAGTAAACTTTTCGCCTGGGGCACATCATACGCCTGAATGGATTTCAACTGATCTCCGGTGTAACCGGGAAAGTTCGGTGGTAGCATGGTATACGCCGGCGTACCGTGCCCCTGAAGGATCACCCTGGTGATCGTCTCCCGGTCAATAGCGTGACTGATGGCCTGCCGCACTCGGAGATCATTAAAAGGGGGTTTGGCCGTTTGAAAATAGAGATACCAGGTCTGAAAATGCGGCGCAGAACGCAGATCCCGACTCAAAGCGGGAACTTTATTGATTACCCCCAGATCTTTGGCAAACACCAACTGACGATCCACCTCATTATTTTCATACGGTGCAACCCCGGGATGGGTACCGGCAATGATAAATTTGAGCTTTATTTGCTCAAGATATCCCTTATGCGGACCATTATAATAGGGGTTTAAGTCATAAAGGATGTACTGATCATGGACCCATTCCTTCAGTCTGTAGCTATAGTTACTGACCATATTACCGGGCTCGGTCCACAGGCGGTCATATTTTTTAACCTGCCAGGGTGGGACAGGTGCGGCGGAGTTATACGCCATAATATGCGGCAGGTATGGACAAGGTCCTTCCGCTTCGATTTCGAGTGTATAGTCGTCGATAGCCCGTACGCCGACGGCATCTCGATCTGTGATTATTCGATGATTAAAATCTCGGGCATTTTTAATATCATAAAATAAGAAGGCGAACTGATTGGCTTCATCCGGGTCAAGAAACCTCTTGAAGGTGTATTCAAAATCATGAGCGGTAAGTAGCCTGCCATCGCTCCATCTGGCGCCTTTACGCAAATAGAAGGTCCAGACGCGCCCATCTTCCGACGGCTCCCACCGGTCTGCTGCGGCAGGCCCCAATACATCGTTCTCATCGAACATGGTCAACCGCTCAAACAGCCAGGGATCTGCCCCCTTGACGCCGTAGTTGTCCATACTGACATCCAGATTCTTCGGTTCCTCGATGAAATACATCATGATCTGCTCTTCAAGAGGCGCCGCATCCGGAGGCAGTTGACGGCCTATGCTATTTATCACCGGTCCACTTGACTGCGTAATTTTTTTTTCTGACTCCCC
>CAJXCW010000347.1 GCA_913051705.1 uncultured bacterium
GTGTGTTTCGAAGGGGCTGATCTGTCCAATGTGGACTTCGAGTTCGCAAAGCTGCCTCCTGACGTGAGCTTCTGCGGCAGCATTCTGACAGGGTGTATCTTCGGCGGAGTGGATCTGTCGCAGGGGGCCGACTTCCGCGGAGCGTCCCTGGAAGATGCCAGCTTCGAGATGGTGATGGTGCCACCAAGGTTCAATTTGCGTGACCTGAACTTGGAGGGTTGTCGCTTTGATGGGATAGCGGGCGGACTCCAGGCCTTTACTGAAAAAATGATTTGTGACTTGGTGTCTTTTTGGTGCCGTAAAGGATGTTTCTGACTTGTGTTATGAAAAGGTTAGTAGTTGATTTAGATGGTACGTTGTGTATTAGAGAAAATGGTAATTATAAGGAATCTATTCCCATATGGAATATGATTGAAAAATTGCAAGAATATAGAAGAAAATTGTGTCAAAAGAAACTATTATTTAGTCTTTTGTGCAAGCTTTTTCAAGCGTTCGCAGGCGTCATCTAAATCCTGGTCCTTCTTTGCAAAACAAAAACGGACCAGATTTTTTCCTGTAGAACCATGGTAGAAGGCTTCACCGGGGACGCTAGCCACTCCCGTTTTATCGAGCAAATACATGGCCTTTGCCTTGCTGGTTGCCCCCGGCAGCCTGGAAACGTCTGCAAGAACATAATAAGCGCCCTGCGGGATGGCCGGTTCCATCTTCGCCTCCTTGAGGGCCGTGCAAATTCGATCCCGTTTTTTAGTATATTCCTCGACCAGGGCATGAAAAAACCCAGAAGGCATACTATCCATTCCCAGAGCCACACCATATTGCAGGGGGGCCGGGGCGCATACGTAGATCAGATCATTCATATATCCGATCATCAACGCCCAGAGCGGATTACAGATGCTATATCCAATACGCCAGCCTGTCATGCTGAATGTTTTAGAAAAACCTGAAATGGTAACCGTTCTATCAGCGATTCCGGGGATGGTCGCCGGACTGATATGTTTCAAACCATCGTAGAGAAAATATTCATAAATCTCATCTGTAAAGATAATCAGATCATGTCGAGTTGCACAATCAGCGATCCACTCAAGCTCTGTTTTAGTAAATACTTTACCGGATGGATTGGCGGGCGTATTGACCAGAATGCCTTTAGTCCGGGATGTCACGGCCTGATCTAAGACTTCAGGCGTGAACGTCCATTGCGGCGCGTTCATAGTGACATAGGTCGGTACCGCATCTATCGCAAGGAGGGTATTAACATGATAACCATAGTATGGCTCGAACAGAATTACTTCATCGCCCGGATTCAAAAAAGCAAGGCACGCACAATAAAAAGATCCGGTAGAGCCGGCACTGACTATGATTTCCGTTTCAGGATCTGCACAGATTTTATTGTACCCGGCAGATTTTCTTGCAATGGCCTGTCTTAATTCAGAGAGGCCATCGTATCGGGTATAACTGTTGATTCCGCCTCGAATCCCTTCTTGTGTTTTCTCTTGAATAATCGTCGGCAGTTCGGTATCACAGACCCCCTGGGCCAGATTAACCCCATTTACTTTTTCACATTCTATGGTCATGGCTCGAATTTCAGACTGCACAATTTGAGCCGCTGCTTTTTGACTGAACTGGATAGCCACGTGTGCCCCTTCTATTTCCAGTTATGCATAGTAGACGATAAATAAAATCATACCCGTAAATCGGGCATCCAACCCCACCGATTATTTAATGAAGAACTGCCGGATTGATTGAACCGTGTGCTTCACATGCTCAGGTGTGGTTTCCGCGCTCATGGGGAGGGAAATCACTTCACGGCATATACTTTCTGTTTCAGACAATCCTGGATTTTCGAGTTGCAGATCTTTATGATCCCAAACGGGTTTGATCCAGTGGACCAGGGTCTCAATGCCATCATCTTTTAAATGTTGCCGTAAATCAATACTATATTTGGTGCGGATCACATAATTCTGATAAATATCAAAGTAGACAGGATCATTAAAGTGGGGAATCACAAGGTCTGCCATGTCCCGGAGACCTTCATGATAAAGTACCGCAATATGACGTCTATGCTCGATCCACTTGGGCAAATATCCGAGTTTAACGTCCAGGACAGCCGCCTGCACATTATCAAGGAGCGCAGTGTAGCCATGGAAGTGATATTCACCGGTTTCTCGATCTTCCCCGTTATAACGTAACCGACTGGCAATAGTGGCAATTTCGGGGTCGTTAGTCGTTAGAGCTCCTCCATCTCCAATGCCGCCCAGGATTTTAAACGGATAGAAACTGAAGCATCCTGTATGGCCTATTGAGCCAGCTTTCAAGCCATCAAATGTGGCACCTAAAGACTGGGCGGCATCTTCAATCACTTTCAGGTTATACTTTTCAGCCACGGTCATCACCTGTCCCATATCACAAACACGTCCATTTAAATGGACCGGAATCACGGCCTTGGTCTGAGGCGTAATGGCGGCTTCCAACAGATCCACATCCATATTGTAGTCGGGACCTACATCGATTAAGACCGGTGTGGCCCCACAATGAACGATGGCAGAGATGGTGGCGACAAAAGTATGGGCTACAGTTATGACCTCGTCGCCCGGCTTAATACCGGCAGCAAACAAAGAAAAATAGAGAGCGTGATAGCCGCTGTTCAGGCCGATGGCGTATTTGGTACCAACAAAATCGGCTAAATGTTGTTCAAAATCATGCAACTGTTGTCTGTAAACCAAATCGCCTTGAGCTAGGCAGCCGAGAATCGCCTGGTCAACTTCAGTCTTGATATTTTTGTAATGTGTACGGGGATCGACAAATGGAACCCTGTAGGCCATAATACCTCCTTCTAATTGAGTATGTTTTTTACGGCATTTATAATGTTATTTGCGTCAGGATAATACATTTCTTCATGCGAGGTCGCGATAGGCGCTGGGGCATCGGGCAAAGTAACTCGTTGAACGGGAGATTTCAGTTCGGAAAATAAAACGCTGGAAATGGTCACTCCAATTTCCGAAGCGATACCGCATGTGGCCCATGCGGCATCGGCGATGACGACTCGACCGGTTTTTTTTACAGATGCCAACACCGTCTCCTGATCCCAGGGTTTGATAGATCGAAGATTAATAACCTCCGCCTGGATTCCCTGGGTTTCCAATTTACCCGCAGCCGCCATGGCGTGCGATACCATATGTGAGGTCGCGACAATGGAAATGTCTGCCCCTTTTCTCATCACCTGTGCCGAACCAATAGGAATTTGATACATTTCTTCAGGCACATGTCCGGTTTCCTCATATAACCATCTGTCGTCGATATATATCACCGGATTACCGTCATTTACCGCCGCGATGAGCAATCCTTTTGCATCATACGCGGTGCTTGGCATAACCACTTTGAGACCGGGAATGTGCATAAACATGGCTTGAAACGCTTGTGAATGCTGGGCGCCTTGCTCACCGCCACGGTTTATGACTGCCCGAATGACTATCGGCACATTGATTTTCCCGGCAAACAGATAGGACCAGTTTGCCGCCTGATTTACAATCGGGTCTACTGCTAATAGCATAAAATCCATCCGAGGATGAAACACAATAGGACGCATACCCGCAATAGCCGCACCAATGGCTGCACCGGTTGTCGCATTTTCCGATACAGGGGAATCGATGACCCGCTCCCGGCCATAATCTTTATCGATATCCTTCAGGCTGGAACCGGCATACCAGGGGCTGTAGAGCCCCTGGCCAAATATAAAAACACGAGGGTCATTTTCCAATAATTGGGCATGTGCTTCTCGGATAGCTTGGGCATAGGACAATAATCGCAAGGCTAAGATACCCCTTCATTTGAGCTAAAAACGTGATCCAAGAGAGAATCAGTTTTCGGATACTGTGAATTCCGGGCGAATTTTATTGCAGCCTCGATATCGGCGTGGATATCTTGATCAATGTGTTCTATTTCTGATGCATCAACTCCCTGTTCGATCAAGTGGTTTCGCAAACGTGCGACAGGATCTTTAGGTAGCCATTCTTTGAGTTCATCTCGACGTTTGACACCAACATCGAGGTTCGCGTCATGGCCTACATGACCTCGCCATCGGTACGTTCGGCACTCCATGAAGGAAGGTCCTTCTCCTTTCTGGGCACGTTCTACTGCTGTACGTGTCGCCTGATATACGGCAATCACATCATTGCCGTCAAGGCGCATGCCAGGTATCTCATATAAGTCACCGATTACGTACAGATTGTCGGCCGATCGGCGTTCAAGTAGTTGCAAGTGGCTTGAATAAAGGTTGTTTTCGCAAACAAAAATAACGGGCAATTTGTAGAGCGCGGCCAGATTAATCGATTCGTGAAATTGACCTTCTTCTGTGGCGCCATCTCCGAAAAAAGAGACAGAT
>CAJXCW010000348.1 GCA_913051705.1 uncultured bacterium
TGTTGGTTAACTGATGACTTGCGCTGTTCCCGGCATCATTTACCTCACCGCTTTCCACCGCCAACAGGGGAGATCATCATATGTAAACTTGACAGCCTCACCGGGGTCAAGGATAAAGATCTGGCCGGGATATAATCCGGATTTGATTTCCTGATCTTGCGCCTGTCCATCCGGCATAAGCAAACGGGGTGGATAATTTAGAGTATCCACCAGACTGAGATTATAAGGTTTTAAAGCGACCGTTTCACCTGCATCTCGTAGCGTCCATGTAGTGACCTTGCCTGGTGATGTAATAAGAACCTGGACCGTCATTGAGGTCGTATTGACATGCCAGGCATCAGACGAAGGAAACGATGGAGTTTCGACGGCAAAACCTATGGCTTTGTTGTAAACGACTTTGTTGGTCGGTGTATGCGCCCGGTTTGTGATCCCATTAGGTAATGAAAGCGCGTGGATGGTGTTGTCTTTCGCTTCCGCTTCAAAAACGAGGTCTTCTCCAGGCTGACGTTTTCCATAAAATGACAGGGTCAGGATATTACTCTGGGCAAAAATATCTGCACCGATTGCATTTTCAGCAACATAAGCATCCATAGTGACATACGCTTTTTTATCCGGATCGAAATAAGCGCCCCGCGGGGCATGATAGCTCATTTCAAACATATTATGCAGGATCTTTTTTGTTCCCGTGTCGCCAAGACGTAGGCCGGTACAATCTCCTCTGGCATGATACTGATTTCCGTAAGGGATACGCAGGGTGTTATTGCTCAATGGATGTCCCTCACCGCCGGCATCAGTCAAATAAACCCCTGTACCCGTGGAATTGGTCTCTTCAGCAAAAAAAGTGCTGTTTATGATCGGACCATGTGAAGAATCGAGTACCAGGCCGACGCCTTGGGGATGTTGTGAAACAATCGCCGAAAAATCGAATAGACTGGCTGTAATCACTGTAAAATCATCAGGCCCCGGTGTTTCAGGTCTGATATTAACCACTGGATCGGGTGAGGAAGAGGAAATAAGTCCGAATTTATAGCGACAATTCATCTGGCTGTCAATATGGATAGCGGATCCTGTCTCACCGCGATAGGCCAGCACATAGTTGCCACCGTCCAGCGTGAAATCCTGGCTCCAGGGGATATACAGCGGTTCATCTAAGGTGTAGACATTATTCGGTAACCCCTCGCCATCGTGCAACCCACCTCGACCACCCCAGATATGCAGATCCCGACATTGCTCGTGGGCGAAATGGACAGCTTCCTGCAACCCGCTGGTTTTTGTGCCGGGGGTATGGGGACCGAAATCGCCACCATCATCTGGTCCCTGCAGGGTCACTGTTACATATGGTTTTCGGATGGAAGACATTAGGTCCGGTCCCGGTCCCGGTCCGTAGTATTTTTTTCTACGTAACGGCCTCTTCGGCCGATTTCCCGAAGAAAAACAACACTGCCAGCAAAGTAATAGCGCCGATACCAAGCGAAAACCAGGGACTGAAACCAAAGGCAACCGGTAAATCACCGACGACAATACCCACAAAACCAACCAGTAAAGCATAGGGCGCCTGGGTACGTACATGGTCGATATGATCAGCCCCTGTAGCCATCGAAGACATGATGGTCGTATCTGATATAGGAGAACAGTGGTCGCCCCATACGGCGCCGCTGAGGACGCCCGATATGGTGGCCAGCAAAAGGACATAGGCAGAATCATCGGTAATACCCGCATCCTGACTCAATCCTACTGTCAACGGGACCACCAGTGGCATAATCAGCGCCATGGTACCCCAGGAGGTGCCCGTTGCGAAGCTGACCAGCGCCGAAATAATAAATGTTAACGCCGGCACCAGATGGGGCGACAGCAGGCCGGTGGTGATGGACACCATAAAGTCTGCGGTTTGAAGCTCCCTACAGGCGGCGACCAGGGCCCACGCTGTGATGAGAATGATGACGGCAAGAAAAACCGATTTGGCGCCGATGACCCAGGCGTCAAGGCAATCCGACAGGGGCAATAGTTTAAATCCTATCGTGAGAACCAGAGCAGATAATGTGCCGACGATAGAACCCCATAACAGCGCCTGACTGGCGTTTCCTTTTCCGAATATAGTCCATAGCGTGGCTGAATCGGGGTCTCCGCCCTCTATGAGAATCGCTTGATATCCGGTAGCCCACATACCCCAGAATGTGATCGCGATAACGATCAGAAGTGGAGTAAATGCGTATATCCAATGCCGACTCTGTCCATCGGGCGGCTGTAAGGCTTGATCTTCATCTCCGGATAAGGGTTTCGCATGATCGCTTAAGACTTTACTGGTTGTACGGCATCTGCGCTCTGCAATGAGCATCGGACCGAAATCTCGATCCATGAAAGCAATCAAGGCGACGAAGAACAACATCAAAATGGGATAGAATCTATAAGGAATGGTTTCCACAAAGGTCTGATAGGGATTGTAATCAAGGTCAACGCTGGCCAGCGCATCACCGATCAAACCGACCTCAAAACCTATCCACCCGGAAATCAAGGCAATACTGGCCACCGGCGCCGCTGTAGAATCTACAATAAATGATAGTTTCTCTCTCGATATTTTGAGTTTATCGGTCACCGGTCGCATGGTATTGCCGACCACCAGCGTATTCACAAAACCTTCGAAGAAGATGACGAGGCCGAAAAGCCAGGTAGCGAGTTGCCCAGATCGGGGGGACCGGGCCCATCCCGTAAAGGAATCGACTACGCCATATATGGAGCCGTTACGCGTGATGACCCCGATCATGCCGCCGAGGATTAAAATCACCAGCACGACAGAACCATTCCATGGAGAGGATAAACTGTCCAGAATAAGATGATCTCCCCATCGCAGTATAGCCATGAACGGATCAAAACCGGTAAGAAAAAAAGCGCCAATGATTCCGCCGGCAGCGAGCGCCAGCAAGACCTGACGAAATAAGATGGCGATGACAATGGCAAACAGAGGGGGTAAAAGGGTCATCCAGCCTGGAATGACCCGAAGAGATTTCACGGTTTCAGGATCATCTTTAGTCGTCAATTGAATGCGATAGACGCCCGAAGAGGGCAGCGTTAATCCCTCGAGCGACACCCCCCTATCGCCGAGCAAGGCCCCAGAGCGTGTCGATTCAACAATAAGCTGATCATCCTGGTCGAATAGCCGTAACGTGAATGGCTTGATGGAGGTCGCTGCCTGGCCAGGAGCTTGGATAGTCAACGTAAATCCAATATTCGATACCGCGATCCGAGGCAGAGTCAGGGTGATATCCGAGGTCTGAGCGGAAACCGGAAGGGAAAATAAAAGGATGGCCAGGCAAGCCCATATGCTTGACTTTTTTATCATTGCCCTTTTATGATAGATCTGTTTGATCATTTATCGTATCAGGCTATAAAATCACAGGGTAGGTGTTCGGTCCTGTGAGCAAACCGCGTAATGGCTGCAAGTGGTCCCTCGGCAGACCATTTCGGAACTCAGAACTCGGAACATATTACTTAAGAAATTTGCTGATGTCCATCGTATAGATCACTAGCCGGCGTTGACCAGGCGGGGTATCCCTGGTGGACCCGAATGCAATCGTTTTGCCGTCCGGGGCAAAAGATGGGTAGCCGTCAAAGGCGGGATTGTTGGTGACCTGAACCTTCTTGCCGGATTCGATATTCATCAGGAAAACCTCGAAATTTCCCCGACCGACCATCCGCACGTACACAAAATGTTTGCCGTCCGGAGAAGGGTGTGGCGCCCAGTTCAAACCAGGATCATCGGTGATGACCTTGTTTTCGGTGCCATCATGTTTGATGGTAAAGATGGTCATCGGCATGCCCCGCCCGCCCTCATCTTCTTTTTTCCAGGCGCGATAAATGATGGTCTCGCTATCCGGCATATAAAAAGCGCCGCCTTCCTGCAGTTCCGCTGTATGGGTAATCTGCATTTCCTCGCTGCCGTCGGTCCGCATCCGCCACAAATCCATACTGCCGTCGATCCGCCGTCCAAAGAGCACCCACTGGCCATCGGGGGATACCGAAACTTCGGCATCGTATAAGTCATTATTCGTAATGCGTTTAATATTCCCTCCGAGGAGATCGCTGACATATAGCTCTGCACCGCTGGGATAGTCTTCCGGGGAGGAAAAATCACCTTCTGCTGTATTCAAGTTGTCTTTGGTTGAGGTCCAGATTAGCCGTTCACCGTCGGGAAAGAAATAAGAGCAGGCGTCATGGCCCTTCCCGTTAACCCGCCGGTATGTAAAACCGTCTACACTGACCACGTAGGTATGATAATCAACCTCTAAAGAATCTCTCCGGGCTTGCATGATAAGAGATTTACCGTCAGGAGAAAAATAGGCTTCATTGGCGGAATAGAAATCCATCGTGACGGCATG
>CAJXCW010000349.1 GCA_913051705.1 uncultured bacterium
AGGGTAATCCAGCTATCCATCCGACTATATCATAGCCGTCTGGACCATCTGCCTCATTGACAGCATGGCGATACTGCCCGGCAACTTCTGATTCGCCTGCCCCCCTAAATCCGGAAGGACCATCAATATAGCCATTCGGCATGAAATAGTCGGCGATCTTTACGCCGAGATGCTGTACTTGACGTAAGGCGTCCGGTACAGGACAACCGGATGTGGGTCGGCGAGAACCATGTTCTACTGTGGCGGACTGAATAGGTCCGAAGCCCGACGAACGCCGTCCCGCGTGGGGACCATTGGGATTTTATAGGTGACGGTGCCGCGTGCACGAATTCGTTCCAATTGATCCTTACAACCTGATCACGATATTGCCGTGCACATCGACGTCGGCCTGTGCACCGGTTGGTATTAGGCAGGTCGCATCGTATTCTTCGATAATAGCGGGGCCGTCAACACCGTCGGTCAGGTCGGAACGGCCGATTACAGGGGTTGTAATCCAGCCGTGGTCCATACCAAAATAGGCCTTACGTTCACCGCACACCACGGTTGCTTCCGCCATCTGAAGCCTTTCCGGAATACGTGATCGCTCCGGTAGACCCTGGCCTATGAGCTCGACGTTGACCAGTTCCACCGGCTCCTCGGGACCGGCGCGGTGACCATAGGTGGACTCGTGCTCTTCGCCGAACGCTTCGGCCATGGCGGCACAGTCTATCGGTCCTAATGCTACCGTCACGGAAAGCTCAAATATCTGGCCTCGCACCGATCACTAAATCACCAACTCACCAACTCACTAATTCCTATACGGCACTGCCCCCACCCGATCCACTTCGTGCCCATACCGATCCAGAAATACCTGGGCTGGTGCCAGTTCATCACCACGCTCGGCCATCATAGCTTGCAGCAGATTTTCCATACGTTGTTGCAGATCGGAATAGGCCGGTTGACCAATTAAATTATCTATCTGATACGGATCGGTTTCGTTATCATACAACAGCCACGGTCCATCCAGATTACGGGTATACGTATAGCGCTCCGTGCGTAGGCCACGCCAGGGTTGTCCTCGGAATTCAGCAAACGGCGCGATGCTCATCGTATATGCGGCTTTATTGCCGTCAAAGGGTTCGCCACGCACGGCCGGACTGTGATCGCGGCCCTCGGCGGTATCGGGTATAGAGACGCCCGCCAGACCAAGTAAGGTCGGCATGATGTCTACGACGTTGAATGGCGAGGTGACCCGATGCCCCGTAGACGCCTGTCCCGGACACCGCATGACAAAAGGCACATGGATCGACTCATCCCAGGGATGCTGCTTGCGCTGTCTGCCCTGAGAGCCGATCATATCTCCGTGGTCGGAAGTGTAGACAAAGATGGTATTATCCATCAGCCCTTCCTGCTCAAGCGCCTCACCCAACCGGGCAAGCTGGTCGTCGAGCGCCGTCACATGGGCGTAAAACCCGGAGAGATCCTCACGATTCGGCTCCGGACAGTTAAGGCGAATTTCCATCTCCTCTGGCGGATACATATCAAGATACTTCTGAGGCACCGCTTGATAGGGATTGTGCGGCGGTCCCCACGACATCACCATGGCAAACGGTTTCCGGCCATCGTGATCCTGGATATAGTCAATCGCCATCGACGTCTGTGCTTCTACGTCGTAACCGTCCCAGTGCAGCGGTTCCGGCGTGTCACGATAATATAGGGAATCCATGTAGTCGTGCGTGCAATTACCGACGGCCCAGAAATCAAACCCCTGACGCCGTGGTCCCGGTGGCGTAAAATCGCTACGGCCCGGTCCGTCCAGATGCCACTTGCCGATATAGGCTGTATCATAGCCGGCATCACGCAGCACCGTGCCGAATGTAGGCCGATCTGTCGGCAACTGAACATCGTTCATAAACATTCCGGTCGTCAACGGATATTGTCCCGTCAAAAATGCCGCCCGCCACGGCGTGCATACCGGCACATTCGACACCGTTGTCTCAAATACCACGCCTTCCTCCGCCATCTGATCCATATACGGCGAACGAACCTGCACGTTTCCTCCAAAACCTGTGGTACACAACCGATGCTGATCCCCGAACACAAACACAATATTAGGATGACTCATAACCATTCCTTTTACCTGGATGCCATACCCTCGCACACGCACGGTGCGCCGTATACTCTGCCAATGCATACCCGGCGCTGAAGCACCGGGCTACCCCAACGCTTTCCCCACAACCGCCTTCAATCCTTCCGGCAACGCAATCCCCAACGCCGCCGTCCGCCCTTTATCCGACATCTTCTTCCATGTCTTACGAACAATATCAACCAATTTTTCTTCATCATGTTTTTTAGAGAATGCCGCAAAATAATGATCCAAAAATACCAGACAGGCGACATCTTCCAATGTCTGCGCCTCCGGGTCTACTTTAAACTGCTCTTTACGCACGAGCGATTGCACCCGGTGAATCGTCTCATCATCATATCCGACGTCATACAGAATAGCCGCCGCCGTCTCCGCATGAAACTTGGCCAGATCCGTTCTCCACCGTTTATAGCCGGTTCGACCTTCCGGGTAATCCTGCCGCAGAATTTTCCACCTTTGTATATGCTGACACCGAACCGCCAGTTTCAGCACCTCCGAAGCCTCCGGCGCCATCCGCTGCAACCAGATCGTCATCCGCTGTCCGTATATCAGTTCTTTAGGGTAAGCCTGCCCATTCACCTCTTCCATTACCTGATCTTGCCTATTCGCCTCGTCGATCTGTGCCATTGCTTTATCAAAACGTTCTTCATCCATAATAATCTCCGGTCCGTATGGGGCAGCCCCATGCCTAACCCTACTTCTTAATCTACCTTCCCTGTCAACCCCTCCCCCTGTCTCCTCCTCTTCCATCCCGGGGAAGGGGCTTGGGAATAAAAATACCGCTGGACAAAATATCCGGCGGTATTTCACACGTAGAGGTCGTACGATAAAGCGGTTATATCTCAGGCAGACGTTGCGAAATACTCAGGGGAAGCATCCATAAATGTGTCGGTGGTATGCGCAGGCTGAATATCGATCCCCTGCTGTGCACACATCTTACGCAGCTTGTTCATTGCGCCGCCGATGTGCTTGCCGTTGCGGCAAATCCCGAACAGATGCTGGCTGACGACCCGGCGGGAGATGCCCAGAACTTCCGCGACTTCCTGCAGTGTCTTTTGATAGATGAAATATAATATAACGACCTCGCATTGCTTCTGGGTTAGAAACTCGGACAGAAAACCGTATACCTGATCTGCCAGCACGTGTACCTGATCTTCTCGATGGTACCGATGTACCTGATCCGTCCTTGTTTCATGCCAGACATTGGCTTCATTCGGAAACTGCTCTAAATAAACTTGATCTAATTGTACTTCCCGAAATTCAGGATTATACATTGAGTGCTAGACCTCCGGTGTGTCATGGTCTTTTGTGACAGAAATAAAAAAACCGCGTGACTCATGTCCAGCGGCTCCGGAGGATGGTGCGTCAGCACTCCTTGATTGTATCACATGTGATCAGGGTATGTGCCAACGACACTCCGGAGACGGGATGGGCATACTTACATTCATAAATCTCGCCCTTAGGTCGAGGGACCCGATTGTGAGTCTACGTCTTGCCATCACTAGGCCTCCTTTATGTGAGGTTGCCTTATTGTGACACATGGTCGTAAATAACTATACTATGGATGCACTTTTCAGCACTTTGGTTACTACAAAAATACATTTTTTAGAGAAAAATTCAAGAAAAAATAATGAGAAGTCAGATAACATATCGAACAGGAAGGGGTTGCCGAAGTTCTATTTTTACAAAAACCCCACCAGTTTCCCACCTTAATAAACCTACCTCTCAGGGAAGGTGAAGTGGGTCAGGTCAAAACTGAAACATGGCAGACACACGATGCGTATTACCCAGTACGCCGAATGGGACAAACGCATAGTCGATGGAGATCGAACGAATACGAACGCCGGCTCCGCCGGTGAACCCGTTATCCAGCTCATTGGAGGAATTGTACCCCCCGCGAAGCGCGAGGGTCTTCATCAGGACGAATTCACCGCCGGCGTTGACGCGAAACCGATTGTCTATCGGCTTGCTTAAATCGACAGCCAGAGTCAGTCTGTTCGGCTGCGAATACGCGACCCCGAATTTATAGATCAGCGGCAATCGATCGCTAACCTGTACGAATTTCAAACGGTTTCCCAGATTCTGTATGGTGGCGCCCAGCGTGACCCCCTGAATCGGCAGAGAGGTCAACAGACCGAGATCAAAGGCCGTGGCATTGGCACTGATATCATCAATAGTTGACTTTATACGTTTTAACGTGCCGCCCACGGACAACATCGTGTCACGCAGCGACTCCGCATCCAGG
>CAJXCW010000350.1 GCA_913051705.1 uncultured bacterium
GGTCCATAGTCAAACTTTGGCTTTCGATATATTTAACATCCAATTCGACCTGTTTCTCAAAAGGGATGTCACTGCGTCCACTGACCTGCCATGTACCCGTTAAACCTGGTGTCGTATCCAGCCTTCGCCGGTCAGCCAGGGTGTATTCAGCCACTTCACGCGGGACCGGCGGTCGAGGACCGACCAGCGAGATATCTCCTTTTAATACACACCAGAGCTGCGGCAGTTCGTCGATACTGAATTTACGGATGATGCGGCCTACCCAGGTTACCCGCGGATCTTTTTTCATCTTAAACGTGACGCTGTCTCCCAGATCACTCTGGTCCAACAACCGATCTTTTATCTCTTCCGCATTGATAACCATGGATCGTAATTTCGGAGATGGTGGCGGGGTCTCTCGCCATGGTTATCTCGTTTCAACCTCTCTCATCACATCGAGCGTTTTTGTGGCTGTGATTTTCCAATTGAACAGCCGACTTCGTTCCAGGCCACGATAGGCAAAGTCCTGCCTTTTTAATTCGTCATTTACCAAGTGAACCAAAGCTACGGACATGATTTTTACCGGGATGTTCAATACGGGAGATAAAGAGCACATAGGGTTGTGTTATGCCATATTGGGAGCCGATAGAAGTCAGGGCGTGTACTTTGTCTCGTGGCATATATAAGTTGGGGTCAGCCGCTAAAGGGATTACCGTCACGCGGTCTTCTAGCACATGCGCATACTCAAGAATATCGCGCTTGCTGCTTTCAATGACAGCCACCACGTGTTCCAATCGCCGAATAAGAAACGGAAGGACGCGGGTGATGTAAAACATTCGGGCGCAATCATATTTTCCTTCCGCAGGAATGCTTGAAAAATTATGGACCGTTCCAACCGTAGGGCATGAGGTACGAAGCGGTACACGGCGATTGGCACCCGGTAAAAAGAGTACTACAAACCCCTGTTTGCAACAGAGTAGGGACAAGGCGGTTTGATGCCAGAGAGAACAAAAGATTCACTACCATGCACATTTGAATATTGAGCTGATCAGGCCAGGTCTATAATCCCCATAAACAAGAGATATTCCTGTTATCGACTTATTCTCTTCAGACCTTTATCCTTAATGAACCGGCGTTCCTTCGAATTAAACCCAATCCACCAATAGGATAGACCGAACAGGCCGACCGCGATGATTTCTCCCGCGGCAACATCGACCAGGGTGTCTATATTCCACCACATCTGGATGTTATACAAAAAAGCCATGGTGATCAGGGTTGAAGGGAGCGCCGGCATCACGGTCTTTTTATAAAAATCCCAGAGTGAACAGTCGTGCATTCTGCACGCTTTTCTCTGAATCAGCATCACCTCGACAGGTAATGTGGAACAGAAGGTTGCCATGCCAACCCCTACAATGCCCAAGGGCTTAATCAGAATCACAGACAGGATCAGGTTTATCACCTGACTGAAAAGCAATGAGTAGGCCAGGTGGCGCTGTTCCCCGCCCATACTCAGAATATTATGCGTATTTCCGTGTATTATACCGACCATGGCAGCGGCGGTAAGCCAGTATAATACCGGGACTGCGCCTATGAAGACCTCACCCGTCCACGCACGTACGAGGGGTTCTGCTAACATAGCCAACCCCAACAACAGAGGAATCGCCATTGCGATGGTCAGTTTGGCGCCCTGATACCAGACCATCCTGATTTTTGCTTGATCATTTGCGCCCTGTAATTCCGCTACAATGGGTGTGAGCACCCTATTCAACTGGGCACAAAATCGTTCTGCGGTATCGGAAAGCCGCATGGCGATAGCATAGACCGCCACCATCTCCAGAGGGAGGTAGACTTTGATAATCAGGGCATCCACACGGGTATAGATCAATCCGGATACTCGAATAATCATAAAGTAAACGGAGAAAGAGAAAACCTCTCTGGCGATATGACGGCGGAAATATCGGGGATGCAAAGTAACGCCCGGAATACGCCCCTTGGCATGAATCATCATGACCACGCGCGGAACAATCCCCATAAGAAGATTCAACAGAGCGAGCATCCAGAGTTCAGAAATACCTGGCAGAAGGAGAAGAACCGCCCCAAAATAGGCAATGGTTCCTATCATACGGTACATGTTGGCGATGCGATACCGCTGATAGCTGATTAATATGCCCCGGAATAAATCGAGCGGAATCCCCAGAGCGGAACGGAACCCCAGGATTAATAATACCGTCTGCGCGGCGTCCTGCTGTTGCGCTGGGATTTCAAAGGCCTGGTTGAAAAAAAGAAGGCAGGGTAAAACCCCGATCATCAGGAGGGTACCCAGGACCATATAAATCCAGAAAATAGTGCTGATGACCTGTTGCTGTCTGTTTAGATCCCCCCGGCCTTTCGCTTCTCCCACGTATTTCACAATCGAAGATCCGACCCCCATATCGATCAGAGAAAAAAGACTGATAAAGGACCAGAGAAGGGACCATAAGCCGAATGTCTCGGTTCCCAGGGTTTTGATTAAAAACGGAATGAGAACAATAAAACTCAGAATGTCAACGGCATCCCTAAGGTAACTGGTCAGGGTATTCAGCAGGATATCACGGGCACTATCGCGTCCGGATGAAGAGGATGCCATACTCAGGATTTCCTATAGGGGACGGCCTGAACAGGCTCTTTTCCAGGAGGGCAGACCGCGTCAATCGCAGGTTGGTGGTTCTCAGTTATCAATTCTGAAGAAAGGTCAGGAATCTGATCGCGTATACGTTCTATGGCGATCATCAGACCGGAAAGGATGAAAAACAGATAAAACGCCTGAGTCTGTCTGAATATCCACTCCAGCAGGCCCTGCATATGTAAGGTTGAAAAACCCACCAGAAGCCCGAGAAAGATGGCTTTGTAAAAAGGATCTTTCGTTGAAAAATAAAGTCGAATGTCACGCCAGTAAAATCGGAATAGAAAAAGAATAAATGCTCATATCGAAGACCACATGTTTACCGCGGCATTCTATAGCCCGACTGATATCGCTTTTGAGATTTTTCACCGTACTGGCATCCAGGTATTCTCCAGAAAGTCTGCCCATAATTACGTTGTCCAGTTGTTCAATGGTTAAATCCACGGACACAATCTCCTTTAAGATATAAACCACACGATGCGTGACTTTACCACGATCATGAACCGCGCATTCCGTCATGGCGATTCATGGTTCGGGTACAAATTAATTATATAAATACAGTTTTGTCTCTGGTCATTTTGCAGATATTGGACATCATCCATACAATTTGCGATCAGATATACGCCAAATCCGTTCGACCGCGAACCATCAAACGAGGGGCGGCGGAACGGATTCGGGAGTAAAAGCCTCGCAGCTGTGTAACAACTCGATGGCAACCTGGGCATCATCCGCGTGGACGACCACCTGTATCGGATGTCCATCCTCACCGTGGTAAGCATGCTCCATAATTATTCACGGTAGCCTCGTTGTCGGCCAATACCATTTGCGCCAAATGGTCTTCGTCAAATCTTTCGCCGGCGTAGGTGTTGCAGAATTTATGGAGAAATCTGCGGACACGCGGCAACTCGTTAAAATCACTGCTGATTTCAAGCACTTGCCTGATGTTCATACTGGCGCCGCCTACTCCACATCAAATCATACTTGACGAACGGGCTCAGATACCGTCGTCGCTTCAAGATATGGAATAATCATATCGATCAACAATTGTCGCTGTATCGGTTTACCAACGAAAGCCGTACATCCTGCATCAATGCATTTTCTAATCTCAGCTTCCCCCTGACGCGCTGTCAGTGCATTAATAGGGATTTCTTTAAATACTTCTTCGGAGATGCCGATGCCCGTGTCCGATACCATAAAATGAAGCTCAACGCTCCGGTGATCTGCATTTAAATCCACCTGACCGGCTTCCACTTTGATCGAAACCTCACCCTCTTCCGTAAACTTTAACGCATTACCCACCAGGTTAACCAGGATCTGTCCCAGTCGGGTTGAATCGCCCAGGCAAGTATGCGGCAATGAGGGGTCTACATAACTGAATACTTCCAGATTCTTGACTCTTGCGCGGCCATTCAGTATTTCCGCAACGTTTTCTAGCAGCTTCCGTAAATCAAAGTCGGCTGTTTAAAGTTCTAACTGCCCTGCTTCTATTTTTGAGAAATCTAAAATATCATTAATAACACGTAACAATACCGTAGACGAAGATTGGATAACTTCCAGGAACTGACTCTGTTCGCTATTGAGATCGGTATCCATCGATAATTCGGTCATACCAATGATGGCGTTCAATGTAAG
>CAJXCW010000351.1 GCA_913051705.1 uncultured bacterium
TCGACGAAAAGATCGCCGGTTCCTTTCACTTCACACCGGGACAGGCCTATGAGGACGCCGACAACGGCAATCGCTCCGCAGTACACTGGGATATGGTCATGATCCAGACCCCCGACAACGGCGGCGGCGCAATCGAATTCGACGGGACGGTCATCCGTCAGGATGGGCGGTTTATTCTATCGGAGTTGGATGGCCTGAATCCGGAACATTTGAAATGATCCATATTGATGCCGATTTCGAATGCGGCAGCGGCGGAGAGATCTGTAAAATAGGAGAATCGGCCTATGCCGTCGAGCCGAAGCCGGAGCTTGTGCCGGATTGGTTTCTGAAGGCACTTGATCAGCATTTCGGCGGCGCGGGCGTGCCGCGTGAGTATGCGTTTCATGTGCGGTTGCGCTCCTCGGCGTCAGAACCACTGCAATGCAGCGTCCGATGTATTTTCACGCAGACGTCCGGCAAGGGCTATATGGCGCCGCCGTACTGGATGTATCAGGGAGGACGGTGGCGGCCTGTTGCCGACGAACAGACGAAATATGTAGAACACGAATATGTCGACCTGACCGTGACTGTTTCGCCGGGAGAAGTCATCCGGCTGGCGAACAAGCCGTATGTTTCGACAATCCAGATGCAGGAAGATATGCAGGACCTGGTGTCGATGACGGACGGTCTATTCTCGATAAGGGAACTTGGGCGAACTGAGGAAAACCGTTCTATTCTTGCACTGGAGACGGAACCACGTGATGAGACGATCCTCGTCGGCGCCACGATGCAGCCGGCGGAACCTGCGGCACATCCGGTCATGGCCGTCGCCCACTGGCTGACCGACCGCAGCATGCTGACCCAGCGGCTCCTGGCCCGGTTTCAATTTTGTCTTATTCCCATGCCCAATCCGGATGGGACGGCCCATGGGCGGTCCGTGACCAATGCCGTAGGTGAAGTGCCGATGTTCGGTTTCGGGCATGTCGTCCGTGGTGAGCCGGCGCCGGCGGAATCCGTGGCGTTGTGGCGCTATGCCGAGCAGATCAAACCGGCGGCGTACATGGAGTTTCATACGCATTACCAGAATAATCGTTTTCACAAGCTGAATCCCATGTCGATTGACTGGTTTCCCGAATCGATGCACGAGCGGGTTCACCGGGTCGAGGACGCGCTGATGCATATCAACGCCGCCTGGCGTGTCACCCCGCTGACGCCTGACCTGCCGCTCATCGAATGCGGCAAATTCGCTAACCTGACGGCGCAATACCATACGCTCTCCTATTGCTACCAGATCTACACGATTACCGAAGAGGCCACCTGCGCCCATGCCGTGACGGTCGTCTCGACGCTGGCCCAGGCCCTGGCCGGGCCGGATTGGGCAGCGGACCTGCCGGAGGTGAGGATAGAACGTGGATGACACGTAAAAATCAGACATTCAGCGATCGGAAGACTGTATTGACACGTAGGACGTGTCGTTTTATAATGTAATACCAGTTGCCAGATTTTTTCAAGGTATTCATGAGTGATTTATCCCAGAAGATACGATCGCCATAAAGTGTGGTATTCTCTATGGCAGGCAGCAGATTTCGTAGGGCAGTCAGATCATGTTCAGAGCCTTTACTAAGGCCGATGGCCACAGGCCAGGGCATCTTCTTGTATCTTGCCGATGCTACCATGTGCAACTTGACCCCATAGCAGGCCATATCTTTGGCTGAACATCTGCTGGCATCAGCAAGTGGACTGGCGATCTTAGCGGTCTTAGCACGTTTAGCTTGTGCTAAGACGATAGGCATGGAATCTACAAGGTGATAAGAGAGCAGGTTCGCCTTTTGGGGCATACGCTCTTTCAGATCAGCAAGTAAGCCCATAAAGGCAGGACCGGGCAGATTGAGGCGATGGACATAGCCTTTATAACTCGGTAGTCTGGGAAAATAGGCGATGAAATGGCTCCGCATATAATCGTAGATCGCTTGAACGCTGCGATGGTGATGGATGATGCCAAATAGATATATCGTGATCACTTCCTGATCTGTAAACAAAGGTGAATGGTTGTTACTAAACCGTTGTGTTAACTGGCTAAGACCTTGTTGAAATTGTTGACAAACATATTCATAGATACCTATTAACTGTATTTGCCGATCCATGGGCGCTTCCTCCTTGTCTTAGAGTATAGACATAGGGGTATGTTTTACTCTATTACATAAGGAAGTCTCAGGGATTGGCAACTCTTGATTCGCATAATTCATAATTTATAATTCAACTGGAAAGGAGTTCTCCACGCTTATGCCGAAACTAACCATTAACGGCGTAACGACCGACGTCGAACAAGGAAAGCGTCTGGTGCTGGCGATCGAAGACACCGGTGTCAACATCGGCCATCGGTGCGGCGGCATCGCCAAGTGTACCACCTGCCGGGTGACATTTGCTTCGGGTGAGCCCGATAAGATGACTGCAGCAGAACTTGAAGTGTTGGAAGCGGAAGGCCTTGTCGGTGAGGTACGTCTGTCCTGTCAGATGACCTGCGAGCATGACATGGATGTAGAACCCGTATTTCTGGTAGAAAACGAACCGAAGTGGGACGACGCCGGTGTGCCTCCGGAGACGAGTATCACCCCCGATCCGGAATGGATCGACAAGCCTTAGGCCTGATCACTTTTAGACAGATGAAAATCCCCGTACTCTGCCAAATGAGTGCGGGGATTTTTTATAAAAAACCACAGGGGTCCGGTTTTTTAATTATGTTACGGAGCAACTTTATGTATCGCCCGTTGGAAGGGCCCCTTACCCATCAAAACGCCTGTATATTCTGGTAGGAGCTCGCTCCTGCGAGCGATATAAACCATATCTTTCAGTACACAACAAAAAATGGCAAAAATCTGTATATGTCATCCCGAGCATAACCCCACGCTTTGCGGTGTACCGCAAGCATCGATCTACTTTGAGGCTCATATCAAGTAGATCTCTCCGCTCGCTCTGCTCAGTCGAGATGACAGATTGGATATTTGTCGTGTACTGTGCCAAATTTCAATATAAAACAAATCGTTTAAAATGTGATACAGATCATTGACGGCATATCGCTGGAATGTTTTCATACATACAGAAACGATAAAGATGGCGTCCCATCGTATCCTCTACGATCAGGCAATCATGAAAGCTGATGAATTTTAAGAAAGATTTTGAAACTCTGTGCGCCCTGCGTCTCTCCTGTGTGCCCAGTGGTTTCTGATTAATTATCGCCGGTTGTTCTCACGGAGATTCAAATATGTCACGATATATAAGAGCCATGTTAGCCGCAATAATATGCTGCAGTCTGTATGGCGCCGGTGCGCTCGCCCAAACGACCACCACCTGGACGGGCAGTGCCCAGGATTTCGACTGGAACAATACCGGTAACTGGGACAACGGCGTGCCGACCGCGGCGGATAATGCGGTGATCAACATATCGGGTGGGTTCAATCCGGTTCTCGATGTGGATGTGACTGTCAACGACCTGACTATTAATAGTGGGGCAGCTTTTATTGTGAACGGTCAGGCTGTCACGATCAATAGGAATTTAACGGTAACCACGAGCAATTCCGCCGGTGACGGGCTGATCATTACGGATGCCGCGGATGAAGTGATTGTAGAGGGCAATGCGTTATTCACGACGGCGTCCCAACACGGCAGTGCGTCCAGTTCGGGTAACTTTGCTGAAGGTGTTTTACGTGTTAGAGGCAATTTTACCCAGACGCGCAGCGGCAGTTCGGCCAGTACGAGCAGCTTCATCTCCACGGGAACTAAGGTGACCTTTGACGGTGGTGGGACTCAGACGGTTGTTTTTAATGATCCGGGCGTTGCCTCCTCGTCATTCAAAGATGTGGATATGGACAATGCCGCGGGGGTAACTTTCACAAGCAGCGCATTTTTCACCGGGGGTCTGACGCTGTTACCCAATGCAATAATGAATCAGGGGGGTGGTATATTCATCTCATTCACCACCCACCTGCCTGCGATTTCTTCCGAAGCAACCTATAACGTGGTCAATACACAGGTATCCGGCAACATAACCATGGATCTACCAGCAACGCTATTTGAGCCGACGAACAACCTGTTCGTGAATGCGGGATCTAAGTTGTTCGTCAACGGGCATCAACTATCTATCGGCGGGGATCTGACGGTGACGACAAGCGATGTGGCGGGCGACGGACTGATCATGACCAATGTAAGTGATGAGGTCATTGTGGGCGGCAATGCGTTATTCACAACGTTGTCCCAACACACATCAGCG
>CAJXCW010000352.1 GCA_913051705.1 uncultured bacterium
TTGTGAGACCGCATCGAAGACGTATTCCAGATAGTAGGCCGCCACCTGACTGATGGGCATGAGCTCGACTGGGGTTTCCTTGAACCCCTCTTTCGACAACAAAAGGGCTGTACGCTCGAAAGCCTTTTGATGGGCTTCGGTGTACAGCCCGTCTTTTTCAAGAAGAGATGCAAAAGATTGTAATGCCTCAAGGACTTGTGTGGCTTCCTGCCTCTGCATGCGGATATCCTCAATCAAGGTGCGGGAATCGATAATATTTGAAGACAGGAAAGGTACATTACACATCCGCCTTCAAATATTATTGATTATATCTCACGCTATTAGTAAATACGCTTGCTTCTTAATAATACCATTGCTGGTAGTACCACTTCTGGATCGGACCGCAGCCGCCCAGGCCGTACTGTGAAAAGTGATACAGTTTTACTGTGGCCGTCAGTTTACCGTCTTCAAAGTTCAACTCAGCGCCGAGCGGCA
This sequence comes from uncultured bacterium, assembly GCA_913051705.1. Taxonomy (GTDB): domain Bacteria; phylum JAAXHH01; class JAAXHH01; order JAAXHH01; family JAAXHH01; genus CAJXCW01. Next base: position 475 of record CAJXCW010000352.1, read on the forward strand.
CCCAGCCCCCGCCGTCATGGTCCAGCCAGAAAATATCAAGCTGTTCCTTAGCATCGGCCTTAATGTCTTTTGCGTGCTTAGACGGTTTTATATCACTTTGTATGGGTATGATTCGTTAGAAGGGTAATAAGAGGAGGCATGGATGTCAAGTTCAGAGAAGGGAGGTGGAAATCTGAAAATCCTTGACGGACCATACGTTATCAAATATTGTGGCGAGACACTTCTTTAGATTTTCCAACCAAGCACAACGTACAAATAAAATAGGAGGCGTTATGACACGCACTCATGATTTTACCCGATATATCGGTGCGTTTATGGTCCTGTTGATCTCATCTCCCATCTACGCGCAGGATATTTCTCCGCCTTCCGGCGATCCGGCCTACATTTCGCCTGACGCTCGTCTGGAAACCCTGTTCAATAGCGGTCTGGCGCTGACGGAAAGTCCTGCTGAAGGGCCGGATGGAATGATCTATTTCAGCGACATTACCTTTTCCTTCGCAGCCACAGAAGCAGGGATGGAGGCCGGACATATCTGGCGGTATAACCCGAAAACGGGTGAGACCGCTATGTTTCGCTCCCCCAGTGGCATGTCCAACGGTCTTAAATTCGACGCGCAGGATCGCCTGGTCGCCGCCGAAGGCGCCGACTACGGCGGACGGCGGATGACGCGTACGGATATGAAAACCGGCAAAAGCTATATCATCGCCGGCCAGTATGAAGGTCAGCCGTTCAACTCACCTAACGACCTTGCCATCGATGAACAGGGCCGCGTCTATTTCAGCGATCCCCGGTATGTCGGTCACGAATCGCTTGATCAGCCGATCATGGCGGTCTATCGCATCGATCCGGACGGCACCATCCATCGGATCATCACCGATGCTTCGAAGCCGAACGGCGTGGTCATCTCACCGGATCAGAACACCCTGTATGTCGTGAGTAATGACAATGGCTCTTTCGATGTAGGCCGCATAACCGCCGACATCCCCACCCGGAAAGGCCAGATGGCGTTGTTGGCCTACGACCTGCATCCGGACGGCAGCGCCACCTTCCGCAAGTTACTGGTTGACTACCTCCCTGAAGACGGCCCGGACGGCTTGACCGTCGACGTAGAAGGCAACCTGTACATCGCCGAGCGAAGCCTGAAACGCCCCGGCATTGCCATCCGTTCTCCCGAAGGCAAAGAGCTGGCGTTCATACCGACCGTTCTGCCCACCAATGTCGGTTTCGGCCGCGGCGAGAATAGCAACACATTGTACATCACCGCCGGCACGGGATTGTACCGGATTAAGGTCATGAAGCAGGGGTATCATCTGCCGAGGTAGGATTTGTTGATTTGTTGATTGTCTGATTTGTTGATTGACAAGCTACAATCAGACAATCAACAAATCAGACAATCAACAAATTGCCATGTCTTTATTAGATTGGATTATCGTCTTCCTCATCAACGGCGGAATCGTCGTCTATGGGCTGCTGGCGTTTCGTGAAAAACGGGACAGCTTTGACTGGTACCTGGCAGCCAAATCGATGCCGTGGTGGGCTATCGGCATGTCCGCCTTTGGGACGGCAGTCGATAGCGGCGATTATGTGGCTATTGCAGGCGGTTCGTATCAGTTCGGTCTGTCGCAACTGTCACAGTGGTGGCTCGGCATCTCGATCGGTTGGTTCATCCTCGCCTTCTATGTCATCCTGCCCATGTACCGTTCGGGGGTTTTCACCAATGCGGAGTGGCTTGAGTTCCGGTTTGGACCTTCTGTTCGTGTCATGGCGGTGCTGATCAATCTCCAATCTCGTACCAATGTGCTCGCCAACATCTTCTTCTCGATGTATCTGGTCCTCAACATCCTCGCTGGATTTACACCGACCGGAAGCTGGTTGGTCGTAGGCGCGGTGGCGGCCTCCGCCACGCTGTATATCGTTCGCGGCGGCCTTCAGGCGGGCATTTTTACGGATGCCATACAGAGCGTCGCTATGATAATCGGCTCGTTTGTACTCTGGATTGTAATCTGGGTCAAAGGAGATGGATGGAGCGGCCTGACAGCCCGGTTGGCTGCCGTCGACGCCCAACTGCCGGATACGCTGCTGCACGTCGGCGGTTACGCGCCGCCGGGCGTGCCGCCCATCGTGGTGGTGCTCAGTTTCATCGTGGTTCTGACCACGTATGCGGTGATCAATCAGTACGAAACTATCCGGTTTCTGGGGGCGAGATCCGAATGGGATTTCAAGATGGCGGCGGTGGTGGCGAGCGTGGCCACGGCGATATGTCTCTGGTTCAATGTGGGCATAGGCCCGATGGCGCGGGCGGACTTTCCCGATCTGGCAGCTATTGATCAAGCCTACCCGCTTATGGTCAAAGCCTATCTTCCGCACGGCCTCATCGGCCTGGTTGTAGCCGGGTTGATCGCCGGTGGGTATTCTACGTTCGACTCCATCGGTATTGGGATATCCAGCCTGTTTGTCCGGGATATCTATGCCCGGTTCATCGTGAAAAATGCAACCGATGCGCATTACACCCGTGTCGGCCGAATCACCGTGCCGTTTATCATGGCGCTCGGATTCGCGTACGTCCCCTTCATCCAACAGGGGATGCTGGCCTTCTATCTGCGGCTGGCCGGGGCCATCGCTGTGCCGCTGATGACGGTCATTCTGATGGGCGTTTTTACGCGGGTGCATCGATCGACGGGCCTCATCGGCCTGCTCGTCGGCCTGGCGTATGGATTCTCTGCCATCCTGAGTGAAACCTACGGGTGGGATCTGCCGGTGTGGTTTACGAATACGTGGTGGACCTACCTGTGGAATATCGTCCTACCGGCAACGAGCATGTGGATTGCGTCCGCCTTTATATCGCTCCGATCCGGACCTATGGCGAAGGAAGCGCTCGAAGGTCTGATCTATGCCCGCGAGAACAACATCCTCGCCTTACGTCCCCTTATGGCGCACCGCCTGAAGGCGCTGGAAGGTACCTGGCTACAAAAAACCCTGCAAGAAGCCCCTATACGTCCCGCCTATCCGTTTGACCTGCCGCCTGGCGGTCTGCCCTGGTACCGCCGTCCCGGTCTCCTGGCGGTCGGCTATCTGGCGATAGCGTCGGGGTTGCTCTTTGGTGTCCTCTGGTAATTTAATCCCTATCGGACAATCCAGTATTTCAGGATGCACCATATCGCCTGGAAACCATCTTTCCAGGTAATTTTTTTCCCTTCCTCGTAACTCCTGCCAAAATAGGAGATACCGATCTCATAGAGACGGATACCTTTTATTTTCGCGAGCTTTGCGGTGATCTCCGGCTCGAAGCCAAAACGGTTCTGTTCGATCTTAATCTGTTTTAATATATCTGTACGGACCATTTTATAACAGCTCTCCATATCCGTCAGATTCAAGTTTGTGATTATATTGGAAAGTAGCGTCAGGAGTTTGTTGCCGAGCATATGCCAGAAAAATAAGACGCGATGCGGCCCTCTGCCTATTAGACGGGACCCATAGACGGCATCCGCTTTTCCATCAAGAACAGGCTGAAGCATATCAGGAAGATCCATCGGGTCGTATTCAAGATCGGCATCCTGAACGACGACCACGTCACCATTTACATTTTGAATGCCGGTGCGAATAGCGGCGCCTTTGCCCTGGTTCTGTGCATGGTATAATATCTTAATCCTGGAATCCGCCGCGGTCTCGTCAAGCGTATTCAAGATCTCTCTGGTACCGTCTGTCGAACAGTCATCAATAATAATCAATTCGAGATCTAACTTCA
>CAJXCW010000353.1 GCA_913051705.1 uncultured bacterium
GATCGAGTTCGCGGTTTCCGATGGTCACTAAATCGCAAGAGACGTTCTACGTACCGGCGTACAACGCCGGGATGACGTTCCATCGGAACGCCAATGGACAGGCGACGCACTTCGATTACCGTAATATCAAGGCGAAGCGGGTGGCAGCGTGGAGCCCATCCGTCGATGAATTACACGCGCTCGAAGGCCGGTATTACAGCGAGGAACTGGCGACCAGCTATTTGGTCGAATTACGCGATGGGGCGCTCGTCGCCAAACATCGTCGTCACCAGGCCATCGAGTTGCGGCCTCTGGCGCACAACGAGTTCGGAGGCAGTCTCTGGCTTGCGTCGGGTATCGAGTTCGTTCGCGATAACGCAGGATATATTACAGCGATGCTGATCAGCAACGGCCGGTCGCTCAACAACGCGTTCGCGAGAGTCGATTATTGACGAACATCGTCACCTATATCGCCTGATGTACGGCTCGTTACCCGTGTCCACCCTACGGCCTGGCCAAATTCATCTTCGATGATTCGTCCCAAAAATCAGGTCTGATCTTAGGTCCGGCCACCCGGTATATGAAAATTGACTCATTGACTTATTAGCTTTTGATTTTTCAATCACCAAATCACCAAATCACCATTTCCCATGCCCTATCCCGTTCCCGCCCGAACCATTCGTGTCGAACAAGAGATCAAACGCAGTCGGTTTATCACCACGATAGGACGGGTAGAAGACAAAGCGCAGGCACTGGCCTTTATCGAGGACGTACGCACGGAATTCCCGGATGCCAGCCACAACTGCTGGGCGTATGTGGCCGGACCGCCGGGCAATACTCCCGACATCGGTATGAGCGATGACGGCGAACCGCGTGGCACAGCCGGCCGACCGATGCTCAATGTGCTGCAATTGAAGGATATTGGTGAGATTTCGGCTGTGGTCACCCGGTACTTCGGCGGCACGAAACTCGGCGCCGGTGGTCTGGTCCGCGCCTATTCCGGTTCGGTACAGCAAGGCGTTGATGCCCTGCCGTTGACAGAACGAGTGGACTATTTCGAAGGCCGGGTTCTTGTGCCGTATGCCATGGAAAATACCATTCGTCATCTCCTTGAGACCATGGATCTGGCGGTGGGTGAGGTGACGTATAGTGAAAACGTGGCGCTGCATATCAAAGCGCCGGAGCCTGACAAGGCGCCTCTGGAGCAGGCGGTAAGAGATCAGACGATGGGGGTAGGCAGGGTGGCGTGGGAGAGCGGCGGGTAGGCAGGTGGGCAGGTGCTTTTTTAGTGCCGGGTAAACAGGCAGAGCCATAAGCATGCATGGAGGGCGGATGGTTGTAATACCTCGTTCTATTTATCGTATTTTTATAGGCATCATGGCGTTAGCCCTTATTATTGCGATCTTCTGGCGAGCGGGGATGACGCGGGGGTGGGTAGAGGCGCTCAGAGAAACGGAACCGCGGCTAATCCAATTGCGGATCTGGGACTGGTGGAGTCCGTCCAGCAATGAGGAATACGGGGACTATTTCGCCGACGTTTAACGCCTTCTCTATACTTTTATCTGCTATAGCCTGCCGATGACCGTCGAATTGATCCGTCCCGTTGACGATCATCTGCGGGGTATAGATGCTGCGCAACGCCATAGCCTGACCGTATTGCCGTTGGCGCCGGGTATAGGCCGCATCGCTGAACGGATCTTTCCAACCGAGCTCGTTCCAATAGTCTACGTGGAACGACAGCGGATACACACGTAACCCCTGTTTTCGTGTACGCTGGGTGATGCGTTCTAATAATGCATTGGCCGGCGGGCAACTCGAACACCCCTCCGAGGTGAATAGTTTCACGACGGTGATTGGTGATTGAAAACCAATAGGTCTATACTATGAGAATGAGTATCATGTTTATTTTGTTCCAAAGCTTTTAGAGTAGGGCTTCCAAACCGCCTTGACAGAGAGAGGCTCAGCAACGCATAATGGATAGGCAAATCGTAAGGGACGCGTCTTGCCGTGTCCATACCAGCGCGGTAATAAAAATAAGGTGGGAGATGGATTCGGAAACGCAAAATAATGGTGGGCGTCATCGGCTTCAATGGGGCGGTTTGATGGCCGGACCGGTCGCAGCGGTATTTATTTATATGCTTTTGCCGGAGACGTATCGGGATGGGCAGGGTGAGACGATCGCCTTTTCGCATGCGGGTCGAGCTACGGCGGCGCTGGCGGTGTGGATGGCGGTCTGGTGGATGACGGAGGCCATCGAGATTTATGCGACGTCCCTGTTGCCTCTGGCCATTCTGCCGCTTACGGGCGCCACGCCGGTACGGCAGGCGGCAGCGCCGTATGCCCATGAGTTGATCTTTCTTTTCATGGGTGGTTTTATCATTGCCCTGGCCATGCAGAGGTGGGGGTTGCATCGCCGCTTCGCCTTCATGGCGCTACGACTGGCCGGCGATAACCCACGCCGGATCGTCGGCTGTTTCATGGGGGTGACCGCCCTGCTCAGTATGTGGGTATCCAACACGGCGACGACCATTATGATGTTGCCCATCGCCTTGAGCGTCATCAATTTGCTGGCAGATGACATACCGGCGACCGAATCTCAGGATGCCTCTCGGTCTCATTTTGCACTCTGTCTCCTGCTGGGTATTGCCTATGCCGCCTCCATCGGTGGCGTCGGCACCATCATTGGTACGCCGCCGAATGTGTTTCTTGCCTCATACATTCAAACCAATCTCGACCAGGAAATCAGTTTCGTACGCTGGCTCGGCGTGGGTCTACCCCTTGTCATTATTTTTCTACCATTAACCTGGCTGTTGATAACCCGCGTATTGTATCCGATTCGTCTTGACCGTATTGAAGGCAGCGATGCGCTGACTCGCGATGCCTACCGACAATTGGGGGTTATGTCGCGCGGAGAATGGGCTGTGCTCATCATCTTTTTCTGTACCGCAATCGCCTGGATCAGCCGGCCGTATCTATCGAGTATACAGGTGGGTGGCATACAGCCGCTCGGCGGCCTGTCCGATCCTGTCATTGCGATGACGGCGGCCCTGGCATTGTTCATCATTCCAGTAGACATAAAGAAGCGTGTCTTCGTTGTGGACTGGAAGACGGCTGCTGGTATCCCCTGGGGCTTATTGCTACTCGTCGGCGGTGGACTCAGCCTGGCCGCTGCCATACGGGTCAACGGTGTGGGTGAGTTTATCGGCAACCAGGTGGGCATTCTGGCCGGTTTTCCTCCTATTTTGCTGGTACTGTTCGTCACTACGATGGTGATTTTTTTGACGGAACTGACGAGCAATATCGCGACTACAGCCACCCTCATTCCTATCCTGGCCAGCCTGGCGCCGGCGCTGGACTTTCATCCGTTTCTACTGATCATACCGGCCACCATGGCCGCCAGTTGCGCCTTCATGCTGCCGGTCGCCACGCCGCCCAACGCCATTGTCTTCGGATCAGGCCATGTAACGATCCAGCAGATGATGCGGGCAGGCCTCTGGCTGAATATCGCTGGTATTGTTATTATTACAGGATTGACGTATGCCGTGATTATGCGGGTGTTGGGTATTTGAAGTCGGTGTGTTGGTGAGTCAGTGAGTTAGTCCGGTGCTTCAGCGCTGGGTGATCGGGTGAATTGACCATGCCGAAAAAATCACGTCAGACTACGGAAGAGAAATACCGGGTTCTGCTGGATATCAATAATGCGATTATTACAAACCGGGACCGGGAATCGCTGTTTGAGGACGTCACGGAAGCACTGCGCAGCATTATGCCGTTCGATCGGGCGAACATTATGCTCTATCTCCCTGAGGAAGAAGGATTTCGGCCGTTTGTGCGGTCCGGTCCCAAAGTGGTGCCGGAGCAATTCAGGAAGCGTGTCCTGCCGCGTGAAGGCAGTATGCTCGGCTATGTTCTGGATCAGAAGAAACCGGTCATTCAAACATTTGATGGAGAGGCGCAGGAAGGTCCGCTGTAGGTCGTCGAATCGAAGGTGGTCCAGGAGGCGTTACGACGGGTGGAAGGCAGCGATCATCCGTTCCATAGGGTTAGCCCACGCTGGTAGTCATAGTCATTGCTGCTTTACACGCCTGATTGTGCCATAGGATCAGATCTCCTTTTTCCATTCGATCTCTTGTGATTGAATGATAT
>CAJXCW010000354.1 GCA_913051705.1 uncultured bacterium
CTGCCGGTTTCGAGCCGAGAGGCCGTTCTGGCCGTGGTGGTTTCTGCAAACACCCGTTATCGGAGCCGTCGCTGCGGGATATGACCAGACGAGCGGCCGGGAACTGGTCGCTGTCGGCACGGGGAGCACAAGCCTTAACTTTCTTGATGGGCAAACTGGAATTTTGTTGGAGGATGTATTGAGTGCGTACGGCTTGCCGGACCGGATTCAGGCGTACCAATCTGCCCGGACGAATAGACTGCACTTTATTGTCGGGCACGGTTGGCTGACCTGCGGTTCAACCGTTCGGGTGTGGCGTCATCCTTTTGAAGCTCAGGCGTCGGTCAAGTACTTCCAGAGTATAGACCCCATGGGACGGACGATGGACGAATGGGATACCTGCGGTGTTCGTGATTTCTGGATTGGGCCGCTGGTCCGTGGGGAACCAGACGGTGTGATCGTTCTCAGGCACGGCGCCGTGGACCAGATCACCGCTTACGAAGAAGCCACAGGCGCCCCCCTCTGGGATGTGGGCCTGGGCGGCGTGCCCATTGCTCTATCTGTGGTTCCCGGTGAGTCACCCGAGACGGCGCGCTGTTACGTAGCCGAGCAATTCGGGTGGTTGAGCGGCTTCGACGGCATGGGCAAACAGGTGACTGGAATCCGGGTGAATCGAAGTCTGCATGGGATGCATGCAGAAACAGCTGATTGTCTGGCGCTGTGGGATAATGAAGAAATGCTGATCTACCGGGAAGGACAGGTGACGGACCGGTATCGTCTTGATGGGATGCCGCTGGGATGGCTTGCTCATCCACAGTTTCCCGGACTACTGTGTGTTGAGCAGGAACAGCTGGTGATGAAAATAGTGGAAGATTTCTGACATGGGTTATATTGTATCTTGCCTTATCTTAAATTATTATGTTTATTTAAAATAGCATAAGTACACGACAAAAATAGTATCGTACACGGCAAAAGTAAAAAGGTAGTCATCCCCGCAGGCTTTAAGCGGGGATCCATAGGTTTTATCCAGCAGGGAGGGCCGTATGGCCAGGATCATGATTGTAGATGACGAAGAGAGCATAAGGGAAATTTCTCTGCGTTTTTAACGAGGTTGGGACATGAAGTCGCCGAGGCGGAAACCGGTCCTCTGGCGCTTGCCCAGCTTGAGCTATTCCGTCCGCACATGGTGCTTCTGGACATACGGATGCCGGGGATGGATGGTATTGAGGTTTTGAAAAAGATCAGAGACCTGCATCCGGAGATGCCCGTTATCATGGTCACCGCCGTTATGGATGACGCAACCGGAAAGGCGGCCGTTGAATCCGGTGCGACGGATTACCTCACGAAACCGATCAGCCTTGAACAGTTGAATACACATCTGACTGTACATTTGTTTCTGGAATCGGACGAATGATCTATGAAAATATAACCACCAATACCCTGACATGCCGTCCATACAAAACCCCATACATAAAATCTCCGATTGCCGGATGCTGTGACACCAGGAGGTTCTACCATGCCTGAAAATCGTGATCCCTATCAGCAGTCCGGGGAGGTTATAAGCCGATGGGTGAAAGACCGTCAGCATCTGCTACGCAACGAGGCTGAGGATTTTTTACGCAACGAAGTACTTGCCTATGCGTCTCGACAGGAAAAATACTGGCATCGGGACTACACATCCGTCGAATCGTTTGCCCGTTCGGTTGAACCAAATCGTCAGCGCTGGCGTGAGGCGGTCGGTCTTTTTGAAGGAGACGGCACAGCCTTGAATGCGACCCTTGAACTCTGGTACGAAGATGAAAAATGCACCGCTTGGTGGGTGGGTATTGGACTACTCGGCGGCCTGAAGGGGCGTGGTATTCTGGCTTTGCCTAAAAGATGCCGGGAGCCGGTTCCCCTGGTCATAGCCCAGCATGGCATCGGTTCTTCGCCGGAGCGGGTCTTTGGTCTGGACGATCCATCGGATATCTACAAAGGATACGGCCGACGGTTGGTCGAGGATGGATTTGCGGTGATGGCCCCGATGAACGTCACCGATGCGCCACCGCGTGCACGCCTGGAGAGGCTATGTAAATTGTTGGGCAGGACCCTCTGGGGCCTGGAGATTTATCGGACAAAGCGTCTTCTCGATTATTTGGAGACCAGGACGGAGATAGATGTGGGACGCACAGCGATGTACGGCATCAGTCTGGGTGGCGCGTATACGATGTTCACCACGCCGTTGGAAGAGCGGATCAAGGCGGTGGTAGTCTGTGCCTGGTTCAATCACCGGCGGCATAAGATGGCGGTGGATGACCCGCGCTATTCCTGCTTTCTGTCTGGCGATGAGGAACACATCTGGATACCCGGATGGTTGCGGGAATTCACCGACAGTGACCTGGCGTCACTGATCTGTCCACGACCAATGCTGGTAGAGCAGGGTAAGGCGGACGGAATCGCCTGGTGGCCGCTGATGCTGCAAGAGTACGAGGAGACCTGTGCTCACTACGGGAAACTCGGGCTGGAGGAGCGCATAGAGATCGACCTGCACGAAGGTGGGCACGAGATACGGATGGAAAAAAGCCTGGCCTTTCTCAATAAATGGTTGCGGCCGTCATAAGAACGATAATATTCACATTTTCAGCGGTAGGATTCAACAGGCATAAAGTAACCAATGAAGAGAAATTCCTTTTCGATATTCAGGGCTTTCTGATTTTGCGAGGGGCCATCGATAGCAATTTGGTTGAAGCGCTCGACCACGACGAGAGTTGGGCCGATAACTTGCCTGTCGTCACGGCACAGCACAGCACTTTATCAAGGACCCCAACATAGCACATCAGGTTAGATTGAATGGCCTGCCCCGGCTCAACCCTGTTTTTGACCGATTGATCGCACACCGGGCCATCCTACCTTACCTCAAGAAATTCATGGGAGAGCCACAGCTCGTGAACACCTGGTCGATCTCGAAATATAAAGGCCGTGAAGCCACTGGATGGATTACACCATGCCCGATCGCACGGTCCCTGGCACGGAGAGAATTGACGACTGAACGACAAAGCGCCGGCATGATAATGACAGATCGGGCCCGGTGAAGAATAGAGGCTCGAGTCCTCCGGTAGGACTATATAAAATAGGGATAGTTATGAACTATGAAACAGAAAATATGCATCTGGATCAGCGGCTACAGGTGTTATTTGGCGTCAACGCACAAAGGGAAAGCCCTTTGGCCCAAAGTGGAGCCGGGGTGCGCTTCACCGGTATCAACCTGTGCCGGCCGTTGAGTGAGGGGCAGGCAGGTTTTCTGCTCGACGCATTGAGCCGGTTTCGGATCGTGTGCATCGCCGGCCAGGATCTGGCCCGGTTTTCCCTCGCCCACTTCGAGCGATTCGCCAACCACTGGGGGGCGCCCATTCCCCACCCGAATAATTTCATGCGCGGCGGCAAGCCGGCGCAGCAGGACGGGGCCAGCGACGGTCCGATCGAGCTGATCCCATACGAAAAACGGCAGGTGGCCGCCGTCGACACGACCTTCCCCGGCCGTTTGCAGTGCCTGCCGCATGAGTCGCCGACGGTGCTGGTCGTGTCCAATTTTAGAGGAAAGTCGGAAGAGAAGGAAGCCCGGGTGGGTGCCGGCGGCTCGTGGCATACGGATATTGAGTACGAACCGTTACCGATATACGTATCCATGTTTCTTGCCCACAGTATGCCCATCGCACGCGAAGCCCAGGGCGGAAACTGGGTACAGGTCCCGGGCGGTGAGGTCTCCAATCCGTATTACGCGTGCGCTGACGACAGGCTGATGCAGCGGCGCATGTGGCTGCCGTTAAACGGTGAGACGAGTTTTGCCGATACAGCGGCGGCTTTTTCAGCGTTGCCGTCTGAGGAGCAGGCGGCGCTAGAGCGCGTTCAACTGCGGCGGCGGTTGAATGCGGAAGACGCGGGTTGGCTCGCGCCTCTGGTGCGCACCAACCCACGTTCGGGGATCAAGTCTTTCCACAGCCCGATCTGGGCGTCGCGGCCCGGGGTGCGCCCGGCGGTCGAGGTGGACGGGATGACGATGGAGGAATCACGCGCTTTCCTGGACCGCTTAGAATCGCACGTGCTGCAGGAGCCATTTCGCTACGACCATCTACACACGCCGGGCGACGTGACGATCTGGGACA
>CAJXCW010000355.1 GCA_913051705.1 uncultured bacterium
GCCCCTGAAGCTGGCAACCATGAGCGAGGTACGGTCGTTCTCGTCCAGCTTGTCCACGTGGCCGGCGCCGTCCGCGTCCACCATCAAGACCGGTTGTCCTACCACGGCCTGATCTCCGTTTTTCACAAGAATCTCCGTCACCACACCACTGACAGACGACGGCACCTCAAGATTGGCCTTGTCTGTCTCTATCTCCAGCACCGGCTGGTCTACCTCAATGGGGTCTCCTACAGCGACCAGAATACCGACCACTGTGCCGGCATCCACGTTTTCGCCTAAAGGAGGCAGGTTGAAAGGATTTGCCATATATTATCTCCATGAGGAAGAGGAAAAGAAAAAGAGGAATACATCCTTTCGTCTTTTCATCCTTTCCTCTTCTCGCCTTTTCTTCACCTATCCTGCCATAATCGGATTCGGTTTATCACTATCGATCTGTAAATCTTTCATGGCCTGTTTTACTTCTTCATGCGGGATATCGCCCTCGCGCGCCAAGCTGTATAATACGGCCAGGGTAATATATCGCGCGTCTACCTCGAAAAAATCCCGCAACGCCTCCCGGCTGTCGCTGCGTCCGAAGCCGTCCGTGCCCAACGAGATCAGCGGTCTTGGAAACCAGGATGAGATGGAATCCGGCAGCGCCTTGACGTAATCGGAGGCGGCGACAAACACCCCCGGCAGATCCGCAACACACGAGGTGATGTAAGATGTCCGCGGCGTTTCATCTGAATGCAGCATATTCCACCTCTCCACATCCGCCGCGTCATTCTGCAGGGCTTTATAGCTGGTAATACTCCAGACATTGACGGCTACATTGTAGTCTTTTTCAAGCATATCGGCGGCCTTAAGCGCTTCATTTAAAATAGCGCCACTACCGAACAACTGCGCATGCAATCGGGTACGCCGTTTACCGGACTTCCGGAACAGGTACATCCCTTTTAAAATACCTTCCCTGGTCACTTTCATATTACCGGGCATCGCAGGCATCGCGTAATTTTCATTATGCACGGTTAAATAATAAAATACGCTGTCCTGCTCCTGATACATACGCCGGATACCCTCTTCTATAATCACTGCCAGCTCATAGGCATAGGCCGGATCATAGGCCAGCAGGTTGGGCACCGGGTAGGCCAGCAGGTGGCTGTTGCCGTCCTGATGCTGAAGTCCTTCTCCTGCCAGCGTGGTGCGTCCTGATGTGGCGCCGATGAGAAAACCTCTACAGCGCATATCACCGGCCGCCCAGACTAAGTCACCAACGCGTTGCAAACCAAACATAGAGTAGTAAATAAAGAAGGGAATGGTGTTGATATCGTAATTGGCATAGGCCGTCCCCGCCGCGATGAACGAGGACATGGCGCCGGCTTCGGAGATGCCTTCTTCCAGAAGCTGACCGTCTTTCGACTCCCGGTAATACAACAGCGTTTTTCGATCGACCGGTTCATAGAGCTGACCCACCGGCGAATAGATGCCCGACTGCCTGAACAGCGCATCCATACCAAAGGTTCTCGCCTCATCCGGTACGATGGGCACCACAAGATGCCCCATGTCTTTATCACGCATTAAATCCGACAGGATATTGACAAACGCCATCGTGGTCGATACCTCACGATCGGATTTTTTATAATACTTCTTATACTTATCCTGGGTCGGAACGTTCAATGGGGTAAATAGGGTCCGCCTCGAAGGGACATATCCACCAAGCGCTTTGCGCCGTTCATGGATATACCTGATTTCTTCGCTGTCATCCGGCGGTTTGTAGAACGGTATGCTGCCGACCTCTTCATCCGATAACGGAATCTGAAACCGATCCCGGAAGGTACGGATCTGCTCATCATCCAGTTTTTTCATCTGATGCGCGCTGTTGGCGGCTTGACCGCCATCGCCCAGACCGTACCCCTTTATGGTCTTCATCAGAATAACTGTCGGCGTCCCTTTGTGTGCCACGGCTGCTTTGTAGGCATGATAGACCTTCAGGGGATCATGCCCGCCACGGCGTAGATGCTGAAGTTTCGAATCAGGCAGATGTTCGACCATCTTCAAGAGATGCGGATGAACACCGAAAAAACGCTCCCGGATATAGGCACCGGACTCGACACTGTACTTCTGATACTGTCCGTCCACCGTTTCATTCATCCGATTAACCAGCAGCCCCTCATCGTCTTTTTCCAGCAGCGGATCCCAGGTACTGCCCCAGAGCACTTTAATGACATTCCAGCCGGCGCCCCGGAATATGGCTTCCAGCTCCTGTATAATTTTTCCGTTGCCGCGAACCGGTCCATCCAGACGCTGCAGGTTACAATTAATAACAAAAATCAGATTGTCCAGGTTCTCCTGAGCAGCTACAGTGATGGCCCCCAACGACTCCGGCTCATCCATCTCCCCATCACCCATCATCACCCACACCTTCGAATCGCTCGGTTGTTTGATGGAACGATTTTCCAGATACTTCATGAACCGGGCTTGATAAATGGCCATGATGCTGCTAAGGCCCATCGATACTGTCGGGAATTCCCAGAAGTCAGGCATTAACCAGGGATGCGGGTAGGAAGATATACCGGGCCGGGCTACCTCGTGACGGAAGTTCTTCAACTGCTCTTCGGTAAGACGGCCTTCCAGGAAAGCCCGGGCGTATACCCCTGGGGCCGCATGCCCCTGAACAAACAGTAAATCCCCTTCATGGCTCTCATTCCTGGCTCTAAAAAAATGGTTAAAACCGACCTCATATAGAGTAGCGGAAGAGGCGTAGGTGGATATATGACCGCCGATGGACCCATCTGCCCGGTTGGCACGCACCACCATGGCCAAGGCATTCCAGCGCATGATATCTTTTATCCGGCGTTCTATATCCCGATCGGCGGGATAAGGACCCTGCTCATCGGCAGGGATCGTATTTACATAGGGAGTATTCGCCGTAAAGGGAATGCGGACGCCGGATTTGGCCGCACGGGACTCAAGGGCTGCAAGGAGTCGAAGTGTCCGGTCCGGATCATTCTGGGCAATGACATAATCCAGGGACTCAAGCCACTCCTGTAGTTCTATAGATTCTGCATCGTTTTCCATGTCTATGTGACTCCGTTCGAATATGAATAATCAGCCGCACCAACATAGGGTCATACACCGCTAGATGTCAATCAGAATATTGTTGATCTTACCATGTCTTGTCACGGCTCCCTAAATCCACATAATCCATTATAGCTGTACATTTGGGCGAATACCGACCCATCAATTTGTAAAATACCCGATGGAGTCCAGGCGTTCTAAGAAAGTTTGTGATACGTTTGTGATATTTGAGGAGCGGAAGATAGCCCTACCGATGTAGGAGAATCGCCTGATGTAGAAATGGCGGAATCGCCCGGGCAGATGTCGGAGAATCGCGGAATGAATAATACAGGTAATACACAGGCAATAACAGGTAGCAGCGATACCACCCAGGTGCCGCGGCATTTTTTATGCCCGGCCAGGATGCAGGGCGCATGACAGAGAACCCCGGAAGTGCAGGACCAGGAGCCCGGATACGCACATTTGACATCGCCATCGCAGAGAAATACGGAATGGCGGCCGCCTTGGTACATGAAGAGATCAGGCGGTGGTGCGCGTACAACCAGGCCGAAGGGATTGACGACGTAAAGCATGGCGATAAATATTATTGCTATACCAGCGCGCAGCGCATCGGAAAACACTTGTCCTATACGAAGGTAACCGTCGAGCGCGCCCTTAAGAAACTCTATGCCGCGGGATTGATACAAAAAGAATCCAGGTGGGGAACAAAAGTACATAGCAAAAACCCAAACGCCTTACTTTACTTTGCCGAGGAATACGGATGCTGCGCCCAGGCGAATTCGCCTAATGCGTACGATCAAAATGATGGTACCCCCTACGATCAAAATGTTGGTACTGATTTTGGCGTAGTAGCTGTTCAGCTTTTGGATACTCCTTATGCATCTGACCCTATTGACTTAGATCAAGATGGCTTTCCAGATATATATCCTGGTGAAAAATTGAAAATGACTGATTGGCATTGGTTTGATTGGTTTACCAGACCAGGCGTAAAGT
>CAJXCW010000356.1 GCA_913051705.1 uncultured bacterium
TTTGTAGCGAGTGTTTATGGTTTTCAAAATCCCAGCCGTTCTCAAGATAGCAGTCTCGATTAGTCACCACAGTTATCGGCGAAATGATTTCAGTCAGGTTAATATATTTGTGACGGACCATAGCTGAACGAATAATCCATGTCCAATCGCAGCATCGGTAAACTCAATAAGTCTTCATAATATCGGTGAACGAGACATAAACGACCATAGTCGATCGACCCTCCCGAACGCGGGCATGGTTACTTTTTAATACTGAACAGCTCAGTACATTACGAATTTAAAACATATTTACCATTCTGTCATGTTCCAATTTTCCAGTTGACCGAACGTTGTATCAAATTGGACGACTGGATATTGGTCGCCACGGCGGCGGTGTTATTTAGCTGGCCAGGTACTTCTTTGTCGAGAAAACCTCTCGCAAGAAGGCAGGTCCACGAGGATGAGCACCAACCACGCCTTCGATATAGCATTCAGATGAATCAACGCAGATTCCGTCTGAGTTCTAACGATACGGCATACAAAATAACCTTGACTTTTTATAAAATATATGATATATTTCTATAATATATAGGTACCGTATACGAAAAGCTATGTAGGCAGACGCGGTTTTCAACTAAGGAGGCTATATGGACATCCCTTTTGCGCAGTTGACAGACCCGGCAGGGTGGACTGAGACGCCTGTTGTTTGAGGACAATAGGCGGTATAGTGCAGATACTTGTATGAATCGGTAGGTCATCAGTGAGCGCATCTCAAAATTCATCAGGGTACCCTTCTCATGTTGAAATATTTAGTCATTGTTGAATCTCCAGCCAAAGCGAAAACCATAGGGAAATACCTTGGTAAAGACTACGGGGTCAGATCCTGCGGCGGCGCTATTCGTGATTTGCCGGGAATGGAAAAGAGGTTTGTGGCTGGTATTAAAAATGGCAATGAGCCAACTTTTGAAATTATCGCTGACAAAAAAGAACTGGTAGCCAAGCTGAAAGATGAGGCCTCGGCCTCTGTGCACGTGTGGCTGGCTACGGACGAAGACCGTGAGGGGGAGGCTATCGCCTGGCATTTGAAGGTAGCCCTGGGGTTGGACGATGAAAAATACAGTCGCATAACGTTCACCGAAATCACCAAGCCCGCCATTCTCCAGGCCATGAAAAAACCGAGAAAGATAAACGATGATCTGGTTAATGCCTGGAAAGCCAGGCGGGTACTTGACTATCTCGTAGGCTATGATGTATCACAACTATTGTGGAAAAAAGTACAAAAAGGGTTGTCGGCGGGCAGGGTGCAATCGCCGGCATTGCGCATGGTGGCAGACAGAGAAAAGGAAATTGACGATTTCAAGAGTAAGTCCTCGTTTCAAATTGAAGCTGAACTCGATACGTCGGCAGGCGAATCCTTTAAAGCAAAGTTGCCCCGGAATTTAAATGATGAGAACGGGGCCCGTAAATTCCTGGAGACTTGCAGGGGCGCTACTTTTGCGGTGGATACCATGGAAACCAAGCCCGCCAAAAAATCACCTCCACCGCCGTTTACCACGTCTACCCTGCAGCTGGCAGCGAGTCAGAAATTAGGGTTCCCGGTACGTCGGACGATGACGGTAGCGCAGAAACTCTATGAAGAAGGCATGATCACGTACATGCGCACCGACTCCGTTAATTTATCGGATACAGCCCTTGAGAGTACTGAAGCGTTTATCACGGCGAGCTACGGCGGCAGATACTCGGAGCGCCGTTCTTTCCAGACGCAATCGCAGGGAGCCCAGGAGGCACACGAGGCCATCAGACCCACCGACATAACCCGTAAAGGCGTTGAAGATCCGTCCATGAAAAGCCTGTACGGTCTGATCTGGAAGCGAACCGTGGCTTCACAGATGGCTGACGCCCAGTTGGAAAAAACTACAGTGCGCATCGGCCTGTCGACAACCGGAGAAAATCTTGTTGCCCGGGGCGAGATGCTGATCTTTGACGGGTTTCTGAAAGTCTACCAGGTGTCGACCGACGACAGTCAGGACACTACGCCGGCTGGACTGCTGCCCGCTATGAAAAAAAGTGAATCGCTGTCGGTTCAACATGTTACCGCGCGAGAAAGTTTTACGCGGCCCCCGCCCCGGTACACAGAAGCCGTCCTCGTAAAACGTTTAGAGGAAAAAGGTATTGGTCGACCGTCCACCTATGCCCCAACTATCTCAACCATCCAGGACCGGGGATATGTAACCAGGGAGGACCGACCGGGTTATGAGCGCGAGGTTCGTGTTTTAACCTTGATCGGACGGCAAATATCCGGGGTGACCGATGTCGAAAATACCGGTGCCGAAAAGGCCAAACTTTTCCCCGCGGAAATCGGTGAGATTGTAAATGGATTTTTACAGAAACATGTTCCCCAGATTTTAGATTATGGATTCACGGCTTCTATTGAACAAGAATTTGACGATATTTCACAGGGTCAACTCAAGTGGCGTGATATGATAGACAAATTCTATCGTTCGTTCCAGGGTGTCATAAACCAGGCGCAGAAAGCGGAGAAGTTGAAAATACACCTTGGAACAGATCCCCTGGGGGGAAAGCCTGTGTATGCGTGCTTCGGCCGATTCGGGCCCATGGTACAGATCGGTGACGGCAAGACGACAACACCCCGGTTTCGTTCACTCCTGGCTGGGCAGAGCATCAAGAACATTTCGCTTGAAGAAGCTATGGAACTGTTCAAATTACCTCGTGAACTCGGTGTCCACAATGGAGAGCAGTTGACTGCGGGCAGAAACGCCCGCGGACCGTTCATTCGCTGTGAACCAAATGATTTTGCCGGCATCGATGAAGCCATTGACGATCCCCTCGAGATTACACTGGAACGGGCGATTGAACTGGTCCGTGCGGCGAGAAAGAAAAAACAAGAGAACAGGATTAAAACGTTTCCGGAAAATCCCTCGGTCTTAATTCTGAAAGGAAAGTATGGCCCTTATATCACCGTTGATGGAAAAAACACAAAAATACCAAAGGATATGGATCCGAAGTCGCTGACGCTTGAGCAATGTCTGGATCTGGCATCCCAGCCCAAACCCGGAACCGCTTCCGCTGATGACAATGTCGACGATCCTCCCAAGGTTACGCCGGACCCGCCGATCGAAACAGTCAGTGAACCGAGAAAGGAATATGAAAAGAAGGCCGTGCTTTGGCGCCGCCGGGACCTGGCCACACTGCGATCCTTCGCGAGCGAGCCGGATTATACCGACCTGCGTCTTCCAGACGATACGCACACCAAAGTGGAGAGGTGGACCGTCCGCTTCCCCCCTGCGAAGCCCGATCGCCTGCCCGGGGATGCCCTCGAGAAGAGCTATACCGTAAAGCCGCTGTTGGAGCCATTTGATCACGCCCTTTTCGGGGAGTTGGCCATCCTCCGGTGCTTGGAGAGGGACGGCTGGGTGGGGGTTTG
Source organism: uncultured bacterium (assembly GCA_913051705.1). GTDB lineage: Bacteria > JAAXHH01 > JAAXHH01 > JAAXHH01 > JAAXHH01 > CAJXCW01. Next base: position 3,425 of record CAJXCW010000356.1, read on the forward strand.
GGTAGACACGTACCATGGCAGTGAACTCTTCTGGCGGGATATGCCCCACGAGTCGTCGCCCGTCGATCTCTCTGAAGAACCGGATGCCCTCGAACTCTACCGGGGCCTGGTCGCCGAGCACCGGGGCAGGCGCGGCGGGTTCTTCGACGTTATGGCCTGGCGCGATTCTGAATTCCTCTTTATCGAGTACAAGGGTAAAGGCGCCCGCCCCCATAAGAAAGAGTCCTCCTGGATTGCCGCGGCGCTCCGCTCCTCGCAATGATGCGCTTTTGGCAATTAAACTCAATTCCTTGGGGCCAGTTCAAGAATGGTGGTACGGCTGTTTATGCGAAGGTGTGATTTATCCCAGACGCCCTTGGGGGCGCATTTCTGCAGCGGAATTACATTCCCGCTATAGCGAAAGTATTGGGTCATATAAAGACAGATCAACGGAAACGAAGTTTGGTGTTCAAATCAGAAAGTTGGTGCCAGGACTAAAGAAGGAGCGGTTTTTGAATAAAGAAATTCGGCAAAGTTATTACATATTTCCAACTCTCGATGAATGTAGAAAAGCTTTCGAATGCTGGATAGGTCATGAAATTGAATGGCCCGATGAATCCGCCGATATA
>CAJXCW010000357.1 GCA_913051705.1 uncultured bacterium
CATCAGAGGCATGGATGCACCGGATAGCGGAGATCTGCAAGGCGCGCGATATTCTGATGGTCGCGGACGAAGCACTCACTTGCTTTGGCCGGACCGGTAAGTGGTTCGCCTTCGAACATTTCGGTATCGTACCCGATATCGTGACTTGTTCCAAAGGTCTGGGCGGCGCCGTGCCGCTCTGTGCGGTGCTGACCAGTGCCGAGATTGCAGATGGGGCCGTTGAAAAAGGGTTTCAGCCTTTTTCCTCCCATGCGGGTGATCCGCTTCTGTGTGCGGCAGGCCTGGCGAATCTGGAAATTATCGACCGGGACAATCTGGTGGAGAATGCCCGTGTCGTGGGCGGTTATATGATGGGTAAACTGAAACGGATGCAGGATACCTACGAAATTGTCGGTGAAGTCCGGGGACTCGGACTTTGTCTGGGTTTAGAAATGGTGACGGACAAACAGAGTCGTAATCCCAATTTCCAGGGCATCGCTATGGTCACACAGTATTGCTACGAAAATGGACTGTGGTTACAAACACCTGTGCCCGTGACGGATATCAACGATCCATTACAGCAGAAATTTATGGAAATATCGGGTCTACAAACGTTGCGTTTCATGCCGCCCATTACCGTGACCACCGAACAGGTTGACGAAGCCATGGAGATTCTTGAAGCCGGTATCAAAATTGCCGAAGAAAAAACGGCACAGGCTGCAGCGGTGGCAGGATAAGCCGCAGAGGACACAGAGAGGGAGAAAGGGAGAGAACAATCCTGTTTTTCTCCTTATCTCCCCATCACCCTCTCCCCCTTTCTTGCCCTTTCACAATCATGACCCAAAACGCAAACTCTTTAACACGTCGCGAAATGCTGAAACTCACCGGCGGTGCATTGCTCGGAACCGCGTTGCCTGGCTATGGCTGTAGCTCGAGCGATAAAAACACGGTCACATTGATGACCGCCATGTCGGAACCAAAGGACCGGTCGCTGAAACGCCTGGCCGATGAATTCTCAGAGATGCATCCGACCATTCGCGTTGAACATACGGCGGTGCCGTGGGCGCAGTCCCATTCGAAAATCCTCACCATTTTCGCAGGCGGTAAACCGCCTGATCTCCTCACCGTCAGCACCCAGTGGATGGCCGAATTTCGAGCGATGGGGGCGATCGAAGATCTGACCCCCTGGTTCCAGAATTGGGCATACAAAGAGGCACATACCGATATGGCCGTGCTGCGGAGTAAGATTGCCACAGCGCGCGAAGAGGATAATGTTTACGGCCTCCCCATCGAAACGACTGTCCGGGCGATGTTCTACCGTAAGGACTGGCTCGATGAGCTGGGACTGCAGCCTGCCATGACACGTGATGAATGGCGAACGATCTGTGAGCGGTTGACAGATCCGCAGAAGAAGCGTTATGGATACTCGTTCCGTGGCGCAAACCGTGGGTTTCTTAGCTGGTGGGCCATGTCAGAAGAGTTCGCCGGCACGAACGAATGGTTCGATGAGGACCACAGATGTATCATCAACAGCCCGGAACACGTTCAGGGTCTCGAGTTCTGGAATGCCTTGTATCAGGACGGCCTGGTACCGAAAGATTCCTTGAACTGGGGTTATTCAGAACTCGTCCAGGCCTTCTGGGCTGGAATCACCGGATGTTTCGAACAGGACCCCGAGGTGGTGCGGACGTGTTATGAGCACGGCATGGACGAGACGACATTTACCACGGCCATCATGCCTGCAGGGCCGAAGGCTCGTGTGTCCGTCGCGGATGTGTGGTTCATGTCGATGACGTCAGGATCCCCACGTAAGGAGGCGGCGTGGGAAGTGTTGTCCTGGTTGATGGCGCCGGAGCAGGTCATACGGCATTGTAAAGAGGTCGGTATGATCCCTCCCGTGAAGCAGGGTATAAATGATCCGGCGTTCGGCCAGGGTCTCTACAAGCCCTTTATGGACATGGTGAATGACCCAACCATGTTGTCGAGCTGGTATCCAAGCTACCTGCCTGAGATGGGCGAATTTATCGAGGTCCGCACCACAGAGGAGCAGCAAAAGATGCTCCTGAAGCAGCAATCCCCACAGGAGACACTCGACAAACTGGCTGACTTCATGGCCGCTGCCCAGAAGAAATATATCGATAAAAATGGCCCGGATACGCCCAGACCACCGAAATGATCATATCGAAATCCCTCCGAGGATCCCCATGGGCACATCCCCCCAGGTTGACCCCATCAAATTCGAAGTCATCCGTAATGCTCTGGTAGAAGCGACAGAGGAGATGACCGTCGCTCTGCGGCGCAGTGCCTACTCAACCAATATTAAAACCAGAGCCGATTTCTCGTGTGCTTATTTCGATCATCAGTTACGGCCCGTTGCCCAGGCGTTTGCTCAGGCTAACCACCTGGGTTCGCTGACGATTTTAGTCCCCCGGGCCATCGAAGCCTATGGTCCTGAAAACATAGGCCCTAACGATGCCATTCTCATCAACGATCCTTTTCTGGGTGGTGTGCATCTCAACGATATTGCGCTTATCTCTCCCTTATATTATGAGGATGAATGTTTGGGTTACGTGGCAAACCTGGCGCACCATGTGGATGTGGGCGGCGGCGCACCCGCTAGCATCGGAGCTTTCCGTGAAGTTTATCAAGAAGGCGTTATCATCCCTCCGGTCAAACTGGTCCAGGGCGGAGAAATCGTCTCCGATGTGTTCCGGCTGATTATAGCACAGATCCGGTCCAAACATGAAACAAGTGGTGACCTCCGTGCCCAAATCGCGGCCAACAACACGGGAATCCGCCGTCTGCAGGCATTATTGGATCGATTTGGCGTAGCGTCCGTATCTTTCTATATCGATGAATTAATGGCCTATACCGAACGCCGTACGCGAGCGGAAATGGAGAAACTGCCCAAAGGCTCTTTTACGGCAGATGGCTATATCGATTATGATGGTTTCTCGGATCAACCGGTACATCTGGTCGCAAGGATTGAGATCGATGATGGGGGCGTTCTCTTCGATTTCAACGGCTCTGACCCACAACGTCGAGCACCTGTCAATTCCACCTATTCCATGACCTACGCTGCCTGCGCTTATGTACTCAAAACACTCATAGACCCTGATGTGCCAGCCAATGCTGGGTTTTATAGCCTGGTCTCTATGGTCGCACCGGAGGGTACAGTCGTCAACGGTAAGCCTCCGGCGGCGGTTGTTGGCGGCTGGGAAACCCATATGCGGCTGACGGAAGTCATACTGAAAGCCCTGGCGCCGGCGATGCCTGAACGTATTCCTGCGGGCTCGAAGGGTATGATCTGCCATGCCGGTTTTGGAGGGATTGACCCGCGTATGGATGTGTATTACTGCTTCCTGGAAACACTGGCCGGAGGGTATGGCGGCCGGTACGGCAGTGACGGTCCGGATGCCGTTCAGCCCCATGGTCAAAACACTGAAAATGCTCCTGTAGAAGAAACCGAAATCAGCTACCCGGTCCGCATCAACCGCTACGAATTGATAGAAAACTCAGAAGGCGCCGGTCGACATCGCGGTGGCCTGGGCTTACGTCGGGACTATCTTTTCTCCGACCCGGAGGTCTCGTTCACGATTCTGGCTGACCGCAATCGCTGGGGACCGTGGGGCCTTTTCGATGGGTTGCCCGGTCGTAAGGCCAGCTATGTTTTGAATCCCGATGGAGAGGCCATGGAGTTAGAATCAAAGGTAACCCTTGAATTGAAGCCCGGCGATGTCGTGAGTTATCGAACCTGCGGTGGCGGCGGCTATGGACCACCTGGGGAACGCGATCCGCAGCAGGTGCTACGCGACGTACGTGAGGGCAAGGTCAGCCTCGAACGGGCACGGACAGTCTACCGGGTCGCCATTGATGCCGATGCCTGGGTCGTGGATGAGGAAAAGACAGAGCAGTTGAGGAGATGAGGGTGATAACAGGTAGGAAGATGGGAAAATCATCTTGGAAGGAATACCAACTGTGCCATACAGACTGGGCGTAGATATCGGCGGGACCTTTACCGACATTGCAGTCGAAACGGAGAAT
>CAJXCW010000358.1 GCA_913051705.1 uncultured bacterium
CGCGGCGCTGGCGATCATGTCGATGTGTTGATCGATGCCGGCCAGGTCTGGGATTGGAAGACCGCCCTGACCAGGGCGCATCAGTTTGCAGAATATCACCCGTTCTGGATCGAAGAGCCACTGCATCCGGATGATATAGACGGCTATCATGCATTGACGTCTGCAAGCCCGATCCCGATCGCTACCGGTGAAGCGGAAGCCCGGTTGGAGGATTTTGAACGGCTGATTACCGATGGCGGGCTCGAATGGGTACAACCTGATCCGGGGCGATGCGGTATTTCTACTATGGTTGCCGTGGGCCGTATGGCGCATCATTACCACCGCAAAGTCGTCAACCATAGTTTTAAAAGCGGCATTACCATTGCCGCCTCGCTGCATGGACTTACTGCGGTACCCAATGCGTCCATTTTTGAATTCTGCATGTCGGATTCACCGCTGCGGCATGAAATCACTCATGAGCATTTTACTATCGACGACAGTGGCAATATCGTCGTACCCGAAAGCCCCGGACTGGGGATCACCGTCAACGAAGAGACCATAGAGAAATACCGGGTAGCCTGACCTATAGGAGACTAAAATGTCAATTACGAATCCTGTTTTAAGTGCAACTTTGAATCAGATCAGTGTCGATGAGATCAAGGAACAACTCGGCGCGCCGCCTTCTTCCTGTCAGGTGGTGCTGGCGGATCATGTGGTGGCGGTGTTTATCTGGCAGGAGTCAGGACAGGTTAACGACAATCATTGTCACGACTATGACGAATGGTGGATGGTACTGGAAGGCGAGATTGATTGGGTCATCGAAGGCCGGGAAGAACCCGTACAGGCCAAAGCGGGCGATTTTGTGTATGTACCAGCCCTGACGTTCCATCATATTTTTCCGAAAGGCGGCAAACCATCCATTCGGCTCGGTGTCGCTCTGCCCGGTCACGGACATCAGCATGAACGTCCGGAGCGCAAAACTAAAATAAATATTGCGTAAAGAGCAGATCTATGGCCAATAAATTTCATAAATACGATGACCTGCTCGATGAGTCCGGTTCCTATCGTGCAGCAGCTGAAAAAGCATTGATTCGATCATTTTATGGCAATGAAAAGGATCTCCTGGATTATTTATATTCCAAATTTTATTCCTTCAAGGTGGAGACCCGTTTCAAAAATCAACTGCCGTCTGAACTGTATGAGATATATGGTGAAGCGGTCGGATTACATAAGCGGCGTATCCATGCGATTATAGAATCCATCAAACCCCAAGTCGGTGAAAAGGCTCTGGATCTTGCGTGTAATCTAGGCGCTGTAGGTTATCATTTGACTAATCGCGGCCTTTCGGTGATCGGGCTGGACCTGGACGGCAAAACACTAGGCTTATGTCAAAAATTATGGGCGGATCAACGCATGCCGTTAATCCAGGCAAACGGCGAGGCTTTGCCGCTTTCGGCATCGTATTTTGACCTGGTGATCGCCGCTGATTTTTATGAACATATTCCCGATCCGGTCAAAGAAGCGGTGACCGTGGAAATCCACCGCATCCTGAAACCGGATGGCCGGTTGGTTCTCCACACGGATAATCTGATACGATACGATATTAGCCTGTTTGTCAGGCGGATCGGTGCACTGTTACGGGGCCAGAACCCTCATCGTCAACAGCACCATTTTTCAGATACCCACACCGATGTGTCCGACGAAGGGCATATGGCTGATATTATGGAGAAGCATGGCTTTCAACCGCGTGCGCGGACTTACTTCCCGGGCCGATTCAAGATCGATCCGTCGCCATGTGAAATGCCGTCATATCAACTTCTGGTGAAAGACCTGATACGGCATGTAATTGACGCCAGACAGCATGACGTATACGATCTCGAGCCGTCTGGCCTGGGGTTTTTTTCTGTTCACCCGTATGGCTGAATGGGCTGACGACCACAGCAGCGATTTCGACCTCAGGCAGGTTTAACAGAGCGGCAAAATGCAGTTTACCAAAATTTGATCCTTCTTCACTGAAGAAAACGACACGTAACAGATCATTGGACATGGGGCTGACTAAGCATCGAGTGCTTCGCGCACGGCGGCGATGACGTCCGCAACATCCTCATCCGTCAATTTGGCCGACAGAGGCAGCGAGACGGTCCGTTCGGAGATGTAGGTGGCGGTGGGAAAATCATTCGTCTGAAACCCAAAGGTCTCCCGGTAATAAGGGTGTTGATGCACGGAGATGAAATGAACGCCCGTGCCGATATTCCTTTCATGCATCCGTTGCAGAAAATCATCCCGGGTAATTTTGAGCCGGTCGATATCGAGCAACAGCGTATATAAATGGCGGGCATGAACGGTATCGGGCTCAGGGGGCAGCGGTGTGGTTACGCTTAGGTCCTGAAAGGCTTCATCATAGCTTTGCCATATATGTTCCCGCACCCCCAGATAACGACCGATCCGTTGAAGCTGATGATATCCGATCGCCGCCTGGATATCCATCATATTGTATTTATAGCCCGGATACACCACGGCATAGTGCTTGTAGCCGTCATCGGAATACCGGTGCCAGGCGCCTTTGCTCATGCCGTGCAGACCGTCGACCTGGATTTTCTCCGCCCATTCGTCGTTATTGGTGGTGATCATCCCGCCTTCACCCGTGACGATATTCTTGGTGACATAAAAGCTGAAACCCGTCAGATGTCCGATATTACCGATCTTCTGTCCGTGGTACATCCCTTCGATGGCATGCGCCGCGTCTTCCATCACCAGGAGATCATGCCGATGAGCGATGTCCATAATGGCGTCCATATTGCACGGCCGACCGGCAAAATGGATGGGCAAAATAGCACGCGTTCGCGGGGTAATTTTATCTTCGATCTGATTGACGTCAATCGTCATGTCCGGCAGAGATGCATCGACAAAGACCGGTGTGGCGCCGCTATGGAGGATGACATTCACCGACGCGGCAAACGTCATCGGCGTCGTGATGACCTCATCGCCCGGCCCGATCCCGGCAGCGATCAGCCCTAAATGCATACCGGACGTCCATGAGTTAACCGCCAGGGCATGTTTAGAGCCGATGTATTCCCGAAAAGCCTCTTGAAACCGAATGACTTTGGGCCCAGTCCCCAACCAGCCCGATTTCATGGAATCGACCACATCATCGATCTCATCCTGCTCGATCATCGGATTGCCGAAGACTAAAAATTGATCACGTTTTTTCATCGATATAATGTAGGTACGGCGCACCAGTGCCTTTCGTCATATCAGTGCCATTCTTTGTCCAGATGCGAACGGATCAGATCACGTGTCCTATGTTTGCTTAAATGTAAAGAATCACCATTTACCCTAAATAAATATAAGGTGCCTATATATAAAATACTATTTATATTACGATCTGAATATCGGATAATTCCTTATTTTCGACATGAAATGGCTGGAAAGTGGAAAAAGGGTGGCAAGTGGGCAGGTCCAAAGCGGCGTCTGCGGTCCTACCGGGAGAAGGACGTGATCGTAGGCGTTAGTCGAATTATGGAGGTTGGGGTTAATTGGTTTATGAAGTCAGTTTCTTTTTCTTTGCATCCCCTGTTTTATTACATCATAGGCCATATCGGCCACATGCCATATCCGCCTGAAGCGGGTGAACAGCCCATCTATTTTGGCCGGGCCGTATGACTGCGCCAGCACGTCCCGTTGAGGGAAGCAGGTCTCTTTTATAAAAGACCACTTATCGGTGATGCGTTCCATCATAAACAGCGTAAACAGCTCTCCGAAGCTACCTGTTTGCTTCCCGGCCATTACGTGTTCCATACATCGGCGTTCCAGCCAGCCTATATGACTCGGGTACAAAATCTTGAGCACATGGCCGGGTATGGCGGATCCGATGGTATTCTGAAGATATATAAACGCATAATACGTCGACTTCTCAAGTTTAAATTGCTGCGCCCTCTCTATCAAACGATTCCATTCTTGAGGTCGTTATATTATATTTCATCTATCAAAAGACACAGCAGGAAGTCGCGGAAGTTCTGGGCA
>CAJXCW010000359.1 GCA_913051705.1 uncultured bacterium
GCGAAAGCCGGGAACCAGCGTCTTTGGACAGCGAGCGCTATGCAGTTCATCATTTATAATTCATCATTCATCATTCAACAATCCGTACTACCTCTCTCAGCGCCTCAAGAAACGCCTCATTCTCCTCCCGTGTTCCAATCGTCACCCGCATGGCCTTATCCAGCATGGGATACCGGCTGACGTCGCGGATCAGCACGCCCTGCTCGATCAACCCTTGAAATATCGCATGTACAGATCGGTCTACCTCGAACAGGATGAAGTTGGCATAAGAAGGATAGGGCCGGATGCCGGAGATCGCCTCAAGTTGATCGAAGACCCGCTGGCGTTCTGAACAGATAAACGCGCTGCGTTCTTTGATGAGCGCCTGTTCTTGTATGATACGTTTCGCGGCGATAAGGGAGATGAGATTAACATTGTAGGGCAGCTTGACTTTTTCGATCTCCTGCACGAGGTCTGGATGGGCCATGAGATAGCCTTAGGCGCAGGCCAGCCGCGCCTAAGGCTTTGGAGAAGGTGCGCGTAATAATCACATTGGAAAAGTGTTCGAGCAGACCAATACTGCTGACGCCACAGAATTCGAAATACGCCTCATCCACAACGACCAGGCCCGTGGCCGTTGTCGCGATGCGGGCGACCTCTTCCGGCGTGATCATCGAACCCGTAGGATTGTTCGGAGAACACAGGATGACCAGCTTGGTCCCCGGTTTTGCCGCCTCTTCTGCCAGCCGGTCCACATCAAACGTCAGCCCCTCTTTCAACAGCACCTGACACAGATCACCGTCCATCACCGTGTTCATAAGCGCATACACGGTAAAAGTCGGCACGGAAAGGACCACCCGGTCGCCACGACCTACAGCGGCCAGGAAGGTCGCCTGAATTAATTCATTCGATCCGTTGCCCACCAGAATATGATCCGGCCCGAGACCATGCCGTTCCCCTAACCGAGTCTTGACCTCTGTCGGCACAAAGTCCGGATATCGGCCCCAGTTACGCCCCATCGCCTCATCCAGGACCTCCCTTTTAATCTCATCCGGCACATCAAACGGACATTCGTTCTGATTGAGCTTGACCGGGCAGGCCGGCTGGACCAGGGTGTAGCCGTGCATCGCCTGGATGGCAGGTTTGATTGAATTATGAATGATGATTTTTGAATTATGATTGTTCTTCAATGCAGGTTCCCTTTCGATTTTAGTCGTGTACTACTATGATCTGTCTGTTTCATTCATAAATTATCATTCATCATTTTTCTTTATCGTTTTTGTCGCATACTTTATAATCTGTCTGTTTCATTCAAAATTCAAAAAATCATCATTTATAATTCTAATAGATCACCTTATTCAACGGATATTCCACCAAGCCCTGCGCGCCGGCGCGTTTTAAAGCCGGGATCATTTCCCGTACGGTGGACTCTTCGATCATTACTTCGATGGCGACCCAATTGCCGTCCGCCAGAGGGGAGATGGTTGGGTTTTTAAGAGATGGGAGGAGATCGAGGACCGTGTCCAGATTCTCACGATGTATGTTCATTTTCAGACCGACCATCCCTTCGGCTATAATAGCCCCCTTAAGCAGCATCGCCATGTTTTCGATCTTGTGGCGTTTCCAGGGATCTTCCCAGCATTTTTTGTTGGCGATCAGCTTGTTGGTCGAATACATGATGGTGTCCAGAATACGCAACTTATTCGCCCGAAGCGAACCACCGGTTTCCGTCCCGTCTACGATAGCATCAACCAGATCCGGGGCCTTGGCCTCGGTAGCGCCCCATGAAAACTCCACCCGGGCGTTGATGCCATGCTCTTTCAGATACATTTCGGTGATATGGATGACTTCAGTGGCAATCCGTTTGCCTTCCAGATCCTGGATCGTCTTAATATCCGAACTCTCAGGGACGGCGACCACCCAGCGAAACGGCTGCCTGGTCTGTTTGGCGTAGACCAGGTCCACGACTTCCACCACATCGGCGCTGGTTTCCACAATCCAGTCTTTTCCAGTCAGGCCGGCATCGAATACGCCGTCCTCGGCGTACCGGGCAATCTCCTGAGCACGGATGAGCATGACCTCCAGTTCTTCATCATCTATCCATGGAAAGTACGACCGGCTGTTAATGGTACAATGAAATCCGGCCTTCCTCATCAGTTCCAATGTAGAATCCTGCAGACTGCCTTTGGGAAGCGCCAGTTTAAGTTGCATTTCAGATAACTCCTTTTAAAACATTATTTCATTACAAAGACAAAAGACAAAAGGCTTACCACATGAACAAATCGGTTATCTATTCCCTTACCCACTTGCCCACTTGCCCACTTGCATTAAAAAGACGCCCCAACATAATAAAAACCATCAGAAATGTCCATTAAAAATAACGCCGGTTGTCCTGAGAAAGACCCTGTTTTGTGTTTGATAATTTGCAGGCATGAATGGTATTTAATTCGCAATCCGCAATCCGCAATCCGCAATTGGCATCCCCTTTCTGCATAGATATCTTACAGGAATTTCACATCCGAAATATATTTTTGAACCCCGTTCTAAAAGCGCTTGACAACCTGGAACCGTTCTGTTAGCCTATAGACAGATGGTACCACGATCTGTTTGCCATTTCGATGCGGGTTGACATTGTCTTTTTCATCCCTTGCCTGCATCCCGCGCATCTGCCTTTGCGCAACGCACCAGCCGACCGCTGGTATAACGGCCCGTGGAGAGAAAGGAGCCTTCTGTGAAGATCACATTCACCGATCTTAATGACATGATTCGGGAGCTGAAAGAGAAGGGCGTTCACGAAATACGTGTGAATGAAGCTATCCGCGATGTTCAGGCGATGATACCGGATGAATATCCTTTACCGATCAAAACCTTTTCGGTGTATGTAACGGCCAACGTCAACGGAGAATGGGAAGATGACCTTGTGGCCGAATATGTAGAACATGTAGGCTGTGTTGATGAACTCGCCAGCGATGACGTTCTCCAGGATTTGCATGTGCGCACAGGCAGTAAAGTAGACGTTTTGCGAGAACTGCTGGCCGGTGAATTTCTGATGGTCGGTTCAGGACGGTTTGAAGAATAAAAAACCCAGGGTTCAAGTTTCAAGTTCCAAGCTCCAGGAATCAGGTTTCAGATGAATATATCTTGAAACTTACCGACCTGAAGCTTGGAACTTTTTTCTTAGGGGGTGTATAGAAGATAGATCCCTTTTCTCGCCAGGAGATATTTTCTATACACCCTCTAAAGGGGATTTTGTGAGCGACGATACGGTCGGTTTTGGGGTTATAGGACTTGGTATGGGCGCCGGGCGCGCCCGGCTGGCCACGCAAACGGCTCCGCTCCACGAACCCATATTGTAGGCCCGCGTAAAGGTTGCACCTGAGGCTGCTAGCCGGTCGAGGTTCGGTGTCTCTATGTCGGTTAGCCCTAAGGAAGCAATGGTCTCGAAGCACTGGTCGTCGGCGAAGATGAAGAGTACGTTTGGCTTCTTCTTGGCATGAACGGAAAGGGCGGAGGCTAAAGCCGCCGCGAGGATGAGGAGCACAGGGCGAATCATGCCCGATATGTTTGGGGAAGCGTCGAGTCTTGGCAAGAGTGTAGAATGGGAGAAGAAACTTTCTTACATGTCACTTGTCGGATGCGTTATGTTCGCTGTCTTCCTTAAAGGATGGGGTTTCAAAGACCCTCTCTAGTGGAGTCTCTCCTCCATCTTCCTCATCCGAAACTTCCTCCAATTTCGGCAAGCCCTCCGGTGGGGCTGGGAGTTGCCAGTCGGCGGGAGTACGTTCTCCCGTATTGATTTCGTACTCCTCGGCTAATTCCAACGTTTCGTAGTACTCGATATTCTCGGCGTCGATTTCCAAGATGCCGCTTACCCATTCGAGCATGCCGTTCTCGT
>CAJXCW010000360.1 GCA_913051705.1 uncultured bacterium
GGCTTCAGCACAGTCTCCATCTCCGGCTTCCAAGCCATGACCGGCTTTACCGAATACGACCGTAGGCGTTTTTTCAGTATGCCAGTCCGTCCGGCTGCTGATACATCCGCTATGACCAGGGAATGCCCGGCCTGTCGGCAACCGGCTGTCAGGTGCTTGGGGCGTTATGGTCTCGTCATACCAGAGCAGTTCTAACGGGTTGACACGCGATTGACCCTGTTGCGCATACGTCAGATAGTACCATTGGAGCAGACGGTCACGTGTTGCGGCCGCAACGGCGGCGTAGTAATCGGCGCCGGGAGGAGCATCGATATGTATATCACCAAAGGCGGCTATGCGACCTGGCGGAGTAGTCATATACAGATACCACAGACAGGTTGCCGGAAACGGATGGGCAGCCAGCATATTTTCTGTCCCTTCGGTATAATAACGATGGGCTGAAAAATAAATCACCGGCAGACGGGTTGCGGCTGCATAGCCGACATTTTCATTGAACTCCCCTTCGGCGCCGTAGACCGCTCGATAGGCCAGCATACGCTCATGTGCCAGGTCTATCAGACGTCCGGACGCCGGGTGATCTTCTCTCAGAGCCATGCCGGCGACCCCAAGGCCGCCCACAACACAAGTCTGCCAGTTATTGACTCGGGTAAAATACCAGGCATTTTCTTCCACTGCTTGAAGATAGCGTTGTATGCCGCAACGGTCGATGCCGTCGATAATAAATCTTCGCTCTCCGTCCGTCAGTTGCGGATGAAGCCAGTCGTAGGCCAGCGCCACGGCTTGGGAAAGCTGACCGGTCCTCAAGTCTGCCGCGACGCTCTGGTGGGCCATATCACGCCACTCCGGCCAGTGAATCGGATCGAACAAAGCATCCATCTGCTGCAACGCGTCTACCTGATACCGCGATTCCCCGGTTATCAAAGCGGCCAGGGCACAGGTCATGATACGGTCTGCCGAGGTCTGCACGATGATATAATCCGGGTTGGCGTGTTTGGCCATGAGAGGATCACGGCCAGGGACCATATCCGTCGGCACATAAGGCGGTATGTTTGTCCATGCATCGGCAGCATCAAGCAATCGGCGCCATAATTTCCGGGCGTGGCCGTGCTGCACAGCAGATTGTACATCATGAAGGGAACGTAGGCCGTGGATGGATTCTGCGGTGATAAGTAGGCTTGGGCGCATGGTGAGTTGGTGAGTTGGTGAGTTGGTGAGTTGGTGAGTTGGATAAAGTGATATCGGATGCAGTCGTGTCAACGATTTTCTCTTGTAACGGGTCTTGACATCAGGCTTAGAGTATTCTACAATAGTATTACGCCCTGATGTCACGCGGCAAGCAGCGAAACATCAGAGGACTTTGCCTAGTAACATGGAAAGGAATTACATATGCCTTTGAAATTCGCTTATCTCGGGGTCTGGCATAGTCATGCGGTCATGCATGTCCGGGAAGCAGTGCAACGTCCTGAGGAATTTCAGCTTGTGGGGCTTTTCGAACCGCAGCAGGACGTGCGGGCGCAGAAGCTGAGTCAGTGGGCTGAATACATGCCGGATATCCCTGTATTCGATTCCGTCAGCGATGTCCTGTCGAGCACGGCGGAAGCGGTCATTATAGAAGGGCGCATTCTACAGAATCTGGATTATGCAGAACAGGCATTAGAGGCGGGGAAGCATGTCTTATTGGAAAAACCGGCCGGGGTGGATCTGGCCCACCTGGAGCGAGTTCATCAACTTGCAAACAGTAAGGGGCTCCATCTTCAGATGGCCTATATGTGGCGTTATAATCCGGCGTTGTATGAAATGATCCGACTGGTAAAAACCGGGGTTCTGGGAGATATTTTTTACTACCGGGGCCATATACCGAAATCCAAATCCTATCATCCGCAGATTGCCAGAGACCTCGGCGTCTATAAGACCGCCATCTATTTCGAGATGGCAGGCCATCTGGTTGATCTGATGGTAACCCTCATGGGAGAACCGCCTCGTGTCCAGTCGATTCTCGGACAGCATTACGGAGACCGGAAACATGTAGATAATGCGGTGGTTCTCCATGAGTTTACCAACGGCATCGGTACCATTGAGACCTCTGCGATGCACATCGAAAGCGGGCGCACGCGACGTATTGAAGTTTACGGCACGGGCGGCACGGCTATTCATACACCGATCGGCTCACCGAATCTGTCGCTCTGCCTTGAAGAAGCCGGTGAGGGATATCCGGTCGGCTGGCAGGATCTGGTATTTCCCACGACGGAGGATTCCCCCTCGTTGTTACGCGAGCTTGCCGCATGCATACGGGGGGACAAAGCCCCCGACTACACCCTGGCGCACGATATGGCGGTGCAGCGGACCTTATTTACCGGTTGCGCTATACCGGATGGGCATGCGTTGATAGGGTTCAGGAAGCTTACGACTTAATTCATGGGAGTTCCTGATATTTCTAAAGAAAGACCTTGACAGAAAGCAGTTAATGGTGTAGTTTTCTTAGCCTAAACGATGCGGGGTGGAGCAGTCTGGTAGCTCGTTGGGCTCATAACCCAAAGGTCGGAGGTTCAAATCCTCCCCCCGCTATAATAAAACCCCTTGAACTGCAACGAGTTCAAGGGGTTTTTCTTTTTGGGTCCGATTGGATTATGCCCCAATTTCTAATAGTTTTCTAATGGGAGGTCCAAAAACCTGATCTTCAAGACGTGCGGCCGCCGCTTCATTCACATCCGGCATGAGATGCCCATACCGATCAAGGGTAACCTGAATTGATGAATGACCCAATTGACATTGAATGCATTTGGGCGACTCCCCTTGAGCCACCAGCAACGCCGCATAGGTGTGTCTAAGATCGTGAAACCGGATTCGTCTTATCCCGGCCGATTTCAAGATACGATGGAATTCAATTTTACTCACCGTGTCAGGGTCAAGCGGGGTGCCATCCTGGCGACAGAAGATCAAGTCTATATCGTTGTATAGCCCCTTCTTTTTTAGATCCTTCTGTGCGTCGTATAGATCCATCAATCTTTCACAAACGGTTTTGGTAAGATCAATCGGACGCCTGGACCGTTCGGACTTGGGTTGATCGAAACGGCCTCTGTAGTAAGCTTCCTTTACGAAATACTGCCTACGTTGCCAATCTACATTCCGCCACTTCATTGCCAGCAATTCCCCGCGACGCATGCCGGTCATTACAGCCGTTAAAAACAACACATAATGATCAGGTTGTACTTCCTTCGCGGTTTCGAGAAACAAACGGATTTCGTCTGGTATTAGAAAATCCATCTCACGATGGGGAATGCGAGGCAGGTCTACCTCCAGGGCTGGATTAAACCTGAGATATCCCCACCTTACCGCGTGCTTGAACATTTCTTTCAGGATAACGATATGGTTGCGTATCGTTTTCGGCGCGTATCCTGCTTCCCGTTTCTCTGTGACATAGCCTTGTACATATTCAAGAGAAACACCCGTCAGTCGAACGTCGGCGAAATACGGCGGCAGGTGGTTTTTTACCACGGAGCGATATGCAGCCAGTGGGGACGGCGCTTGATAAAACCTTGCAGGAGCCAGCTGAAAACTTGCGGCAATTGGAATTGGAACGCCTTGACGCTATGCTCACAGCAATATGGCCTCAAGCGCTAAATGGGTATCTTGGAGCAATTGATCGGGTTTTAAAGATAATAGAGAGAAGGTCGAAATTGTTAGGTTTAGAGAATGCTGGGCAGGACAACGAGGTACAGACCGTGGCCTGGGCACCACTTACGGCCGAGCAGGAAGCACGGATTAGGGAAAGGATTAACTTACGGAGGCCCGCCCTACTTGAATGAGCCAAATAACTTATCGGATTAACGTGG
>CAJXCW010000361.1 GCA_913051705.1 uncultured bacterium
GTCCCATCTACCGCTCACCGTGATTTTTACATTGTTACGATTAATTTCTGCTATCTCACCACGAATGGATTGGATGATCAGCCGCATTAAAGAGGTAACTTCCCATTTCGGCCGGTTCCAGTTTTCTGTAGAAAATGCAAAGAGGGTAAGCACCTCAATACCTAATTCACTGGCCGCCTTGACAATCTCACGCACGGTATGAACGCCGGCCCGATGGCCAACCTGTCGCGGTCGTCCTTTTTGCTTTGCCCATCGACCGTTCCCATCCATGACTATCGCCACATGGCGGGGCATTCGCCCCGGGTCCAGGTCATCGGCAACCACCTGTTCTATCTGGGCATCTCCACTCACATGCGTACCTTCAAGATTCAATGAAAAATTAGATCTCCATTATTTCTTCTTCTTTTTTCTCGATCGTTTCATCAACGGATTGCACATAAAGATCCGTAAAATCCTGGATCGTCTTTTGGTGCCGCTTACTATCATCTTCAGATATTATGCTGTCTTTCTCTTCTTTTTTTATTCGGTCATTCATTTCACGACGTACATTTCTGATGCTTATTTTACAATCTTCGCCGATCTTTTTTATCATCTTGACGTAATCTCGACGGCGTTCCTCGGTCAACGACGGTACGGGGATATGAATCACGGTCCCGTCGGTGTTCGGCGTAAGCCCTAAATCGGAGCTTTGAATCGCCCGGACAATATCGTCAACGGTCTGTTTGTCCCACGGTTGGACAGTTATCGTCCGTCCATCCGGCGTACTGATACTTCCCACCTGATTCAGCGGTACCATGGCACCATAGGCTTCCACCTGAATATTGTCCAGGAGGGCGGCGCTTGCCTTGCCGGTGCGAATCCCTGAGAGTTCTTTGCGGAGCACCTCGACAGAATGTTCCATCTTATGCTCCGTATCCTTAAGGATCTGTTTCACCTCCACAGAACATCACCTCACTTCTGACACGTCCAGTTAACCACCGTGGTGAGCCACCATGAGATTGGCCCTATTCACCGCCTAATTCGTATCTTATAAAACGCCGTATCTGGATATTCTCACCAAGGGTACCCACCGCATCTGTGATCAGATCCTTGACTGTCTTATCCGTATCCCTGATGAATGGTTGTTCGAGCAGACAGTTTTCCTGATAGAATTTCTCTATGCGTCCCTGGACGATACGATCAACGATATGGTCGGGTTTCCCCTCGTTCTTAGCCTGGTTCCGATAAATTTCCGATTCTTCATCAACCAGCCCCTGGGACATCTGTTCTCGACCGACTGCCTGTGGTTTTGATGCAGCCACCTGCATGGCGATATCCCGCGCTAAACTTTGAAACATATCATTACGAGCAACAAAATCGGTCTCACAATTAAGTTCGACCATGGTCGCAATCCTGCTGCCGGGGTGGATATAAGTATGAATAACCCCTTCTTTAGCTTCCCGGTTGCCCTTTTTGGTTGCGGCCGCAACCCCTTTTTCACGGAGAACCGTGACCGCCTTATCCAAATCGCCTCCGGCTTCTACAAGCGCATGTTTACAGTCCATCATGCCTGCGCCGGTCCGTTCACGTAATGCTTTCACATCTGCTGCCGATATGGCCATGAATTGAATCTATTTCAGCGTTCCGAATGTGAAACGCTAGGCCGCCTTCCCTCAGCCGGTAATGAATACAACCGTTAGGTGTTATTATCAGTCTTTTCAGTCTTTTCAACCTTTTCCGTCTTCTCATCTTCTATTTCCGGGCTCTGGCCGGACCTTTGCCGGCCGTCTACTACCGCATCAGCGATAGCAGTCGTAATAATGCTGATCGAGCGTAACGCATCATCATTACCGGGTATAGGGTACTCGACGAGATCCGGGTCACAGTTGGTGTCCAGAATACTGACGATTGGAATTTCCAATGAATTGGCCTCGGCTACCGCGATACGCTCTTTACGCGAATCCACCACGAACACAATACCGGGTAACCCGTGCATATTGCGAATACCACCAAGGACGCGTTGGAGACGATCACGCTCTTTCTCCAGGCCGGCGGCTTCTTTCTTGGTCAGCGCCTCCATGATGCCATGTTCCTTCATCTTTTCTACTTCTTCCAGCCGCTTGATACTGGTCTTAATCGTCTGGTAATTGGTCAACATACCGCCGAGCCAACGTTCGCTAACATGGAACATACCACACCGTTCCGCCTCTTCGACGATAACAGGCTTTGCCTGCTTTTTCGTACCGACAAAGAGCACGGATTGACCATTTTCTACAGCGGTCCGTACGACGTTGTACGCCTCTTCTATACACCCATGCGTTTTTTTCAAATCAATAATATAAATTCCATTTCTTTCAGCAAAGATGAACTTCCTCATCTTCGGATTCCAACGCCGGGTCTGATGTCCGAAATGAACGCCTGCTTTCAGCAGGTCTTGAATAGTCGGAATACCCATTACAGGATCGTTTCTCCTTTCAAAAAGCGCAAGTTCGCTCTGCCGTATAGACGACTGAACGGTACATCAATTGATACCCTGATTAACGTTTCGAAAACTGGAAACGTTTACGGGCGCCAGCCAGACCATACTTTTTACGTTCTACAATACGCGAATCACGCGTCAACATGCCGGCACCTCGGAGGGTAGAATGATGAGCCGCATCCATTTCCTTTAAAGCTCTGGCAATACCAAGTCGCAGGGCCCCGGCTTGACCGGTTTTACCACCGCCGAATGTCTTGGCAAATATGACCACCTGATCATTCGTACCCGTGAGGATCAACGGATCTTCCACGTAGGCTACAAGACCTGGTCGATTAAAATATTCAAGCAATTTCTGATTATTGATGGAATGGGTTGCATTCCCTTTTCGCGGCCTGAGCCACACTTTAGCGACGGCTCTTTTCCTTCTGCCGACCGCATGATATCCATGGACTTCCGGATCCATCTACGTATACCTCCTTTAGAGTTTACAAGTCCATCTGGACAGGGTTTTGCGCATTATGTGGATGTTCGGATCCATCATACACACGCAATTTACGATACATATTACGGCCCAGAATATTGTGCGGCAACATGCCTTTAATCGCCATACGCACAACGCGTTCAGGGCTTTTTGCAAACATTTTTTCGTAAGTAATGGTCTTCAGACCGCCGGGATAGCCACTATGGTGGTAGTATATCTTATTCTGCGCTTTCTTTCCGGTAACCACAATTCCCCCGGCATTGATCACCACGACATAATCACCCGTATCGATATGAGGAGAATAGATGGGCTTGTGTTTACCACGGAGAATTTGTGCCACTTCACTGGCCAGACGACCGAGCACTTTTCCACTCGCATCTATCACATGCCAGTCATGTACCACATCCTCCACTCTCACCGTTGGTGTTTTCATATGGTTTCGTCTACTCCTTATGATTGAGATAAAACGGGTTGCCGTGCCTCGCGCGACAAGGTCGCCAGGCTGTCGTTATACGGATAACGGGCAATACCTCGTTCCGTAATAATGGCCGTAATAAGGTTTGCCGGTGTGACATCGAATGCCGGATTATACACGTGAATCTCTTCAAGGGCGATACGTTTGCCCAGGCCCTCTTTGATTTCAACAGGGTCTCGTTCTTCAATCGGAATGTCATTCCCGGCCAATATGGAAAGATCAATGGTTGAAAACGGGGCCGCTACATACATCGGAATATCATGGGCTCTGGCAAGCACTGCCACGCCATAGGTGCCGATTTTATTTGCAACATCCCCGTTGGCGGCGATACGATCCGCCCCCACGATGACACAGTCAATCCGGCCTTCTTTCATGACTTGCGCAG
>CAJXCW010000362.1 GCA_913051705.1 uncultured bacterium
AAAGTTCTTTTATCTTCGTACCGCATTACCAGCGGCAGCGGGTATACCGAGACTAAGAGGATGACACTGCTGAAGTAACGTTGTAAGTGTTGGTTGTCACTCAGACAGCCTGAAGGCAGCCGAGGAAACGACCATCAGAATTATTTATGAGGTCGAGGTGGCCCAGGGGAGAAAGATCTTTTCCTCTGCATATGCGGCCCTGGACGCGCAGAATAACGGAGGCACACATGACGACCGAAGAACGCTTTGAAGCGCTGGAGAAGGCATTAGAAACATCTGTCAGAATCCGCTCTTCGGTATCCTTGGTAGACAAAGACTTATGTGGTTTGTCCTGGTCAACGTTTCACCCTCATTTTCAAGCATGATAGAAATCTGATAGAGATTCACTGATCACGCCCCGTCTATTTGTGGGGCGTTTTTCGCTTCATTTATCGCCCAATCCTCAGTCGTACTATCATATTGCATAGTCGTCTGGATGAGCTTATGGCCAAGTAGCGCCTGCGCCACTTTCAATCCTTTTGTTTTGATGATATCCGTGGCGAAGATATGGCGCATATCATGCTGGGTCATATGTGACAGGCCTGCTCGTTTTAATGCCCCATTAAGAGCCCCGCGACGATCTGACTTGTGGCGAATCTGAAGCAGGAGGGTCCGGAGGGATGAGGAGTTTCTGGTCATGATACCTGGGCAGTATGCAACCGGTGGTACAACCCGGCGTCCGTCAACAATTCGTCGTGGGTGCCACTCTCTGCGATACGGCCGTCACTCAGTACAAGGATGCGGTCGGCATAGCGAACGGTGGCGAGACGGTGTGCGATGATAAACGTGGTACGGCCGACCAGAAGGCGGGAGAGGCTTTCCTGGATGAGACGTTCGGACTCTGTGTCCACGGACGAAGTAGCTTCGTCCAGAATCAGAATCGGCGGATCCTTGAGCAGTGCGCGGGCGATGGCTATACGCTGTTTTTCACCACCGGACAGACGTACGCCGCGCTCGCCGACTACTGTCTCGAACCCGTCTGGTAATCCGTCTATGAGGTCGAATATATTCGCCGCTTTTGCAGCCTCTATGACCTCATCCATATGGACATCAGATCTGGCATAGGCGATGTTGTCGCGTATAGACGCGTTGAAAAGAAATGTCTCCTGTGCTACGATGCCTATGTTCTGCCGCAGAGACGCCAGGCGTATGGTTCTGAGATCTTCTCCATCGATCAGAACACGGCCATGAGTCGGGTCCATGGCCCGGACGATCAGACTGGTAAGCGTGGTCTTACCGGCGCCACTCTGCCCTACAATAGCTATGACCTCGCCCGGTTGAATGCTCAGGTCGATCCCTCGCAGCACTTCGTCGCGGTCGTTGTAGCTGAACCGTACGTCTTCAAATGTTACGGTTCCCTGCACATCGGTGATGGCACGGGCATCGGGCATATCCTGAATTTCCGGAATTTCGTCCAGGTATTCGAAGATCCGGTCTGCGGCGGCAAGCGCTTTCTGGAACCGCTCGTTCTCATTAGTCACCTCGGTGATCGGCCAGTACAGCCGCCACAGGTAAGTCATAAACGCGACCAGGCTACCCACCGACAGTGCGCCTTCCATGACCAGGAGCCCGCCAAACCAGGTCACAGTCACAACGCCGATGCCAGCCATGTTCTGCATCAGCGGTCCGTAACGCGACCACAGGGTAACCCCGTGTACTACAACATTCAGATAATCGGTATTCTCATTATGAAACGTTCGGGCTTCCTGTGGTTCTCTGGCGAAAAGTTGGATGATTGGAATGCCGGAGATATTGTCCTGGAGCCGTGCGTTGATAGCCGCAAGCTGTTCTCTGATACGCCGATTGGTTTTGCGGATGCGATTGTTGAACCGGAATGTGAGCAATACCATAACCGGCACAGGTAGCAGAGTGAAGCAAGCAAGGGTCGGATGTATGGTGAAGAGGATTACCGAGATCCCCAGAAAGGTGAGCGTCTGGGTCACGAAGATATTGGCGGTGTGGGCGATCATCTCCCGCAACGCTTCGGTGTCGGCCACCACACGCGACATGATTTCGCCGGTCTGCCGCTCCCGGAAGAATCGGATGGACATGGTCTGCAGATGCTCGTACAACTGCGTCCGGATCCGCAGCACTACCTTTTCGGCCACCACATGCGAGATCTGATGCTGCCAGTACATGGCAACGTATTTGACCGCATAAGATACGATCAGGATCAGGGCTATGGTATGTAGCATACCCCAGTCGTTGGTAGCGAACACCTCATCAATAATGACCTTGGTGAGCCAGGGCGGAATCAGGTTCATCCACGCCACTGCTAGCATACACACCGTGGCGACCGTAACGCCCTTCCAGTAAGGAATCAGGTAGCTGAACAGTCGACGAGATGTGGATTGGGGATTTGCAGTATGTAGTGGTGTTTTGGTATCCATCGATAATTCTAATTTATGGAGGATTCTCAGAGTACACGACAAAGATATAAAAGTTGTCGTCTCGACCGAACAAAGTGAGCGGAGAGATCTGGGCGGAGCGGGCAGAGTCGGTATACACGTCGACCCAACCTAAAACAGATATTAACATTATTACGGCAGATTGCGATACCACATTGTAGATCTCCACTATTTGCATCTTTGTTTATAGTATGAAGCTAGGGCTAGGCAATTCAGCCAATCACCCTTCGATATATTTTAAAGGATGTAGCAGGTAATATACGAGCCAGGATTGGATAGGCAAGATGGATTTGAGATGACAGCCGTAGGAAGGTAGAATTTGCCCCGTGGCGTAAGACAAAGTTCGGCCTGGTGCCGCAGTCATCTCTTACCAGCAGGATCTTCTCGCAGCTCAAGTCCAGTCCGAGACCCTCGAAACAAGATCTTTTTCGGCACCCAGAGTGCCTATATGTACAACCCCATATCACCAATAAGGCGATCGCCTGCTCGTCCCATACGCAGATGATCTGCCGGATTTAATGCTACGAAATCGTTGCCGACCCGGGTTATAAAATCCTCGGTCGCTACAACGGATTCTTGGAGGCTACGCTGATCTAAAACCGCTTGCTTTTTTTCTGCGTACATCGCTGTCCGCTCGACCAACATGCGATTTATCTGGTGCTTAGTTTCACGCCAGAAACTCATCCACGTCCCCCCACTTCCCCACATCTAATTCAAATTCGTAAACAATGATTTCGGGTCAACTAGCTCATTCGGGTCAGCTAGCTTCTGTAGGACAGAGCATACAGGGCGCCCGTTCAAAGGTTCGCTTATCATGACGTGTCCGCTTGTTTCCGCCTTGATAAACTCGAATATCGTATTTGCCATGTTATCGGTTATCTGGACCTGACGGACAAGGCCTTCCCTATCTGTTATCAGAACTGATACCTGGTGTACGTCTAATTCCTGTGACATTTCTTTCCTCTTAAAAGTCTAGATTCGTTTCGATCGGATCCCCCGAGCCAAACGGATTGCCGGCATGCTCTCCCAGATTAAACGACCGCAGGTCAACGATTGCCTGCGTAGCGGTTCGAATCAGCTCTTCGGTATAAGTAAGAGCAGTGATGGCCGTCTAACATCCATCTAACGGACAGGGCACTTTCTGTTAGCACAGGACAATACGCCACAACATGCGTAAACCTCAAAGACGCCGACAGGACGGCACCAAAGAGAATAGAATGGTACATGACAGTACTGCCCCAAACAGGCTCATAACCCAAAGGTCGGAGGTTCAAATCCTCCCCCCGCTATACAGACAGAAAAGCCCCTCGGCTGGGTAGCCGAGGGGCTT
>CAJXCW010000363.1 GCA_913051705.1 uncultured bacterium
CTCAATCACTCAATCACTCAATCACTCAATCACTCAATCACTCAATCACTCAATCCAACATGCATATTCTTCAAATCTCCCCCCAGCTTCCCTATCCGCTCGACAGCGGCGGCCGTGTGGCCATCTACAATATCCTGAAATACCTGTCCCGGCAGCATGACATGACGCTGGCCACATTCGTTACGGAGGAAACAGAACCATATATTTCCGCATTGGAACCCTACTGCCGACGGATCATCGCCGTCAAGCATCGCACCGCCACGACAAAAATCGCCATGCTGTTGAATATGTTCACCCCGATGCCCTACACCATGTCCAAATATTATTCCCCTGAAATGGCGGAACAGATCGCGAAAGCGGTGCATGATGATGAGGTGGATCTGGTACATATCGATCACCTGCATATGGCTCAATACGTGGGGGCATTACCTCAGACCATGCCGGCCGTTCTTAGAGAACACAATGTCGAAAGCACCATCATGCGGCGCTTTGCCGAACAGTCTGTTCATCCCTTTATCAAATTATATGCGAACATTCAAAGCCGCCGTCTGCATCAGTACGAGGGACAGATTGCCTCACAGTTCGACCGGTGTGTAGCCGTGACCGAGGTGGATGGTCAAACGTTACGGGATATGATGCCCGACACGCAGGTGGACGTGGTGCCTGACGGTGTCGATACAGACTGGTTTAACCCGGATGCACTCGAGATACAGGTGGACCCTTTACGCCTGGTAACAACAGGCGATTACGGTTGGGCGCCGACCGCAGATGGTTTGATGTATTTTGTACAGGAAATTTTTCCCCTTATTCGCGAAAAAAGACCTGATATTACCTTTTCGATTGTGGGTCGACAGCCCCCGGACGCCATACAGAACATGAACCAGGGTATTGAAATCTTAGGGCGGGTCGAAGATGTACGTCCTGAGATCATGCGTGGCGCCGTCTTTGTGGCGCCCACACGTATCGGCTCGGGCATCAGACTGAAAATACTGGAGGCCATGGCATTACAGCGGCCTGTCGTATCCACATCGGTCGGCTGTGAAGGCATCGATGCAGAATCTGAGACCCACCTCCTGATCGCCGACGATCCGGCGGCCTTTGCCGCCTCTGTGATTCGCCTGTTAGAGGATGAGGCCTTCCGTACGACTATGACCGGAAATGCCGCCCGTTTAATCGAAAAAAAATATACCTGGCACGCCCTGGCCCGACAATTGAGCGACACTTACGAAGACATCGTCCGGAAACGAAAAGACAATGGATAATTTCATGTGTTTTTCAACGCACCTGTACGCGCACGGCACGCCGTGCGCCTGCCAACTCACCATTTATAAATGCCCTTGATTTTATTCCTCATTTTTTCTCTTATCGTCACCTATGTCTATTTCGGATATCCCGCCCTATTATGGTTGATGACCAGGCGCAAACCGCCGATCGAGTATATATCAGCCGAGGCTGAAGACAGGAGGCCGTCTCTCTCTTTAATCATTCCGGCGTACAATGAATCCTCAGTCATCGAACGAAAGATTCAAAATACGCTGTCGCTGTCGTACCCTGAAGATAAGCTCGAAATCATTGTAGCATCGGATGGGTCTGATGACGGGACGGATGAGATCGTCAAACGATATGCCGATCGGGGTATCCTATTGTATAGGGGGGCTAACCGCCTGGGTAAGACGCCGACGATGATGGAGGCCGTAAAGATGGCGCGGGGGACCATCTTTATTTTTTCCGATGCCAACGCGATGTATGAAACCGATGCATTAGAAAAGCTGGTCTTGCCTTTCCAGGATGAGCAGGTCGGTTGTGTCTGTGGAAAATTGCGCTATATAAACCGGGAAGGGACAATCATCAGCGAGGGGGAGGCCCTATACTGGAAATATGAAAGTCGTATTAAGACATGGGAGAGTATATTCAATACGCCGATCGGCGCCAATGGGTCGATATACGCGGTGCGCCGGTCGGCCTATGTCCCCCTGGATGCCGATCTATCTGATGATTTCGGATTCCCGCTGGCGGCGTACGCCAGCGGGTTTAAAATCATCTTCCAGCCCGATGCGCTGTCGACCGAAGAGGCCCCTCGGGATATCCGAACCGAGTTTAAAAAGAAGAGTCGATTTGTTGCCCATCAATTGACGACGCTCACCCGGTTATGGGCGATACTGAGACCGTGGCGAGATCTAAAATTTCTGTTCCAGATCGTATCGCATAAACTCCTTAGAAATTGCGTTCCCTGTTTTTTGCTGGCGATGTTGATCCTGTCGTTTACGATACCTGGACCGTACGGACCCCTGTTACTATGGGGCCAGGTGATATTTTATGGCCTGGCGCTCCTTGGCGGCCTGATGTACGGACATATACAGTCCAATAAGGTGCTCATCATTCCGCTCTATTTCTGTATTGTCAATGCCGCAGCATTAAACGGCATCTTCCAATATTTCCGTCGGAAAAATTATGCGGTCTGGAATGAGAAATAAGTATATGCTAACTGCTTATATTTCAAATGTTATACCAATTGTCATATGATAGACCATGTATAATTCTCTATAACTTACAGAAAATTATAAGGTCATCAATCATAATCCATAATTTACAATTGCTGCGGGATCCAGCGAGCGCTACGCGGTTCAACAATTGGTATAAGTTGCCCCTGGTGTCTACCAGACGATCAGCTCAAATACGTCGTATACAGCGCTTCAATACGTGGCAGGTCCACTGCTTCATCCAGGATAGCGAACCCATAACTCAGATGCAGGGCATCCGATTTTTTGATCGTCAAATCCTCCTCCATGAGCAAACCTGCGCCCAGCAGGTTTTTACGTGTAAACCAGGTCACGGGATGACGGGGATTATCCGGATGATCCATCATGACAACCATGCCACCAGTTGCACCGGCCGCGCTGACCCAGCAGGCTCGCTGACCCATGATCGCTTCATGCCCCTCTAACCCTTCGCTGTTTAGATGGGAGGCATCCGAAAAAGGCGGTCCCATCCGAAGTTCCAGACCACTATACCGGGCTGCACGGGAGGCGCCCATCGTGACCTTATCGACGACAGGTCTGATGTCGGTTTCTATGATCCAGAGATAACCGCTCGTCTCCTGCAATTTCTGGAAGAGGTATTGCCTGGTTTCTTCGACCATCGGCTGATCATTTTGATCCAACCAGGTGAGTTGCTCCGTGATGTGGATCTCATCTTCTTTGGCCTCCAGGTTTGAAAAGGCATCGTGACGTTGCACGCCGTGACTGTTTTCAACCCGCTCATATTTTTTCTTCTCCGGCAGATACCAGGGACCACCCCATAGATTGGCCTCGTTTACATGGACCCAGCCGAAATACAAACCCGTATGCCAGAGATGATCATCCGGACGATATTCGGTAATCAACGTACCCGAGGGCGTATGGATCGGATGAAAACAGGGCTTCAGCGATTCATCCCGGGGGAGATCTTCCTTCGCCCTGTAGGCCGTCAATAATTGATGGCCATCAATTATTTCGAAACCGGAATCATTGAATTCAAGTCGTAATGCACACATATTGTCCTCCAAGGGGGATTGTCTGATTTGTTGATTTGTTGATTGCAACTACTCATTTGTATCTAACTTGTTGAATAAAAAGTGTTACGTGGGTATTTAACAATGGCACTCAAAATATACAAAAATCTTAACGGATTAATTTTGTCTTTTCAATCAACAAAAAGCACAGCGAGCGAAGCGGAACGCGTTTTAATAATGC
>CAJXCW010000364.1 GCA_913051705.1 uncultured bacterium
AGTGCAAGTCGGTGATCTGGTAAAGTTTGTGGGAGTTGCGAATTACTACAAGGGCTCCATGGGAATCATCACCAAGATGTATAGTACCCTGGTAGTCGACAATCCCGCCTCCATCAAAGTCTCCGGCAATAGCGCGATTGTTTACATGCCGGAACGTCCTGAGGGAAGGTCTCTACAGCGATATGGCACACCGTGTTTTCACCCGCTCTGTCTGACTGAAATTGAGGTGATTTCATGAAAGCCGGCGACCTGGTGATATTCAATGAGGCGACCACCCATGGTACGCTACCCTGGAAAGGCCAGGGCATGCGGCGATCCCTGTTTTATCGATATACGCCGAAATACATGCATTACGCGGGCGGCGTTTACAAAACCCATTTTCCGGAATGGACTAAGGGCCTGACAGAAGTTCAGAAAGCGGTACTTGACGCCCCCTATGTCTATAATCGCCCCCTGATCGAAAACGATGGCCAATCCCTGACCAGGCCTCGTAGGGAAGGGGAGTAGAGCCCAATTGTATCGGCGGATGATCACCTGAACCGGGGAAATCGCATGGCCCATTATGACCATAATAAACGCACGTCCCTTGTTTTTTCCTATGGCCAACCACCTGTAGACGTTGTCGAGGTAATACGCCTATGAAAGCCGGCATAAGCTTTAGGGATATTACGCCCCCACTTCGCACTCGGCTTGCAGATCACACCCGCTATAGTACCGGCGTGCATGATCCTTTGTACGTAAGATCACTCGTATTAGATGACGGCAGTCATCCCACGGCCATCGTCTGTCTGGACCTTTTATTCGGGGATTTTGCCTTTTGTGATGAAATACGCATGTTGATCCAGAAACGTTCGGCGATCAACCACACCCTGATTAATTTTTCTCAGACCCATTCAGGTCCCAGCGTGTATAAACTCCCTGATCAGGTAGAGGAAAATGAGCCACACGAAGAAGTTTGGATAAATGATCTTAAACTACGGATACTCGATTCTGTTGAAGAGGCTTGCTCAAAGACCGTACCAGTTACCCTGTATGCAGGTCGTGCCCCGGTTCAAATCGGATTCAATCGGCGTGTCCCTGATGAACATGGGGTCGTGCATATGGCCGTCAACAAGGACGGTCCGGTCGTGCCATGGGTCGATGTACTCCATGCGAGAAATGAAAGTAACGATCCGGTAGCAATCCTTTTCGCTCATGCGGCGCATCCCGTGATTGTGCACGGGGCCAGTACGGAAACAGGGAGAGATTTCGCAGGTTTTGCTGTGGATTGTATCGAGAAAGAATGGGACGGTGGAGCCACGGCCATGTTCGCTCAGGGTTGCTGCGGGAATATCAATGGATATCCTTTAAGAACCGGATGGGACGGTGCGAAAGAAGCAGGCCACACCCTTGGTATGGCAGTTATAAACGCCGTAAAAAATAGCGCCTTGATCAACGCAGATAAACTTGATTTTCGATCCGACAGCTTCATGCTCCCGTGTGAAGATCTTCCATCTTTGACTCAACTGGATGCAGATATGGATCGTCTGACCATTTTTGACGCCAGACCGGACGAATCCAGGTTGAAAAAACTGCAGACCATTAAAGATATGGTTGTCAGCGGTGAGAAACCGTCGTTACGATTCGATATGAACAGGCTCAGCGTGGGTAAGGACTGGGGGCTGATTGCCCTGACCCATGAACCGTTCTGTGAATATGAACTATGGATTCATGAACATGCCCCTTATACACATACCATGGTTATGGGAGATACCAATGGTATGCAAGCGTATGTGGCAACAGATGCAGAACTGGCCCGGGGAGGAAAAGGGGGATATGAAGCGGGGGGATACCCCTGCTTCTGGTCCCACACCGTCCGCGTCCTTAATGTGGGGCTCGCCATCGGTACAGAATGCACAATAAAACAACACCTCTCCAACCTATGGAAAGCGATATAACCTGAACACGAAAACCTCATCCAACACCTAATACCATGCAGAAAAAAAGAAACGCAGGACCAACTTGCTCCAGCGATCCAACGTGCGATTGAAGCCAATATAAAAGGCCAACCCGCCGTACTGGAAGCGATTACCAGGGTAGAAGAAACCCTGTCCAGATATAAATAGTTCTCATCTCACATGGAATCAGTATCACCACCAGATTCCAAACAAACCCAGAGGAATACATGCCCAGAATATTAGTTGGTGCCTACTTTCAGGAGACCAATGATTTTCATCCGAACGATACCGTCTATGAGGATTTTAATATTGTCTCCGGCGAAGCATTACTTAAAACCACGGGAGACGTCATGGCAGGCGCCGTACAAGCACTCTCCCAACGTGATGATGTAGAAATTATCCCCACCTATAGCGCAACCATGGGGGCCGGGGGAACGATCACACATGAATGCTTTTCCCGCATCTCCTCAGAATTATTGAATGCCCTGGAAAAAAATAAGACCGGCGCTGACGGGGTTTATCTTAACATGCATGGCGCGATGGCTGCAGAAGTTGATAAAGATCCCGAAGGATATATCCTGCAGGAAGTCCGGAACATGGTCGGCCCCGATGTGCCCATCGTGGCTTCTTTTGATATGCACGGGACAATTACCAGACGTATGTTGAAAAATATGGACGGTTGCAGCATCCTCCACACCTACCCCCACATTGATTGGTATGAAACAGGTCAGCGCGCTATTTATGTGTTATTACGTATTCTCGATGGGGCCAACCCGGTCATTGCCAGTGTGTATACGCCTACGATGGTCCGGGGTGATGAGCTCAAGACCGCTACCGGGGTCCACGGCACATTTATTCGCCACCTGCAACGCCTTGAAGAGCGGGAGGATGTCCTCGCTGGGGGCATAATGCTCGGTCATCCCCCCACCGATTGCCCGGAGCAGGGGTCGCGCATTATCGTAATCACAGATGATAATAGAACCCTGGCCGAGAAAGAAGCCTTGCGCATCGGCCAGAACTTCTGGGATATGCGCGAGCGTATGCAGTGTGTCCTTCACAGTGTGGAAGAAGGCATCGCCATCGCAAAAAAAGCCTCCGGTGCGGTTATTTTTTCCGATGCGGCCGACGCCACCAGCTCAGGGGCGCCAGGCACGAGCAATACGATTTTAAAGGGCTTTCTGGAAAGTGACTATAAGGGGAAAGTGCTGTTCCCGATACGGGATGCACCAGCGATTATAAAAGCTATGGAAGCCGGTGTAGGACAAACCATCACTATGGAGATTGGTGGCACCAGAGATCCTCGGTTTACACCGGTTGTGGTGACAGGTGTGGTGGAAATACTCGGGAGGCGGGGTCATGAGCCGATCGCCGTCCTGCAATGCGATAACATCACCATCTTTATGTCTACCGAGGGGGGCACCCTCTGTGACCGATGGATGTATCCCGATTTCGGTCAGGACCCTGAAACATTCGATGTGGTTATTCAAAAGCTCCCGCATACCCCGTTTGAATGGTATGATGAATGGGCAGAACGAACCATCACCATCGATGTACCAGGTGCCGCAAGCCCGAACATACCCACGCTTGGGCACCACCTTGTCCCACGTCCCATCTATCCCCTTGACCCGGACATGACAGATTGCCATTCTGTGACGACAAAAATCTGCAGCATTGGGGGAGGTCCTCACTGAATTTTGAGATCGCCGAAATCCGCAGCATTGCCGTGGAATCGCCAGAGTGGCCTCTTGACCTGGACATGGTCGAGTGCCATTCTGTGACC
>CAJXCW010000365.1 GCA_913051705.1 uncultured bacterium
GGGGACTCAACGAAGAGTATATTTACAACGATGCCGGCGTGATGACGAACGCCAGTTTCCTGGACTATCGTATGCCCACGACGCTCGACACGCCGATGATCGAGACCATCCTGGTGGAAGTGCCCAATGTGGCCCATCCGTATGGCGTCCGGGGTGTCGGAGAGGTTCCGATTGTGCCGCCGCCTGCCGCGCTTGCCAACGCCATTTATGATGCTACGGGGCAGCGGCTTCGTGATCTGCCGATGTCCCCGCCGCGTGTTCAAGCTGCGATGACGAAAAACGGCGAATAGATAGACGGAGAAGAAAGGAAGAAAAGGGCGGGAAGTTTTCCGCCCTTTTTTGATATATCAGGTGTTCAACTTATTTCAGGATATCGTATGGCTACCATATACATCCCATCATTAATGCGAGATCTGACCGGCGGTCAGGAAATCATCCAGATCGAAGGCACGACCATGCGTCATATCATCGCCAACCTGGAAGAAGCCCATCCGGGATTCCGTAAACGGCTTATCGACGAGGATTCAAAGCGTATCAAACCCAACATCGCCGTCATGATCGACGGTCGTAATGCGAATCGATCTCTGCTGGATAAGGTGGGGGTTGCCAGTGAAATTCACTTCCTACCGGCCATTAGCGGAGGGTGAACGGCATCACCGCCGTGGTGGAGGGATGCGTCGTTCGTCTTTTATATTTTTCGGTTTACCTTGAAGAGATCATGGACGGTGGACTGTTTAGACGGCGCCCGGTTCCCGGATGGTCCTGCTTTCTTACCCCGGTCCCGTTTTCGGTTACGTTTTTTCTGTTCTCCCCCTGAAGATCCTTCGGCGTCCATCGGGCGATCTTTTTTTATCGGACCGGTTTTCTTCTCCCCGTTTCTCTGCTCTTTCCCCTGACTTTCTTCCGACTTCATGGATAGAGCAATCCGTTTCCTGTCCAGATCGACCTCAATCACTTTAACCTGTACTTTCTGGCCTACTTTGACCACATCGCCGGCATGTTTTACATAGCGATCGGCCAACTGGCTGATATGCACCAGGCCATCCTGATGAACCCCGACATCGACAAACGCGCCGAAATTGGTTACATTGGTCACCACACCGGTCAGTTGCATCCCGGCCTTAACTTCTTCAATTTTGTTAATTCCTTCAGCAAATTCTACCACTTCAAATTCCTCTCGAGGATCACGCCCGGGGCGTGCCAGTTCCTCCAATATGTCTGTTAAGGTCGGTAATCCGACTGATTCCGATACATACTTGTTTAAAATTATATTTTTCCTACATGAGGCGTCCTCCATTAATTCTTTCACCGTACAACGTTGATCATCGGCCATTTTGTCCACGACACCGTATCGTTCGGGATGTACCCCACTGGCATCTAATGGATGCTCTGCCTTACGAATTCTCAAAAAACCGGCGGCCTGCTCATAGGCTTTAGGGCCAAGCCTCGGTACATTTAAAAGATCCTGTCGCGAAGAAAATGGACCGTGTTCCTCGCGGTACCCAATAATATTACCTGCCAAAGTCTGATTCAACCCGGCGACATAGGACAACAGTTGAGCGCTGGCGGTGTTGATTTCCACACCTACTTTGTTGACACAGCTCATCACCACATCATCGAGACTTTTCTTCAGATCACCCTGATCCACGTCGTGTTGATATTGCCCTACGCCGATGGATTTGGGATCGATTTTCACGAGTTCCGCCAGGGGGTCCATGAGCCGGCGTCCTATGGATACGGAACCTCGCACCGTAATATCCTGATCGGGGAATTCCTTGCGGGCCGTTTCTGAAGCAGAGTAAACAGACGCGCCGCTTTCATTGACCAGAACAACAACTGGATTTCCAGCAACCTGTAAAGATCGAATAAATTTTTCTGTTTCCCGTCCGCCTGTGCCATTACCGACGGCAATAGCTTCAATTTTATATTGTTCACAGAGGGTTCTAATGGTTGCTTCAGCGTGTTCTTTCTTTTTTGCTCCCGTATGAGGAAAAATGGTTTCCGTATGAAGTAACGCCCCCTGTTCGTCCAGGCATACCATCTTACAACCCGTTCTAAATCCGGGATCTAATGCCATGATCCGTCTGGAGCCTAATGGAGACATCAAGAGCAGTTCCCGTAGATTTTCAGCGAAGACCCTGGTCGCCTCGGCATCCGCTCGATGTTTGGAAAGGGTGCGGATCTCCGTTTCCATAGACAGGGAAAGCAGTCGATGATAACTATCTTCCACGGCTAACTTTACCTGTTCCGATGCAGGGGTTGCCCCTTTGACAAACTGCGTTTCCAGGATAGTCGTCGCTTTGTCTTCAGGGGGGGCAATCGACAGGCTCAATATCTTTTCATTTTCTCCCCGACGAATGGCCAGAACGCGATGGGACGGCGCCGTGGCGATGGGTTCTTCCCATTCAAAATAGTCCCGATATTTTGCGCCCTGCGCTTTCATATCTTTAATCACCTTAGACCGGACAATCGCCTTTTTTTCAAACATCAGACGCATAGCAGCACGCGCCTGATGATCCTCGTTAATCCATTCAGCTATGATATCTCGAGCGCCGGCCAGGGCTTCTTCGACGGTTTCTACACCTTTTTCAGTATTGATATAGGATTCAGCTGCTGCCATGGGATCGGTATCATCTTGTTCGAATATGCTTTGTGCGAGGGGCTCAAGGCCCTTCTCCCGAGCCGCTGTAGCCCGCGTCCGTCGTTTCCGACGATAAGGCAGATAGACATCCTCAATCTGGGCCAGCGTATCAGCGGCAAGGACCTGTTCTTTCAATTCATCTGTAAGCAATTCACGTTCTTCAAGAGATTTCAGGATGGCCGCACGGCGTTTATCCAGCTCCCTGAGTTGTGAAATCCGATCTCGGATCGTGGTGATGGCCACTTCATCGAGAGAGCCTGTATGCTCTTTTCGATACCGGGCGATAAACGGCACGGTGCCGTCCTCATCGAGCAGGGCAACCACCGCCGCTACCTGTTGGGTCGTGACCCCAAGTTCTTTTGCTATTTTTATATGGTGTGCTTGTGCGTCCATACATTCCTTTCCAGATATCAGGATTCGATTATTGTTTTATGGCCTCTTCTATCACATTCAGACCGCGATCGATAAGAGCCTTATTGGCCTGAACACCCATATGCCCTATACGAAATACTTTACCGGCTAATGGTCCGAAAGCGCCACCGACCACCAACCCTTGATCTCTAAAACGCTGGTTAAGCACAGCCCATTCTATCCGGTCAGGGACGTTGACCACGGTTACTGTTGGAGAGGCATAATCGTCCCGCCGAGGATACAGGGACAGACCGCACGAGCGAACGCGGTCACGACAGTGAGTGGCAACCCGGCTGTGTCGATCGATGACCTGCTCCAGACCTTCCTCCAGAATCATTTTACACGCAGCGTTGACAGACGCGGTGCTATGCCATGATGGGGTATACGGATACCATTTATCCTCAAGTGCCGTATGCCAGGGCTTGAGGGCGTCATATCCTACATAATCCACCTCATCAATCACAGACCAGGCACGATCACTCACGGTAACTATCGCCATATCCGGGGGCGCTGATAAACATTTTTGCGAACCGCCAAGGCACAGATCAATAGACCAGGTGTCTACTTCTAAGGGGGCCCCACCAAAACTGGCGACCGCATCAACGTAGTACAAAGGGACCTCATATCGGCGAATAAGCTCGC
>CAJXCW010000366.1 GCA_913051705.1 uncultured bacterium
GTGGGTGGGTCCACCAATGCCATCGTGCACATTATTGCCATGGCACGTCGGGTGGGCTTTGATATTTCATTGGAAGATTTCGATCGTATCAGCCGTGCTACGCCGGTTCTCGCCAATGTGAGGCCTAATGGTGAGGAGTATTTGATGGAGGATTTTTATAATGCCGGTGGTCTGCAGGCATTGATGGCACAACTGGGGGACAGACTGCATGGAGAGTGCGCAACCATAACTGGGCAAACAATCGCTGAGAATATTGCGGGTGCAGAATTGATTGATGACGACGTGATCCGCACCCCCATCTGGGGGTTGGGCTGTGCAGGGGGCATTGGCGGTCTGGCCCGCGCGGTGGAATTTGCAAAAGCCAGGCCGGACAGCCGGATCGTGGTTGTGGCCGTCGAGCTGTGCACGTTGACTTTGATGCGTAATGATTTCTCCAAGCAGAATTTGATCGCGACGGCCCTCTTTGGTGACGGCGCCGCTGCCGTGCTGGTGGCCGGCGATGATCAGGAGGGTACGGGACCGTCGGTCATCGGCCATACCGCCACCACCTGGCCCGATACGCTGGACGTCATGGGATGGGATTTCGGTGACGGCGGGTTCCGGGTCGTGCTGTCTAAAGACATTCCATTGATCGTCCGGGATCATATCGGTACCCTGGTCACTTCATTTTTAGACCGGTTGGATTTGCCACAAGACAGCATCGCGCATTATATTACCCATCCGGGTGGCCCGAAGGTGATTGAAGCCTATAAGCAGGCGCTCACCCTGACCGATGATCAGGTTCAGCACACGTGGGATGTGCTCCGGGCTTATGGGAATATGTCGTCGCCGACTGTCCTGTTTATTATGAAACGGTTTCTGGAACAACTGAAAGACCAGAAGGACGAATATGGCCTGGCGACGGCGATGGGGCCGGGGTTTACGTCGGAGATGTTGATGTTGAAATGGGGGTAAGTGAAAGGTGGAGGGTGAAGGGTGAAAACGGGATTGGCATTGGCGTGACATTTTTTTTGGTGTTCTTTGGATTGCTTATTATCCAACGGTTATTGGAGTTGTGGGTAGCCCGGCGGCATGCGGTGCTGGTGATGGCTGAAGGCGGGTATGAAGTCGGGCAGGACCATTATAAATGGATTGTAGGCACGCACGTCGTCTTTTTCGTCGGTTTGCTCGTTGAGGTGACCGGGCGTTTTGACGGGTATGGCGCCGGATTTCCTTTGTGGTTTGGCCTGTTCATCCTGGCCCAGCTGCTCAGATACTGGGCGATCTTTTCTCTGGGACGATACTGGAACACGCGGATTATCGTAGCGCCCCGTATGGAGCATATACGGCGAGGGCCCTATCGATTTATTCCCCACCCCAACTACGTGGCCGTCGTTACCGAGCTGATCGTCATTCCCATGATGTTCGGCGCGTATTTTACTGCGGTGGCCGCCACGATTATCAACGCGATGGTCTTAAGGCGTCGGATACGTGTTGAGGAGATGGCTTTAAGGGAAGTGGAAAGATGATTTAGATATTTTGTGCTTTGATAAAATCAACTGAATGGAGTTTTTTACATGCTTTTCCCAACCAGTGTTGTCGGCAGCATGCCCCGGTCTCAGTTTGTGCGGGATCTGCTGGCGCCGGGTATGCGGTCGTCGTTATCGGAGGAGGCGTTCGAACGCCGGCTGGACACGGCCGTCGCTTACATCATCAGTCTCCAGGAATCTGCGGGAGTAGATATTATCTCCGATGGGGAATGGCGCCGGCTGTCCTATATAGGGATCATTGCTGAAATAATGAACGGGTTTGAGCGCACGCTGGTGGATGGCCTGTACTGGCATACGGTGGTGGAGCCCATGACCCCCCGATCCCCTGGCCTTGTAGCCCGGGAAGCCCAATTTTTAAAAGCCCACACAGACCGTCTCACAAAAGTCGCCCTGCCATCCCCGTATCTGCTCGGCCGGCGTATGTGGGATCCGGAAAAATCGAAAAAAGCCTATCCTACGCGGGAAGCGTTCATGGAAGCGCTGGCGCCGGTGCTCCATGAGGAACTGGTCGCCATTCGGGATGTCGGCGTGGATGTCGTTCAGTTCGATGATCCGCATCTCTGCCTGTTTGTCGACGAAGAGGTCCGCGCGCAATTTGATGACCCGGACCGGGAAGCCGATTATTGTGTGGGATTACTCAATGATATCTTTGCCGGGGTAGAGGGGGTGACGCTGGCCATACACCTTTGCCGCCGGAATAAAGCCCGTGCCGGCTGGGTGGGAGAAGGGGGCTATGGTCCCATAATCGACGCGCTGAAGCGTCTCCACGTCAACCAGTATGTGATGGAGTTTACCATACCGGCTGCAGGTGATCTGGATGTACTTAAAGAATTACCGGAAGAGACGACGGTAGGTCTCGGTTGTGTGGATTGTCGCGGCGAACATATTGATACGCCCGATGAAATCGTCACCCGCGTGGAGCAGGCGTTGCAGTATCTTCCACCGGAGCGTATCGCCCTGAACCCCGACTGCGGTTTTGCCCCTGGCAATGCCGCCGACATACCTATTGACGAGGCGTATGCCAAATTATCAAATGAAGCGGAAGCAGCGGCGATATTGCGGGAGAAGTATAGTTGACTGATGTTACGCACCAGTGCGTGTAGCGGGTGGTGTATAGCGCTTTGGCTTTCAGTGTGATTCTCTGGACGACATGGACCGCGATCAGTATGTATCAGACGGATCTGAATACGCTGGTCTTCATCTCGAATATACAGAGTCTGTCGAGTGCTATGATCGCCCCGGCCTGGATGATCTTTGCCATGCGGTATATCCGGCCTGACCAATGGATATCCCGAACGACGCTGGGCTTGCTCTGCATAGAACCGGTTCCGTTCGAAGCGCTGATCTGGACCGATTCGTGGCATCACCTGATGCGCGCAGTCAACTGGTTGGATTCGAGTGGTCCTTTTCCGATACATTATTCCACCTTCGGCATCGGATATTGGAGCCATGTCATCTACGTGTATACGCAGACATTCATCGGCACCGTTCTGATTATCAATCCTATGGTTTTCTATCCCGTGTCGTCAAACCGTATCGCATGGAAGAATTGGCCCATGCGGTTAACGCGGTGCTGGAGAGGAAGGGAAGTTAGAATCGATTACGGATTGCGGATTCAAAGGAGTAGGACATGATTATCGATACGCACACTCATTTTTATGATCCCACCCGGCCGGCCGGTGTGCCATGGCCCAGCTCTGATGATCCGTTTCTGTATCGTCGTATCATGCCGGACGATTATAAGAAGGTGGCGATACCGGAGGGGGTTACAGGGACGATCGTCGTTGAAGCCAGTGCCTGGTTGGAAGACAATCAGTGGATACTCGATATGGCGGATGAGGATCCATTTATTATCGGTCTGGTCGGTCATCTGGAACCTGCCTGGCCTGAATTCGAAGTCGCCCTCGATCGATTCGGCGCCCATCCTTGTTTTTACGGCATCCGATTGGGGCGGGCGCCGATAGATAATATAGACTACGAAAAGGCGCTGGCCCAGTTGATGGGACTTAATCTGGAGCTGGATTTACTCGTAGGGGCCGAGTGGCTTGACAATACAGCCGTCTGGGCGGAGCGTTATCCCGATCTGCGTATTGTCTTGAATCATGTGGCTCATGTGCCGATAACCGGCGGGCAGCCCAATACCGAATGGCTGGCCGGT
>CAJXCW010000367.1 GCA_913051705.1 uncultured bacterium
TCACGCGATTCCTCC
This sequence comes from uncultured bacterium, assembly GCA_913051705.1. Classification (GTDB taxonomy): domain Bacteria; phylum JAAXHH01; class JAAXHH01; order JAAXHH01; family JAAXHH01; genus CAJXCW01. Next base: position 16 of record CAJXCW010000367.1, read on the forward strand.
ACCAGCGGCTGCATCAGTTCCGACCGCTGATTGTAGAAGGGGTCTTCCTCCACCTCCCGTATCAGGTCAATCACCCGCTCAACGATCGGTCTGGCCGAAGGACCCACCGAGCCGCCCTGTAGATAGGTCACGTCGTCTTTCAGGTAAAACTGCTTGCGGATATCAGCCCAGAACGCCGCTTCCTCGTCCGTAATTGGTTTGGTGCGTGAGGACATGAATTCGTCTCCTTGGGTTGCGTAAAAAGATGAGGATTTTCAAGGTTTTTCTTACCAGGTGATATTCATCCGACTATACGCCTGCTTCTGCGGGTCACCTCAAAAGTCATGCTTAAAAGAATCGCCACGATGATCCTTGTCAAGACGTTTCGGGAACGGCGGTCTTCATCACACTCACTCATACCGCAACGCATCGACCGGATCAATCAGCGTCGCTTGGATGGCCTGATAACCGATAGTCAGGTTTAGACAATGCTTCACGAGTAAGAGGGCAATACCCGGTGCTGAAGCCCCGAGTATCTTGCGGACACCGATCCCCTGTCTTCACTATCCCCGATTGACAATCCGATTCCCCTTCGATATATTCTATTTTCCGCTTAGAACTATTCCAGGTACCCTATTCTCTGGTAATTTGCGATCTGCAATTTGCCATTAATATCCGGAGTATACATGCACAAGATTATCGCCTTTGTAGGAATGACCGGCTCGGGAAAGTCGACTGCGGCGGAAGGCCTGATCGAGCGAGGTTGGACGTTTATTCGATTCGGTCAGGCGACCATCGACAAGCTTAAGGAAGCTGGGCAGGAGATCAATCCCGAAAACGAAAAAACCATGCGGGAGGGGTTGCGTCAGGAGTATGGTATGGGGGCCTTTGCTGTATTGTCCCTGCCGGCGATAGAAGATGGGATTGAGACAGGACCTGTAGTGATCGACGGACTCTATTCCTGGTCGGAATATAAGATATTAAAAGAGGCCTTCGGAGCTCATCTCTACGTGATTGCCGTCTACGCCTCGCCGAAGACCCGCTATGGCCGCCTGGAAAAACGGATGCACGACGCGGCCAACGATCCCGGTTTTCGCAACCGCCCGCTCACGGCCGAGCAGGCGCAGAAACGCGACTATGCCGAAATAGAAAACATCGAAAAAGGCGGTCCGATCGTTATGGCTGATTTTACCGTCGTCAACGAGTCAACTGCGGAGAGCCTGATGTCACAGGTCATGACCTATGTGGATCGGATCACCGGACAGGCAGAGATATAAAGCGGGAGACGCCATCATAAAGGAGCAATATACATGAGCGAGAATGGACATGTTCGACCGAGTTGGGATGAGTATTTTATAGGGTTGATGGCAGAAGTGGGCAAAAGAGCCACATGCGAGCGCGGACGTAGCGGGAGTCTGATCGTCAAAGACAAGCGGATTCTGGCAACCGGCTATGTAGGCTCCCCGCCCGGCCTGCCGCACTGCGATGAAATCGGCCACCTGATGAAACAGGTGATCGATGAGGACGGCTCCGCCCGGCAACATTGCGTACGGACGATACACGCCGAACAGAACGCCATCTGCCAGGCCGCCCGCTACGGCATCCCGCTTGAAGGCACCACGCTCTATTGCAAGATGGAACCGTGTCGTACCTGCGCCATGCTTATCATCAGCACCGGCATCACCAAAGTCATTGCCCAGCGCCGCTACCATGCGGCACAGGAAACGCGGGAGATGTTCAAGTTGGCAGGATTGGAGCTGGTCGTGGTCGAGGATGAGATGGAGACGTATGAGAATCAGTGAAAGGCAGAGGAAAAGGCGGATGAAACGGTGGGAGGATGGCAGGATGGAAATGGATTTTGTTCCACCCCTCCACCCCTCCACCCGTCCATAGAGATATCAAGGAGTATACCATGCGAATATCAGGTGCGATTGTAGGTATTACACTGATCCTCGTCCCGATCTGGCAAACCAGCGCGCAACCTGTGTTTAACATTACGTTTTCCCAGGAGGCGCATAGTGAGCCGATCACAGGGCGGGCGTATGTGATGATTTCGAGAGATGATGAGCGGGAACCCCGGCTTCGGATCGGGACGCGCGGCGTGCCATTCTTCGGCAAGGATATTGAGGCGGTAAATCCCGGTGAGGCGGCGGTGATAGACAACGAGGTGATGGGCTATCCGGTGAAAAGTTTACAGGAACTGCCGCCGGGTGAGTATTACGTACAGGGCTTCGTGAATATCTACACACAATTCGAAAGATCGGACGGGCACACGCTGTGGATGCATGATGACCAGTGGGAAGGCCAGCATTTCAACCGGTCGCCCGGTAATCTGTACAGCGATGTGCAGAAGATCAGCATTGGCCAGAGTATGTCAGGTCCGATTACCCTGGAATGTAAAAACGTTATCCCACCGATCCAGATGCCGCCCGATACCGAATGGGTGAAACGAATCAAATTCGAGAGTAAAATCCTCACCGAGTTCTGGGGACAGCCTGTCTATCTTGGGGCGACCATCCTGTTGCCGAAGGGATACGACGAACACCCCGATACCTACTACCCGGTGAATTATAGCCAGGGTCATTTTTCCCTTCGGAATCCGAATGGATTTATGCCGGGGAATGCATTCGGGAAATACTGGACGTCCGATGAAGCCCCGCGGATGATCTCGGTGACCTTTCAGCATCCGTGTCCGTATTACGATGACTCGTATGCCGTGAACTCACCCAATACCGGCCCATACGGTGATGCGATCATGCAGGAGTTAATACCTGCCGTCGAAGAACAGTTTCGTATTATCCGGGAGCCATATGCCCGTATCCTTTCCGGCGGGTCGACGGGTGGGTGGGAATCGCTGGCGCTACAGATTCTTCATCCCGATTTCTTCGGCGGCACGTTTTCACTGTGTCCCGATCCGGTGGACTTTCGGTATTTCCAGGCGGTCAACATCTACGAAGATAAGAATGCGTACTATAAAGAATCGGGCTGGGTCAAAGTCCCGACCCCCAGCGACCGCTATACGGACGGCATAGTCCGGCTCACCTATGAACAACGAAATCACATGGAACTGACCAGAGGGACAAAAAACCGTTCCGGCGATCAGATTGATATCTTTGAAGCGGTGTTCGGTCCGATTGGCGAGGACGGATATGTCAAACCGCTGTTCGACAAGCTGACCGGCGAGATTGATCCCGAGGTGGCTGCTTACTGGCGCGAACACTATGACCTGCGGTACTATCTGGAGAAGAACTGGTCCTGGCTCGGCCCCAAGCTCGTCGGCAAGCTGCACATCTATACCGGGGATATGGACACCTACTATTTGAATAATGCGACGAAGCTGCTCGAAGCCTTCCTCGAAAAAACGACCGCGCCATATTACGCTGGGGTGGTGGAATACGGCGACGGTGAGCCACATTGCTGGGGTCCGAGGGGTCCGGATTTGTATACGCTGATGAGTGATCATGTGGTTGAACACGCACCGGACGGAGCGGATACGGCAAGCTGGAGGTATTGAGAAACGACAAAGCTGCGAAGCTACGAAACGACAAAGTTATGAAACGATGAAACTTTTTAATAAGGGAACAACACCCCCTTTTTATTCGTCTATCTAACCTGATTAATTCACAAAGTGTTGAAATGGGGTGTAACACTACCTGAAGGGTC
>CAJXCW010000368.1 GCA_913051705.1 uncultured bacterium
AGGCAGGCCATGGTGGATGCGGTGCCCATGACCATGCAGGTTCCGCTCGTAGGACATAAGGACTGTCCAATTTCTTGCATATCCTGTTCCGGTATTGTACCGCCGCGATACTGATTCCAGTACCGCCGGCAATCCGTACACGCACCGAGACGCTCTCCCTGCCAACTGCCCGTTCGCATAGCGCCGGTAATCAGCGAAATAGCCGGGATATCCGCCGATGCCGCGGCCATGAGTTGTGCCGGGACCGTTTTGTCACACCCACCGACGAGAACGACGCCGTCCATGGGCTGGGCGCTGATCATTTCTTCGGTGTCCATGGCAAGTAGATTTCGAAATAACATCGAGGTGGGCGAGAGTAAGGTTTCAGCCAGAGAGATGGTAGGAAAAACGAGCGGCAACCCGCCGGCCTGAGAGATACCCCGCTTCACCGCCTCTATCATCGCCGGCATGTCCCGGTGACAGGTGGTATAATCCGAGGAGGTATTTGCTATGCCGATAATCGGGCGATCCAGGTCTGTCGTGTCAAACCCTTCAGAGGCAAGGAAGGCGCCGCGTACGTACCTGCTGAAACCTGGGTCACTATATTTCGTGAGATTTTTATCGATGCCCTTCATAATGGGAATCCTCGATAGAATCACAACTTGGGCGTATCTTTCTTCGCATTTAACCGATCTTCCCAGCCTTCAGGTCTCAGATGCCTCAAGAAATAGGTCCTTTGAAGCGTATTCAAGTGATCTCTATGATAGCCTCTGATCCCATGACGATTTTCAGGATAGATCATCAGGTCGAACATCTTTCCGGATTTCTGTAGCGCATCGGCAAGGTGGATCGTATTGCCTATATTTACATTATTATCCACCAACCCGTGGACCAGGAGCAGTTTGCCTTTTAAATTATCCGCATAGGTCATGGCTGATCCTGATTTATAGCCTTCGGGATTGGCCTGGGGGGTTCTCATGTACCGTTCGGTATAGATGGTGTCGTAACTCCGCCAATCGGTCACCGGCGACCTGGCAACGCCCACGTGGAAAAGATCCGGATAACGAAGTAAGGACATACAGGTCGAATACCCGCCGTATGATCCGCCATACATGCCTACGCGGGCCCCGTCAATATACGGTCTCTGCGTCATTTGACGGACGCCCGCCGCCTGATCGTCGATTTCGATCTGGCCGAACTTGAGATAGGTTTCCGTCAGGTATTTTTTACCCCGGTTCGTGGTACCCCGGTTGTCCTGTTTTAAAATAAAATACCCGAGTTGGGCTGTTCGATTACCCAGAATAAAGGTGTTACGCACCCCACTTGACGGTCCGCCGTACACGGTCACGAGCAAGGGATGTTTTTTATCGGGATCAAACTGAGCTGGTTTATAGAGGATGGCGTGCAGATCCGTCTTCCCATCATCCGCTTTAAAGTATACCAGCTCCGGAAGGGACAATCCGAGTTGTTTCATCCTTTCCGTGTCGAGTGTCGTGGTGGATAGATTACGGATCACCTTCCCGTTTGCTTTAACCAGATCCACCTTATTGGGCGTCGTCAGCGAGGAGTAACTGTCGGTATAGTATTTTCCTGCCGGATCGATGGACACCCGATGTGTGCCTACTTGAGTGGTCAGTTGTTTGAAATCCGTCCCGTCGAACTTTACCCTGCTGAAATGGGATTCAAGCCCTTCTTTGGTATTGGTACTGAAATAAATCAATCTGTTCTCTTCATCGATGCGCTGGATGCGCGACACTTCCCATTCACCGCTGGTAAGTTGCCTGACCAGATTACCCTCGAAATCATACATATACAGGTGATTCCATCCCGACCGTTCGGAACTCCAGGTAAAATGCCGGCCATCATTAAGTGGCCTGAAATTGCTGTGCAGTCTGACAAATGCGGCATCCTCTTCAACGAGAATAGTTCGTACATCTCCTGTCATCGGATCAGCGGCCAGCACTTCAAGCCGGTTCTGGAACCGGTTCAACCGTTGGAACGTCAACTCACTGCCGTCGCTTCGCCAGGCCATTTTGACGATATAGTTGTCCGGGGAGCTGTCGATTTTTACCTCTACCGTTTTTTTGGTCGGCAGATCAATGAAGAATAATTTAACCGTCGGATTCTCTTCGCCGGCTTTAGGATATCGTTCTATTTCCAGAAGCGTTTTGAACCGGTAATGATTTATGCCCTCTTCTTCATCCAGGTTTATTTCATGGAGGAGAGGATAGGGATGCTCCGCCCGGACGTCGAACTGAAGATAGGCAATTTTCTTTCCATCGGGCGACCACCAGAACGCCTGCCCCTGTCCCAATTCTTCGGGATATACCCAATCTGTCCGCCCGTTCATGATCTCTTCGGTACCACCAAATGTAATCCGCTCTTCTTGTCCTGTAGCCGCATCGAGGACATACAGGTCATAAGCTTTTACATAGGCGATTTTATTGAAATCAGACGTATAAGACCCCGTCAGCAACTGACTCGAACTGCGGTGTGGTCGCCATCCCGCCATCTCTGATTTCGATTTAATGAGCCGTTGCATAATCTCTTCTTCAAACCGGTATATGAAGGTGTTGTCATCCAGGGTAAATCGGATGCCGCTGTTGTCGGGAAGATAGGTAAAGGCTTTGAACAGCAGCCCGGTTGTAGATTTTTCGGTAAGACGGTTGTATTCTGTTACCATTTTCGATGACGTCTTCTGATCAAACAGGGGCGACCGCTTACTATTTTCCGGATTCACCTTGTGGTAAGTGTGATTTTTTGTTATCGAATCGATTTCACTTTCGAGATATCCCATGCCCTCCGGAAGCCAGATCAAGCTGCCGTCGCCGGTCTTCGTGGTGAGGTTCAACTCATCCCACTGATCATAAATCTGACTGCGGGTCAATGGCTCTTGAGCATAGCTCTCCATAAGGATGAATACGCTCAGTGTGGCCATAAAAATAGGGACGACTCTTCTCATTTTACCCTCCCCGGGTTATTTCTGGCTGGGTGACCCTGATCCTCGCGGAATCGGGAATCCATTTATGAAATTTATGATTGTTGATCAGGTAATCTATTTAATCGATGGACCGCACTGAGCGTACGGTCCTACGCTATTCTGTAATCGCGAATTAATATATTGACGAAACGAGTGGCTGTCAATGAGCAGAATCATGGCGGTGTAAGATAATACCCATTGCGGATAATCATTATTAATCGTAGGTATATACAGTAACATGAAACACTAAAAATCAACGACACTGGTCCCCGGTTTTTGCCGGGGAGACGGACTATAGGTAACTGGGATGACAAACTATCGGGCAGTGCTGAGAGGTTCATATGATTTTACGGTGTAGTTCCCTTTTTTTACTGAATAAAATAACATGGTTGTTTTGTTTCATGGTTGCCCCTGAAGTCTCCGCTCAAACGTTGAATTTCTATGATAAGATTCTGGACAATGGACACATCATTACGGTCGATAAAAACTTTCGTATCGCTGAGGCCGTTGCTATCCGTGATGGCAGGTTTATAGCGATAGGCAGCAACAAGGCCATTGAAAGCCTGGCCGTGCCGAATG
>CAJXCW010000369.1 GCA_913051705.1 uncultured bacterium
GCCGCTGGCCGGTGACCAACTTTTTATAGATCTGGATCTTAGTGGGGACAATCTACCTCCCGGTACTCAGTTGACACTCGGCACAGCGATCATCGAGGTGACCGGTATACCGCACACGGGCTGCAAAAAATTCGTGGCGCGGTTCGGTCTGGACGCCGTTAAATTCGTAAATTCGGATATCGGCAAGACCCTTAAACTGCGTGGTATCAACGCGAAGGTTGTAAAACCGGGCATAGTGCGTCAGGGAGACACAGTTAAGAAGTGTATATAGCTGAACTATGAAAGATGGTACATCACTGTAGCTGAACCAATTACAGCGTCGGATTCACATGTAGATCGGACATAAATGCTGTCATTTCTGTCTCATCAAGCAAGTTTCTCTGATTGGCATCCTTGAATATGGCATCTGTTTTGCGCAGTCTTACACACAGTTGACGGGCGAGAGCAAGCAATATTTTATGACCGGAAGACGGAGAGGTGGAAACAAGCGTTGTGATTTTTTCGTGTGGAATGGAAAACACGGTTGTATCCTGGTTAGCGATAATATTTGCCGCGCTCGGTTTACCGTCAAGCAATGCCATCTCCCCAAAATGCTGCCCCACATCCAGGACGCCCAGGAAGGTATTTTCCATGGCAACGCTGGCCGTCCCTGTGATGATGACGAACAACTGATCGTTAACCTCACCTTCTTTTAAAATGGCCTCGAATTCAGCGTACTCTTTTAGGGTACCCATGTGCTCAAGGCCCTCTAATTCGTCCCCGGTCATGTCACGGAAAAGATAACTTTGTTTTAAAACCTCTTGTACCTGGTCCATTATTGTCCCCTCGTGTTGCGTTACAACAGCAATTTGGAACCGGAATTAAATAAGTATGCCATTTTACCCGGTTTCTACGTCCATTTCAGTGCTCAGTCCTGCTCCACACTTTGGCGTTCGTACTTGACCTTGTACTTCTCATACAGCATCGTGTGCTTGCTTTTTAACTGGATGTCGCGACCCTGGATGAACGCGCGTTCTACGTGGGTCAGGATCTCCAGCGGATCGCCATCGGAAATGAACAGCGTGGCATCTTTACCCACCTCCAGCGAGCCGACCCGGTCTGCCACACCCAGGATCTCCGCCGGATACAGCGTCACGCATTTGAGCGCCTCGTCCTTCGGCAATCCGTACGAGGCGGCCGTCGCGGCCTGGTACGGCAGGTTACGGGCGTTATAGGATGACACCGCAGGGGACTCGCCCTCGCCACCGCTGATACAAATTTTGATCCCCGCCTGATAGAGCTTCATCGGATTCGTATAGGGGATGTCGTAATCCTCATCCCGGCGCCGTGGCGTGAGGTGCACGGCGCTGATCATCACCGGAATGTTGTGTTCCTTGAGCAGGTCCGTCACGCGCCAGGCATCACGTCCGCCGGCCAGAATCACCCGGATGCCCTCATCCACCGCCCAGTCTATCGCACCCTGGATCTCCAGGATCTCACTGGCGTGCACGATCACCGGGATCTCGCGCTTCAGGACCGGGATCATCGCCTCCCAACGGCTGTCCGTGTCATGATACGGCACGCCGTTTTGCGATTCTGCTTCTTTGGCTTTCATATAGGCGCGTGCTTCACGAAAAGCGGTACGGATTTTACCGATGTTTTCATCCCGATCACGTCGCTGTTCTTCCGGCTTCCGTGTATCGGCCGCGGCACGAAATCCGCTGCGCCTGAGAGCAGGCCACCAGACGTGCATCGCCACGGGCCCTTTGAGCGTCATATCTTCCCACGTCCATCCGTCCATCATCATCAGGCCGGAGGTACCGGAGATCAGACCGCCGCCCGGCACGCTCAGCGCCAGGAGAACACCATTGGCGCGGGTGACCGGCAGCAGCTCGCTATCGGGATTCACCGCTGCCTCTGCACGGACGTTGGGCGTGATGTCACCAACCTCCGACACATCATTGGTCGCCCGCACGGCGCCGATTTCAGCCAACCCCAGTGTAGTATGGGCGGCGATGATACCTGGATAGACGTGTTTCCCCGTGATATCGATCTGTTCTGTGCCCTGCGGCAAGGTCACGTTCGTACCGATTGCCACGATCCTGCCGTTGTCGAACAGGATGGTCCCGTTTTCAATCGCCGGACCGGATACGGGATGTATCGTACCGCCCACCAGCGCAATCGGATGATCCTGCGGCGGCGCCGGTACCTGGTTGGATGCGAGGGCAGGGCTGTAGAGGCAGATCAGCACTGCCGACGTGAAAATGGCAATACTTGTTGAGAGGAGCTTTGTCATGTGTCAATCCTATGGTATGGCATTTCAATCAGTTCGTCATCAGGACGCTTCCGGACCTTTTGGCGCTTTGTCTTTCGGCTTGAGCAGCTTCTGGATCAGCAGCGTGCGTTCCCGCTTCACCTGCTCGCGCATCTTTTGATCTTCATCAATATCGAAGTACTTCCGGCCTTCGATCCACGTCTGCTCGCACAGTGTGTACGTCGACAGGGGATGTCCGTTCCAGATCACGAAATCGGCGTCTTTACCCGGCTCCAAAGAACCGACCTGGTCGTCGACCCGTAACTGTTTCGCCGCATTCAGCGTCACGAATTTCAGCGCTTCGACCTGATCCACACCACCGTACTTCACCGCCTTGGCCGCTTCGGTGTTCAAACGGCGCGCAAGTTCGCCGCTGTCGGAGTTGAACGTGACAAGGACTCCGGCGTTGTGCATCAAGGCTCCATTGTACGGGATGGCGTCGTACGCCTCCATCTTGTAGCCCCACCAGTCGCTGAACGTAGACGCGCCGGCGCCGTGTTTGGCGATCGCATCTGCTACCTTGTAACCTTCCAGTACATGCTGGAACGTGCCTATTGTGAAACCAAAGTCGTCCGCGATGCGGATCAACGACAGGATTTCATCCTGACGATAAGAGTGGCTGTGAACCAGCCGCTCGCCCCGCAGAATTTGCAGCAGCGTGTCCAGTTCGAGATCCTTGCGCGGCGGGATGACGCCCGTCTTATCACCGAGCGCATTGTATTGCTTCCACCCACGGTCGTAGTCCTGCGACGCCCTGAAGCGGTCGCGGACAAGCTGCTCAACGCCCATGCGTGTCGCCGGGTACCGCCTCTGTGACCCGGTCGAGTTGCTTCGTTTGACATTCTCGCCCAGCGCAAACTTGATACCGGGTATGGCCCCTTCGAAATTCAGACCATCCGGCGAAGCGCCCCACCGTAGCTTGATGACATTGTTCTGCCCGCCGATCGGATTGGAGGAGCCGTGTAACTGGTGGGCCGCTGTAAGACCGCCGGCCAGCTCACGGTACAGCGCGATCTGGTAGTTTTCCACCACATCACCGACAGACACTTCAGCGGTCACCGCCTGCGTGCCCTCGTTGATGCCCTGAGCAATACCTGAATGGGAATGCGCGTCGATCAATCCAGGCGTGACGTGCTTGCCGTTTCCGTCGATGATCGTGGCGCCGGCGGGGGCACTGAGGTTCTGGCCGATCCGC
>CAJXCW010000370.1 GCA_913051705.1 uncultured bacterium
TCTTCCGTGGCAACAACCGCATGCTGGAAATCTATGGAGATTTGATCAAGGGGGATCCGGCGGTGACCACCCAGCGTATGGACAAGAAACGAATTTCCCTCCTGATCATAGGCATAGACCTTGGTCGTCTGACCGAAAATATCATTCAGATCATCCGGTAATTGGGGAATGGTAGGTATGATCTGATATAGCATGACCACGACAGCAATAACGCCTATAACCATCACCGTAAATCCGCTATACACCATCCATTTGAAAATCCGAAACGGCATGCCTAATATCCTCTGCCAAATTTGTTGATGGATTTCGCTGCGCTCAATCACCAAATTACTAAATCACCAATTTCTTTCTAACTGCCTACCGCCTTTCACGCTTCTCCAAGAGCTACGTCTATCTGGTGAAGCAGATCAGCCGACACTGGAATAGGTATGATTCCTACCTGGCCGCTTATGATCCGTTCGATATAGATACGCCGTTTGGTATCAGATATGCCGATCCGTTTTGCCGTGGCTTCCAACTCCAGAAATTGAGATGGATTGATGACTTGATCTCGTATTTCCGCAGGCAGACCGCGTAGCATAGCAAAAAAACGTGGGGGCATATAGATACGCTTCACATCAGTCGCAAAAGGCATATCCGTATTCATGGCATACGTGTCGAACCGATCAAACTGACCAGCCGATAAAGGCATGCGGTAAAGAATGTAATTGTCATCATCTACAAAAAACACTTCACCGGTCTGTAACCAGCCCGGCCGTATCAGTATGGTCCGCGTCCAACCGTTCAGAAAGGCGGATTTCGATAGTTGGGTCATGCGGGGAATAGCATGCTCGGTTCGCCTGAATTGCTTCTGTACATCCAGAAAACGGGTGCGGGTCATAATGAGCTTCTGACCATGATCCAGCTTGACCACGTCAGACCGATTCTCCGGCGCCTCTGTTTTCCCTTCCGGATCTTCTTGCCGACGTTGCTCAGCCTGGGTGCGAATTTCGACCAAACGATTCACATCTTCCAGGGCCTGGCTTGTCTGTATCTCCTGTTGTACGAACCGCTCCAGCCGGTCTCGTTCTGCATTGCGAGACTCCAGATATGAACCGATGATTCGTTCGGCATAATGCCATTGTAATTCTACCCCAATGGATAGAAGAGGAAGCACACACATCATAGCGATGAGGATAATCGTTTTTTTTCTATTCATAGAACCAATTTCAATTTAGGTATCAAGTCGAGTTGGATCCCTGAAACAGGGTGTCTATGTAGGCGAACGCAACCCGACCTAACATAGTTGCCCCCAAGGTCTTTGTCAACGAAAAATACACGGTGGAAATCATAGTAAATCATCCAAAAAATAGTTGACAGCACCATCTGTTCACCGTACACTGAGGCTGTTGATTCTGCGAGTGTCAGGTTGCCATATACCGCTGTGGTAACGTCTATATCATCTGCTACCCGCAACATGTCCTGACACACCACCATCCAAGAAAGATAATCATGCCAACCAGGGATTATACAACCGCTGAAACTATAGGCGAGCTTCGTGCATCGGGATATGGAGAGCGTTCCATAAAGGACGAACTGCGGGGCAACCTGATTCGTAAATTGGCCGCAAACAAACCGGTTTTTTCCGGTATCATCGGATATGATCGGACGGTTATTCCAGAACTGATCAATGCCATACTTTCCAGGCACGATTTTATCCTGCTGGGCCTGAGAGGGCAGGCAAAGACACGTATTTTACGCGCGTTACCCAAGCTGCTTGATGAGCATATCCCTATTATCAAAGGCTGTGAGATAAACAGCCATCCCTATACGCCGATCAGCAAACACGCCCGCGTTCTGGTGGCCGAGAATGGAGACCATACCCCCATTGAATGGATCGGCAGAGAACAGCGTTATGGCGAAAAGTTGGCCACACCGGACGTGACGATATCTGATTTGATCGGTGATGTTGATCCTATCAAAGCGGCGGCTCAACGCTTGCATTACGCGCATGAAGGGGTTATACACTTTGGTATTATTCCACGTATGAATCGCGGTATCTTTGCGATTAACGAGGTGCCCGATTTACAACCCCGTATTCAGGTCGGCCTGCTGAATATCATGGAAGAGAAGGATATACAGATACGAGGTTTTCCGATCAGAATCCCCCTGGATGTATTAATTGTCTTCACCGCCAATCCAGAAGATTATACCAACAGGGGCAGTATCATCACCCCCCTGAAAGATCGGATTGATTCACAGATCCTTACGCATTATCCCGTTAATCGAGCGTATGCAACAGCCATCACAGACCAGGAAGCCTGGACCGAACGACCTCATGAGGTGCAGGTCATGATGCCGGTTTATTTTCGTGAGATTGTGGAGGAAATTGCTTTCCAGGCCAGAGATAGTGAATTCATAGATCAGAAATCCGGGGTCAGCACACGTATGACAATAGCCGCCATCGAAAATTTGATCAGTAATGTTGAGAAGCGCGGTATCTTGCAGCATCAGCAAGTCGTGGTCCCCCGGCTTTGCGACCTGGCCGCAGTGGTTCCAGCGATGACCGGTAAGCTCGAACTGGTCTATGAAGGGGAACAGCAGGGTGAAGTAAACGTCGCCGAAGTATTGATCGGTCGGGCAGTAAAAGCGGTCTTCATACAATATTTCCCGGATGCGTTTGAAGCTGATAATACGGCTCTGGGAGAACAATCATATTATCAGCATGTTTTAGGTTGGTTCGAAAATGGTAATAAGGTTGAACTCTCAGATATCCTGGATGATGACGTTTTTCATCAGGAAATAAGTCAGGTAGATGGTTTGCGGGAAATTGCAGATAAACATATTAAAACGAATAGTCCGGCTGAACAGGCAGTGGCCATGGAATTCGTTCTGGAAGGGCTCCATCAGAACTCCCGTCTCAGTAAAAATATTGCCGACGGATTGAGATCTTATAGCGATATGATGGGTAGTATCTTCGATCAATAACCAGTGGAAACGTAGCAGATGATGTTTCATAAATCTTTAGTATTTTAGTTGTTGTTTTTTTATAATTTTCTCCCATGGCGTGATCTACATCACGGCGTCTGATTACAAAATATGGTATACTGTTTTAGAAGAAGTCTTATGCTATCTTAGAAATTTCCCACTTGCCCAATTGAGGTTCTCTACGCGCCAGCGATTGACAATTACATTATTCGGTGTGCTCGCCATACTCCTGATAGGCATCCTCGTCGGCCAAGCCCAGACTGTTATCTATTTTACGATTTTGGGACCGAGAGTCGTTCTTGACGATGACCAGAATTCGGAGGTGACGTTTACCGTGTATGTGGCCGCAACCGACGCAAATTGGCGGCCTATACTGCCCATATCCTCGGCGACCATCACTTTGACCGCCTATTAAGCCGGCACCCAGAACCAACTGACGATGACCGCCGGTTCCTCTTTTCAGTCCTCTGCTACGGATATATGGACTGCGGTGCAAGTGACGCTT
>CAJXCW010000371.1 GCA_913051705.1 uncultured bacterium
ACTGGCGACCATCTCAACAAAGTGGCCTTCCCCCTCGGTGGCATGGGCGCCGGGATGATTTGTCTGGAAGGGACCGGCGCCTTCTCGCACGTGTCGGTCCGGGGACATATGGATTTTTATCATGCCCCTGAGATGTATGCCGCGTTACATATAAAAGGGGACGCCTCCGTCTCCAAAGTGTTGGAAGGGCCAGTGCCGACATGGAAGTACTTCGGTCCTGCAGGAACCGGCAATGGCGGACGTAACACGGTCTATGGTCTGCCTCAATGTGGAAAAGCGACTTTTAATACACGATTTCCTTTCGGCGTCATTGACCTGGAAGATCCGGATATCGTGTTGCAGATGCAGATCACCGGTTGGAGCCCTTTTATGCCTGGCCATGCCGATGATTCGAGTCTGCCTGTTTCGGGTGTAGAATATGCCTTTACCAATCATACCGATCAGGCTCAGGATGCTGTTTTTTCGTTTCATGCTGAAAATTTCATGAATCAACAAACGCCTGGGCAAGGTGTGCGGGCTACTCGAAACGGTTTTGTGTTATGGCAACCCGGCTGTGATGAGACACCCGAAGATCAGGGGGCGTTCAGCATTGTGGTTGATGACCCGGCGGTTTGTGTCGACTGTGCGTGGTTTCGTGGGGGATGGTTTGATTCTCGCACCATGGTCTGGAATTCGATTGCAGCCGGAGATACCCCGGATCGATCACCCGTGACCGATGATCAACCCAGTCCGGGCGGGAGTATCTATGTGCCCTTTACTCTGGCCGCAGGTGAAAGCAAAACCATCACCGTGAGGTTGGCCTGGCATGTCCCTTATACCAACCTGCGCGTAGGCAAAGAGTATGAAGGGTTGGAGGGTCAGGAACAAGCCTGTTGCGAACCGGGCAGTGATTGTTGCCCTGATGAACCGGTACGTCGGCCTGAAACCCACCAACCCTGGTACGCCGGCAAATTTTCAGATATCGAGGCTGTCAACAATTACTGGTATAAACAGTATGATGCCCTTAGGTCATCGAGCAGTACCTTTGCAGATTGCTTCTACGATACGACCTTACCATCGGAGGTGGTGGAAGCTGTTGCTGCAAATTTGACCATTCTTAAATCCCCCACTGGGCAACGACAACCGGACGGGACCTTCTGGGCATGGGAAGGCTGTTTCGACAATGCAGGGTGCTGTGCCGGTACCTGTACGCATGTATGGAATTACGCCCAGGCGTTGCCCCATCTTTTTCCTGATATGGAACGATCCTTGCGGGAGACGGAATTCCATGAGGATCAGGATGAAGAGGGGCATCAGACTTTTCGTTCCGCTTTGCCCGTTCGTGACAATGTCCATGAGTTCCATGCGGCTGCCGATGGCCAATTGGGCGGGATTATGAAGGTTCACAGGGAATGGCGCATCAGCGGGGATACGGATTGGATGAAACCTCTCTGGCCACAGGTGAAACAAAGTCTGGATTACTGTATCAAAATGTGGGATCCGGATCATACAGGCGCCCTGATCGAGCCCCATCATAACACGTATGACATTGAGTTCTGGGGACCGGACGGGATGTGCACCAGTTTTTACCTGGGGGCTTTGCAGGCGGCTGTTCTGATGGGCGAAGCGCTTGATGAGGATGTGCAACGCTATGAGAGCTTACTGGAAAAAGGGATCCAATTCATCCATTCCGAGCTATGGGATGGCGAATATTTTATTCAGCAAATTCAGTGGCGCGATCTAAAGGCCCCCAATCCGGCGGAATCACAGACGCTAAGGACGGACTATTCACCAGAGGCGCTTGCCGTGCTGGAAGAAGAGGGGCCTAAGTATCAATACGGTAATGGGTGTCTTTCCGACGGTATCCTGGGCGCCTGGATGGCCAGAGTATGTGGTGCCGGCGCCTTCCTTGAGAAGGATAAAGAGTCGAGTCATTTATTGGCGATTCATCGACACAACTTAAAAAAGGACCTATCCAACCACGCCAACCCTCAACGACCAACCTATGCCATTGGGGATGAAGGCGGTTTGCTGCTCTGCTCATGGCCCAAAGGCGGCAAGCTCTCTCTGCCTTTTGTATATAGCGATGAAGTGTGGACCGGCATCGAATATCAAGTGGCCAGCCATTTGATGCTCATGGGCCATGTGGATGAAGGACTTGAGATCGTCCGGACCTGTCGTGATCGGTATGACGGTCGGGTTCGAAATCCTTTCAACGAATTTGAATGCGGCCACTGGTATGCCCGGGCGATGGCGTCGTACGGCCTGATTCAGGGTTTATCCGGGGTGGTATATGACGCCGTCGATGAGGTGATGCATATCCAGCCGACGATATCCGGTGATTTCCGATCTTTTCTGAGTACGGCAACGGGGTATGGTACGGTGGGTGTGAAGGATGGAGAACCTTTTGTAGAGGTGGTGCAGGGGGAGATACCGTATACAAGGATTGAGTATGAGACGAGATAGAGCGGTGATGATTACCTATCATGCCGCTATTGTAATATCAGGTCTTACGCCGCTCTTTCGGCATGAATCAACACATTTCGAGGGGTAATCGGTTTGGGACAGAACTCGCCTATGGTGACCTCATAACCCCGTTCGATGAGGTAGAGCGCCCGATCGAGGACCAGCCAGACCTCTAATGGTCTCCTGAAAATATGACGGATGAGTTCAATACGAGAGATAATAATTCTTCGTTTCCTGGCTCTTCGTTCAAATGCCTCATAATCGATAGACGCCGGAGCAGGTAATTTGCACTTGGCCGCTGCCCATTCGAAGAATGTTTTTATATCCGTATTCAACATCGCTTCCCGCACAGTGGGCACAGGTCGGTAGCGCGTAGTGCCCGTCAAATCTCTATAATACAAATCGAACGCGAGACGCCAATGTAATTGTATTTCTCTTAGGCGCTGTATACGCAGGGTGGCCGTGACCTGTTCTTGTATGGGTAGCTTTAAATCAAATCGGCGTAACTTCAGATTATTATCGATTCCGGGTATTGACAGCGGATGGTACACCTGATCGGAAATAAGATGATAGCAGCATGGCGCGATACTGATCGCTCTACATTTTTTTTCACATGCCAGACGAAGTAAAGTCAAATGGAGTTCCCCGCAGGCATGAAGCGCTATGGCATGCTGATCGGGTTCTATATATTCGGCGGCTTTCGGCGTAAGCACGTCTAACGTTTGGAATGTCATAGACGCATCAACTTTTTCAGCCAATTTTCGCCCGTCGTCGCATAAAGGTGTATTACGTTCCAGGCTCGTCACCGGCACGTGATATGTGCAGGACAACAATCGCCCCAAATGTCCTTTCCCCGCACACCACTCCAGAATCTGGTTATTCTCAATCGGAATCGTATCCGCAAAGGCTTTAATCTGTTCCCATTTTCGTCCGGGGACATATCGATTTAATGCAGCGGCAAAGGATGTATTCTTGCCTTCCCAAACGGGTAACTCAGTCAGGCGTTTCAAGGTCTTTATTT
>CAJXCW010000372.1 GCA_913051705.1 uncultured bacterium
GGTCCCAGGCGGGATCAGATAATTCAAAGGGAGAAAGCATAGTACGCGATAAAAGAGGAAAAGGTTGTCATCTTCGCAGGCTTTAAGCAGGAACCGTAAAGCGCTCGCTTAAGGGAACGCGGATGTCGGGAAACCTCGTGGGTCAGGCGCCCAGGGAACCACGTCGCTCGTATGCAGGTACCAGTCCAGAAGCCGTTGTTCCAATGTGTGTTGTATATCACGGACGGCGGATTGGTTGTAGATATTATTTAACTCGTCGGTATCGCCTTGCATATCATAGAGTTCATGCCGGCCACTGCTCCGGCGGATCAGTTTATGCGTAGCCGTGCGGATCATGGCGGACCGGCATACGCTCTCCGGATGATCCTGTTGCTGCATGCCTTTGGGGTAGTATATGGAATTCGGATCACCGCATACCCCGTCGTCCGCCTTGCCTTCGAAACAGTGTGGTTCATGGGTATCGTAACCGCCCTCTGCGAACACCGCCCGTTCCGGATCACCGGGGGTGCCATGTATCTGAGGGACCAGTGACCGGCCGAAGTGGGTGTGCCGTACTTCGATACCGGCCAGTTCCAATGTCGTAGGCATAATATCGAAGCATTCTACGGGTTCTTCGACTACATGGCCAGAAGTTCCGCCCGGCGTCCGAATGATCAGCGGGATGCGTGTCAGGCAATCGTCCAGTCCGCTCGGCCACTTTTCCACGAGACCGTAGTCCCCTGCCCAATCGCCATGATCCGAGAAGAAAATGATGGCCGTGTCGTCCGCCAGGCCGGTTTCATCCAGCGTCTCCAGCAATCGGCCTACCAGATGATCCACATAGGATACCATGCCCAGATAGACCGCACGAATCTTACGGAAGACGGACTCATCCACCTGATCGAGCTGTCGGTACTGTCGGATCAGATGGTGGAAATCCGGCTTATCCGGTAAATTGGTCGGACGCAGAGGCGGCAGGTCTTCCGGATCATACCTGTCATACCAGGGTTGAGGCGCGTGATAGATCGGATGCGGAAAACTGGTCGCGAGAAAAAGGAAAAAGGGCGAATCGGATGCTTTTCGAGATTTGAGCCATTCGATAGCCCGGTCGTAACAATAGGTATCACGAGGCGGTCCATCCATAGGTCCGTTCAGGAAACTGTAACATCCCGGTTCACCTTTCTCAAAAACAGGTTTTGATGTCCCGCCGCCTGAAACAGGATACACCTGTGTGACCGCCTGGTCAAACGCATCCGGCGCCAGACAGTCATTCTTCCCGATCCAGGGGACCTCATAGCCGCCCTGTTTGAGATATTGCATCGTGTTGGGTTCATCCTGCTGCAGTGGATGCCAGAGCGTCCGATGTCCTCGATTGTGCGGATACAGCCCCGTCATGAAGCTGCACCGCGACGGCGTACACACGGTATGCTGCACGTGAGCCTGCTGAAACCGAACCCCTTCTGCCGCCAGCCGGTCGATATGGGGCGTCTGCGCCAGAGGATGCCCATAGCACCCTACGACATCGGCTCGCATTTCATCAGGATTGATGTAGATTATATTCATGGGGAAATCTACGAATCGGCGAAGCCGAACAGGGTATCCGTGATCTCATCGTGTACGCTGGGGCCTTCGTCATCAATGGTCATTAGAAAAGACTCGTCCTCTACTTAACTCTGTTTGATCTCAAAATTAATATTCATGGCAGCCAGTTCTTTAACCAGCGTGTCGAACAGGGGGCCGGCGATGACCTGTTCCGGCGTGGTGAACGGGACGCCGGGATGTGACCACTCACCACGGGCGATCATCCGGGCTACGATGGCCGCTGTGAAGGCTGTTGTTCTTGCCATGGAGGAAAAACCTTCCTGTTCGTCATAATGATCTACCATATCTGCAGTCAGGCGCGTAGGCTGCCCATCCTTCTCGCCGATCACCGTTACACGAAAGGTTGTGATATCCCGGTCTTCAGGTTGCATCTTGACATGAGGGTATAGCACCGCATCAACCACATGTTTCGGAATGACGGAAACGCCGTTCACCTCAATAGGCTCTTCGCTTAACAAACCGAGTTCTTTGAGGGCTGTCACCTTGGCCGCATAACCCGGCCAGCGGACCGTCTTCTGAGTGCCGGTGCGGAGGTCTTTCAGCGCATTCAGATCGAGCAGCCACGGCATAAACCCTTCGTGCCAGGCTTCACATGCGCCTACGCCTTCGAAGGTGGTCGGCTCGGCGTCGGAATAACGGGGAACCGGTTTGAGTATTCCGTTTTCGACGACTCGCGCATCGGTCTCATGAAACGGCAGATGCGTACCACCGAACACGATTTTGTACGAAAGTGGTGGTTGCGGATTCGCCGGGATGCCGCCGCACTGGATGTGTAACTCATCGGTCCGATCCAGACGTTCCGCCAGGTGTCGGGCCATGATCTCCGTCAAACCGGGCTCCAGACCGCAGCCGAGAACAATCACACCGGCGGCATCGGTGTATTCCGCCTTCAGACCGGCAATCACCTCATCGGGAATGCGCGTCAGGTCCATCAATGCCATACCGGTTTTCAGCACCGAAGGAATGGCAAGCAGGCTGGCAGCTCTGGGTAGCGCCGCTATCCCGGCCTGATGATCTTTCATTACGGCCATCGTCGCATCCTGATCACTCAAATCCAGGGGTTGGTACACGACCTTATGCGCCCCCGGTTTGTCTTCCAATCTGGCCCGGCATTGCGCCAGTTGATCTTCATCGAGATCACAGACCGTCACTTTCGTAACCGCCGGATCCGTCATCGCATTAAACGCTGCTGCCGGTCCCATTAGCCCGGCCCCGAGTACCATGATTTTCATTGCATATCCTCCTGAGTAAGGTGTAGAACAGGGTGGGAGGATGGGAGGATGGAGGGGGATAGTTAATAACGCCCGGGTTCTCCTTCCTCCCTTCCATCCTTCCATCCCGCCCTACCTACCCCACGGGCGTAACCCCTTTTTTCAATATAATATTCCCGTACTTCGCGGTTTCGCCGGTCATCACGACAACAAAAGCCTGGCGTGCCTGATCGTAGAAAGAGAACCGTTCCACACGTGCGATGGTTGGTGTTTCCGGCCAATGTTTGTCGATCATGACCCGATAGGACGCTTCTACGGCCGGGTCCAGCGTATCACCCGGAGCGGCATCCATCATAAACACGGGCGTGTCCACATGGGCATCCAGGGCGAACAACGGTAGTATGGCGTCCAGAAGCCCCGGAATGCGCAGGCCATCGGCACGGACAATGGTGTTGTTGACCGATTCACCCGGGAAATGGGCATCCGCCAGGACCATTTCGTCTCCATGTCCCATACGATACAGGGTGGAAAGCAGTTCCGGACTTAACAAGGGGGAAATACCGATCAGCATGTAACCCTCCGGGGTTAATTAATACCGATTGTTGAACCGCGCAGCGCTCGCTGGAGCCCGCAGGGATCAGTAAGTTATATAAAATTATACA
>CAJXCW010000373.1 GCA_913051705.1 uncultured bacterium
GTTTCCGTCGATGATCGTGGCGCCGGCGGGGGCACTGAGGTTCTGGCCGATCCGCGTGATCTTGCCGTTGGTCACCAGCATGTCCGCATTCTCGATCTTGCCTCGGTCATCGAGTGTCCACACCGTAGCACCTCGCACCAGCACATGGCGCGGCTGCTCAGGCGGCGCTGACCGACCGAACGCGCCGGGCGGGGATACCATCGGCAGGGCGGACTCATTTGAAGCCGTCGGCATCGGCTGCCCGGGTATTTCGGGACCTTCCGTCATAGAACCGGACCATGCAAACCGCCGTCCGTCCGGCAGCTCACCCTGACCGCGGATCGCATCCCCTGTCACCCCACCGGACATACGAATGATACCGGCAAATCCCAGTTTATCGCCGGGGAACACGAGGGACAGGCGTTTCTGGTCCATCATCGCTTTTTGCAGTTTGATGGAATCGTCATTATAGGTGACAGTACCGTTGATTTTTGCAACCGAGCCTTTAAGTTTGAGCGTGACATTCACAGACGAGCCGCCCGGTGGCGATAGCTTGATGCCCCATGTGCCGCGCGGATCTGCCACCGGCTTCGGGTTGACTTCATACCGGTCACCGGCCACCCAGACTTCCCGCACCTTCACGTTTTCTGCGAACAGCGGACCGTCTGTCACCGTCAGGTGTCCAAGCTTACCCGGTTCGATGGTACCCAGCTGACGGCTCATGCCCAGCAGGCTTGCCGGGGTGGTGGTCACCGCCGCCAGGGCCGCGTCGTAGTCCAGACCCCGTTCGATAGCCTGACGCACCCGGACGTGGAAGTCGGACGGCTTCTTCAAACCAGCGCTTGTTAAAGTGAACGGCACGCCGGCCGCCTGGAGCCGACCCGGATTCTCGGGCGCGGCTTCCCAGTGACGCAGGTCCATGAGTGGTACGCCCAACGCCTCTTCTGTGGTCGATACCTGAAAATCGTCTGCCTGCGGGAAATTCACGGGCAGGAACACCGGCGCACCGGTTGCTTTGATCAAATCAAGCATCCGATATTCCTGGCCGCTGCCGTGTATCCATGTTTTTAGTCCGAATTCTTTAGCAATCTTATCCGCCCGGAGAAACGTCTGGTCGTCGGTAACCGACATCATCACCGGTTGCTGACCGCGCAACGCTGGCCGCAGTGCTTCCAGCGCCTCGTTCTCTTCCGGCAAATTCTGGGTCGGATTCGCCATGACCGCTTCGTGCGCCTTCCCGTACCAGTCGGTATCCAGAAACGTTTGCCTGATGAGAGCAATCACACCCATCAGCGAACCGGGGTACGTCCGATTGCGATTCCGCGCATACCGGATATGCTGCGCCACCTGATCCTGAAGGATATTGTCGTGCGGCGCCCCACCCCCCAGGCTGACCAGGACGCTGCTCCCGGTGAAGATACCCCGGTCCGGCGCCACCAGTGCCACAGTAAAACCGAGTCCGCGGAGTGCCTTCAGCGCTTTGTCGTCCACAGCATATTGGTCAACCGCTCCATCCTGCGGATGCACGGACGCATTCCAGTGGGCTACGCCGCGCTGTTCCTGTGCCGGCGGGGCATTACTCGGACTGCCAGGTGGCGTCCCGCGCTTCTCTGGTCCGGGCAATCCCACCTGGCTATATGTTTCAATGAGTCCCGCATATACGGTAAGACCGGTGTAGTCCCACACGTGCGCATCTGCCGGAATGCGGACGTTGTCGCCCACCGCCTCAATCACGCCATCGCGAATAATGATCGTCCCCCGGCTTATTGTCTGTCCCGGCGCCGTGACGATACGCGCGTTCGTGAGTGCGTGTACCTGCGGCGTATTGTTCCGCATGCCCTCTACCGGCGCGGTCTGCGACTGTGCAAACACAGATTCCTGAGACAGCGCGAACAGGCTGCAGACGATAAAAAAGGTGAAGATGGCCCTCCCCGCAGACAGATATCCATCTCGCATTGGTTGGCTCCTTGATGAAAGAAAACAGATCATGAATTCAATTAGTAAAATAAGACCTCTTCTTGAGCTTCAGGCAGGTAAGTACAGACTATGTTTATGAATATACGAATACGGGACATGTATGTCAATGTTGGGATCATGACGCTATATCACCTCAAAATACCTCGCCAACTCCCAATCGGTGACGGCCTGACGGTATTGTTTTATCTCCCATTCCCGCGTAGTCACATAATGGTCTACAAAAACGGAACCGAACATCTCACGCGCTACATCGCTTTCTTTCAGCAGGGCCGTCGCCTCTTCCAGGGTTCCGGGCAGAGCAGAAAACGTGTTTTCCGGCGCCGTATAGGCATTCTGGTTCCAGGGATCGGGTGGTTCCATCTTATGCTTTATTCCATACAGACCGGCAGCCAGCATCGCAGCCATAGCCAGATACGGGTTGACATCCGCTCCTGGGAGCCTGCATTCAATCCGGGAAGATTTGGCGCCGGCAGGAATTGCCCTCAGAGCGGCAGTCCGATTTTCTATCCCCCAGGAAACTGTTGTCGGCGCCCAGGCGCCCGGGACAAGTCGCTTATACGAATTGACCGTCGGCGCCATCAGAACCGTCAATTCTCGCATAAGAGTCAATTGCCCGGCCAGATAATGACGCATGAGACCCGACATATGGTGATCACCCTGCGCGTCATAAAACAGGTTCCTTTTCCCATCGCTATCCCACAGGCTCTGATGGACGTGGCCACTGCATCCGGGCAAGTCGGCGCGCCATTTGGCCATAAACGTGACGATCAGATCATGCCGTGATGAGATCTCTTTCATCCCGGTCTTAAACAAAGCGGATTTATCCGCAGCCCGAAGGGCGGTATCATAGGCGATGGCCGTTTCATACACGCCCGGTCCTGTCTCCGTATGGATGCCTTCAATGGGGACATCATAGGCATTCATCTGGTCTATAATACTATGGATCAGATCGGCTACGCTTGATGCCCGGACCACGCTGTACCCGAACATACCCGGCGTTAACGGGGTCATATTACGGTAATTTTTTTCTCGAACGCTTTCGGGCGTTTCCCGGAAAATGAAAAATTCATACTCCGATGACATATACGGTCGAAAATTAAGGGCCTCTGCCTCACGAATGACCTTCTGAAGTAATTGACGAGGCGACACGTCCAGTGGCTGACCTGCCTGGTCATACATATCCACCAGAAAGATAGCCGTATCAGGCTCCCAGGGTACGATACGAGCGGTATCCAGATCGATCTTTGCAGGGGTATCCGGATAGCCGGTAACGGTGGCCTCAGGCCCCTCATATAGCTCATCATTTGAATCCCACCCGAAAATCACCTCACAGAAGCCCAATCCATTTTCAACGGCGGAATAGAATTTATCAAGCGATATATATTTACCGCGCAACACGCCGTCCATATCGAAGACGCCGAGTTTAATCTTTCTAATGTTATTCTG
>CAJXCW010000374.1 GCA_913051705.1 uncultured bacterium
ACATTCGTCACCCAACAGATCCAGAGCGCCGTCTCCCAGGATGATCCGGCGATGGGCGAAGCCGAAATAGTCGGACGCTTCGGCAAGGCGATTTGCATCGGTGAAGTAGTCGCTGTCCTGGAGCAGTTCCTCATTGATCTGAAGGGAAGACACGTAGGTTTCCTCGCTATAAAGGGTAATTGGACGGTTTCATATCGCGATAAAAGCAGTCATTCCCACTTAAAACCTGCGGGTATGACCGTCGAGTTTTCATGGTTTATATTATCCAAACTTTAGTAGTAGATAAATAATCAGGAGGAAGTCATGTCAAGTAAATCCTCATGATAACGTACCCGGATACATAACCGTAATAGCACGGATTCTCGCCACCGAATAGCACCTACAGCAGGGCCCGCTTTACCGCACCGGCGATACGTTCCTCCGTCTCCGTGGCAAAAGGGCCGGTATAGAGAAGGTGGCGGTTGTTGTCGATGACTTCGTAGCCTCCTTCTGCGATCTGCCGGCGTACAGGTACATAGCCCACCATCTCGTTAGCGTAACCCAGGGTCCAGACATCGCGGTAGGCGCCGCCGGGTTCGGCATTGAAGCGCAGGGCGTATTCGACGCTCATCTCACCGGCCAGGGCGACTATAGCCAGGCTGAAGCCGAAGCGCACCGTCTGTACTTCAAAGCTGAAAGTGCGTTTCGCCGGCTCTCCAGCCTTGATCAGGCCCAGGTGATGCCGCGCCCATTCCGCCCCATATCCCCCGCCGGCAAGGTGCACCCTCAGTTCCTGTTCGCAGGCGGTATCGGTCGTCAGCGTCACCAACTCCTGGGAAACATCGAGGGCGCCGGCGATCGGGCGCAGGTCGCCGGAATCGATGACGCGTGCCACCGCCTGCCCTAATTGTTCCCCCTTCGCCTGCACTTCGGTTATATCGAGTTTCCGATAGCCGTCACCCACCGGATCCCGGGCGTCGATCTTCTGGTCGCCGGCGCAGCCCTGAAAGAAACTAGCTGCGACACCCGGGTACGTCGTTTCGAGCAAATCACCGGCGAAAGCGACATAGTCGCCACCGATGCGGGAAATAGCGCCGCTGCTGGTCGGATGGCAGGCGTAGCTGTAGAGGACATGCCGCAGATCACCGTCGGGGGACTCTACCGTCAGCACCGACACACGATGGTCGTGGGGTGCATCGAGACTCGGTTTGAACGCCACGCCCCCCTCTCCGTCGGGACGGCGCCGCGAGGAGGAAATACCGCACCAGCCGATGCCAACCCGCAGGCGTGCAGGCTGCCGCTGGTTCAGCGCCTGGTACGCTGCCTCTGCCAGTCGATCGAGGGTGGTATCAATGTAGTCCTCATCAATGAACCCGTGACGCCGAATGTCCATCTCCCGCCGTAGCACCGGACCGCAGTGGGTGTGGCTTCCACTCAGCAGAATGTGCGATGGGTTGAGACCGGTCCGCGCGCAAATGCGTTGACGCGCTTCCAGCGCGCGGTCGTAGAAGCCGAGCCACTCTATCGACACCAGTAACAACGGCTCATCGCCGTCGTCGATGACGATGCAGTCGGCGCGTAGCGGGTGATAGACATCCTGCGACGGTATGTCACGACCGGCATAACCAGCCAGGAAAACCCCGACGGGCGGAGTGACATCAATGGTGGTGATTCCAACATGATAAAGTTGCATGTTTCTGTCCTTAATCGAAGAAACTCTGTTAAAACTCGTTAAAGACTTCGTGGCCCGGACGGAGGGTGCCGTCTGCCCTTATGGGTTCACCCGGCAGCTCATCACGGCCTTCCGGACTCTGGTGCAGCTTGGCGCCGATCCACCCTATATGTCGCCTCTTGAGTTCGGTCAATGTGAAGCGTATATTGTCTACATGCCATGTATCGTCCTGCGACGGCCAGCATGTTTCCGTGGCTACTATCGGTTTATTCACCTCCCGGGCAAAAACGGTATAGTCATCAAGCATATCTAGAAACGCCGCCTTTTCCACCTCGTTGTCCAAATCATGTACAAAGTAGGGATGGATCAGAAGAATATCGCTTATATCCTCGACCTTCCCAATGCCGTACCGACCAAAATCCTGCAGGACACTAATGCCCAACGGCGCGACAGGATCGATGTTTTTGCATTGTGCATACATCCTTTTCATCCAGGCATATTCACCCTCCTCGATATGTTTCATCTCTTCCGGTACCCGGTCCGTACCGTAGCTTCCAGGGGCGTAGGGAAAGGGTTCGTTGCAGATATCCCAGATATTGATCCGCTCGTCGTCTTTGTAGGTCCCGACAATGGTCTTCAGATAGGTATCAAATATGGCAGCGCCGTCTCCCCCGGCCCGCACCGTAAACCAGTTCCATCCATTCATAAAATGGTCTGTAAAGATATTACCCATCGCCGGACATCGTGAAAAAAGAGTCGGTATTACCTTCAGTCCTAGTCTATCGGCCAAGCACAGGACCGACTCAAAATTCTGCAGATACCGGTCCGGATCGACGTTATGCACATCCCACGATAGTTGTAAGCGGATCGTGTTGATAAGAGGAAAGTGGGCTTTGGCTCTGGTTAGTTCCAATTCGGCCCTATCCCCATCGAAATCGATCCATGATGAAAAGGAGTAGTCGGGTTTCAGGAAGTAGTTAAATCCTTTGATCTGAGCGTAATCTTCCATTAGTATCAATTCCTTATCTTAAGTGGTTGTAGTATCACGGACAATTTGCCCACGATTCAAAAATATGAATAATGCGCTTTATTTGTCAAGGCAGTCCGAAACAGCCAACCCGATATCTGCCGGATTAACATGGCGGGCGGTAGCGCTGGGTATCGGACTCGCTGTGCCGTCCACGGTCTGGGCAATCCACGCTTCCTATGTGGCCTCCTCCTCCCAAATCAGCGTCACGCACCTCCCGGTAGCGGCGTTGTTTCCTTTTGTATGTGTGGTCCTATTTTTAAAACCATGTCTGAAAACATGGTTTCCAGGCCGGGGGCTGACCGCACAGGAACTGATCGTCATCTTCTTCATCCTCCTGACCGCATCCGTGATCCCCGGATGGGCGTTCAGTACGTATGCCCTTTCGACCATCAGCGGTCCGCATTATTTTGCTTCGCCCGAAAATAGATGGGTAGAGCTGTTTGTCCCCTATCTCCCGACCTCGGTGAAGTGACCACATTGACGATGGATGGTGTGTATATCCAATATAAAACCGACCGGTTCGACGGTGAGCAAATCTTCGAAGCAGGCAATCAAATTGTAAGCCATATTCAAATGCGCCATTTTAAGGCTTTTGATGAAGCAATGTTTATTTTGTTGTGTGGGACTGGAGTTGGGTTCTCTGTAGAGCGAGAGTTTATAAAAAAGCTGCCTGAAGTACCCCTTCTAGTTGAAAGCGATACCATTGTATCTGTAC
>CAJXCW010000375.1 GCA_913051705.1 uncultured bacterium
ACTGTTTGTATGGGAGATATTTTTTCTCTGAATACTTATTGCACCATGGATTTACTTATTTTGGTTCGAGCGATGCGGTGAGATCGTTCCATGCATCACCCATTGAATAGACGGTCTGGAACAGCGGATAGATGGTGTCCCACATCGCTTCGCGGGTATTATGGGCCTTGGCATCATCGCCGTCTGCGATGGCCTGTCTAAGATGGGCGGCCTGCTCGTGTTGGGCCGCGGCAAACGCCTGGGCTGCTTTTGCGACCGCATCGACTGTGGTCAGGTGTTCATCGATGTATTGTTCTGTCGTCAATGATGGGGAGGGCGTTACGTCGTACGCGGAATTCGGCATAAAGTGTGGTGGCTCTTTTTGGTCGTCGTCGATCCAGAATGTATGGGTGGGCTGAATGTGCGGGGTAACCGAGAGGTACATAATGACCGGCTCATCACCGACCACCCTCACCTGATGCATTTGATCGGTCAAGGCCACACACAGCTGGCCCGGACGGATCACCTGTTTTTCTCCATCGATCTCGAACTCAGCCTCTCCCTGAAGGATCAGGAAAATTTCATGCCCCAGATCATGGCTGTGTCGTTGTGCGGCCTGCCCCGGTTCCATACGCAGGAACCGGGAACGAATCTGGGGGGTGACCAGAATATTGCGGATATCGGTGTGAAAATCGTAGACAGCAAAACTCATCGATTACTCCTTTAAAAACTGATGTTGAGCATCAGTGCGTGTAGCGGGAGGGAGGTAGCTGGTGGTGTGCAGCAATCGGAAAAACATTTGTTGATGGCAGCACCATGATATTAATTCCTTTCCTCGAACTCTCTGAACCAGTTCTGAACGACAGTCCTCTTGGAGGTCTCGACAGTCGCATTCTGCACGACCACGAGCCGTTGGCCGTCCGCCGATACGTCGTAATGAGGTCTGAAGTCGCCATCGTCCATAAATAACGAACCCACTGGCTCACCGCTAAACAGTTTTTGAGGATTTTCCCTGCTGAACGTCTGCTTAATGGTCACCGGAACGGCCATCATCGTATTTTTCTCTATATAGAAGATCTCATCGCCCTGCCGACTCCAAAGGGGATGCCTACCCCCGTTATCTGAGATCGTCCATTCGCCCTTTCCCACGGGAAAGGGTTTGACATAGATCTCATATGTTCCCGATTTATTCGATTGATAGGCTACGTATTTGCCGTCAGGTGAGAGAGTAGGTAAGGCCTCCTGGAACTGCGTTTGGAGAAAAGACATTGGGTTGGATTGATCTTTAGGTAGATACCAGAGATCCCGATTGTTGCCGTTCTTGGCCTCATGGTAGACCGGATATTCCCCATTTATGGACCAATCAGCGCTGCCGTGATTCTGCGACTTAATGAGTTGAACGGTCTCCCCGCTACCATCTATAGATTGGGAAAATATTCCTACATCATTACCATATATGATCCTACATACCGATTGATCGACGCCAGGCCGGTATCGGTACTGGTAGCGTTCCCTGCAATTTACTACCGTCCACCAACTTCATCGATTTTCCGGAAAGTGAAAATGCCTATGGTCTCCATTTGGTTTTCCGATCAGAGGGGTTCTCTCGTGGACGTCCCGTTTCGAGCGTGTGCTTCAGCCCAGGCCCTCAGAGGGACATCATCTTCGTTCTTAGCCAGCCAGTATGCGGACGCCGGATGAAATTCGGGATCGTCGCCCATCGGGTCGCTGCCGGGCGCCAGCGCCCCTAACAACTGGCGCCGGATCGGAGAGCTGCGAGCGATCAAATCCGGATCCTGTTGCATGTAATCTGTGGGGCGAAGCCACCGGTAGTGGTAGCCGACGTGTATGACCTTCCGCGTCTTATCAGACAGGTTCGGGCCGACGCAATGCCATGTAGCGGTGCGCCACAGCACGGCGGCGCCCGGCGGCAGCTTGAGTTCTATCGAATCAGCGGGATCTACCTTGCCGCCCATATCTCGAAGTGCCTGCGGTGTGCGCTTGTGGGTGCCCGGCGCCAGCCAGAGGTTGCCGGAATTGGACGCCGATTGATCAGAGAGGACGTAGAAGACCTTGACTTCCATAAACGGCAACCGGCCGTCGAGCGAGGGCGCTTCGAAGATGTAGTCGCCGGCCAGGTCCGGATGCCAGACCGTGTTCCGGTAGTTTCCTTTATGATCCGGTCCAATTTTAATATCCAATTTGTCGGACTCAATCTGTCCCTTCGGATAAGGCGGTCGGTAGTCGAGATGCGTGGTTCGGATCTGGATATTCCAACCGATAGCATCGACGACCAGCGGCAATATGCGAGGATGGTCGATCAGGTCAAGAAACGCCTCGTGGTGAGCAAGGGCGTTGCGAACAGCGAAGGGGGCATCAGGGGGCAACCCTTTGGCCTGTCGGACCCTGTCGGCCACCTCACAGATCGCTGAAAGGAGCCGATCCAACTCGTCCTGATGCAAAAAATCTTCAAGAATTATGAATCCCTTATCCTCGAAATCTCTCTCCTGCTGCGCGGTCATTGCAATGGACATGGATTTCCTCAAAACGCCGCTCCTATAGCCTCGATGTGGGCTGGTCCCATCCGGCAGCAACCTCCGATCAGTCGTGCGCCTTTCGCATGCCATTCACGAGCGATGGGGCCGCACGATAGCGGTTCTGAGGTCCCTTTCCAGGTCTTCGTGCCAGTATTATAGACCTCGCCTGAGTTCGGATAGACGACCACTTCCGTATTCGACATCGCGGCGTGAAGCTGCTCGATCAACGAAGAGATATATCGCGGCGCCGTGCAATTCACCCCTACAGCGACGACCTGTTCACAGTCGTCAAGGAGCGCCGCACAATCCCGGATCGGCGTACCATCGCTGATGTGTTCGCCGTCGTGGCATGAAAAGCTCACCCAGGCAAACTGGTGCGGGGTTTGAGAAAGCAAGTTCAACAGCACTTCTGCTTCCTGAAAGCTGGGGATTGTCTCGCAAGCCAGAAGATCCGGGGATGCCGATGTCAGGATTTCCCAGCGCGGTTCATGAAATTCTCGTAACGCTTGTTTCGACACGCCATAATCCCCTCGATATTCTGCGCCATTGGCCAGGTATGCCCCGTATGGCCCGATGCTGGCGGCGACGAGTGGTCGCAGGGGCAGCGCCCGGCTGTCGAGATAGGCTTCTCTTGCTTCCTGCGCGAGGATGACCGCCGTACGTAATAACGAGGTAGCCTCGTCCTCGGACCATCCTCCCGCAAGAAATCCCGGGATGCTGGCCTGATAACTGGCGGCAATAATGCAGTTGGCGCCGGCTTCGAGATAGGCGCGGTGGACCTCTCGAATAGCTTCGGGCCGGGTCGACAGGAGGTGCGCCGACCAGAGCGGGGTGTCGAGCACGTATCCCTTGTTTT
>CAJXCW010000376.1 GCA_913051705.1 uncultured bacterium
GGGATCGTAGAGGCTGTTGTTCCATATGAGAAGCAGGTCACCTGTCTGGGGGATTTTTACCAGGCAGGGCATGGATTCGCAGGAGGTGAGGCCCGATGTCTGGGCCAGGCTCCACGTTTCGCCCTGATCGTATGATTCCGAGAAAAATACCGAACCAATCTGCGTACGCATCGCCATGAGCAAACGACCGTCGCGCGTCTCCGCGATATGACCTTCCATAGCACCTCGGAGCGGCAACTTTATTTGAGAATCGGAGGTCTGCCAGGTGTGCCCGTTATCGTCGCTGTACGCACAGGACAGATTCTGGTTATCCTTCGGACCGCCCCAGATCGGTACGTGGGCGATGGGGCAGACGATACGCCCAGAATCCAGCTGGACCAGCGTGCTGCTGGCATTATGCCGCGACTCCCGGCGCCAGAGCGGCTCCGAGACACCGAACACGAGTGAGCCATCGGAGCTGCGGTGCATCATGCCCGTGGTTATGAGCGGCATTGTCCATGACAGCTCATCGTAATAAAAATACGAAAACAGGACCTCACCATTCCGGAGTCTGAGCAGGCTCGGATTATATACGTTCACGTCTCCCGGGCGCGGTTCGACCACGATCCGGTGGTCGTTCCAGGTTTTACCGCCGTCATGGGACAGCTTGCCGGCTATCCGATTCTCACCTTCATCATGTCCCGCCTTCTCGCTCTGTGTGAATTCCATCCAGACTACGAAGAGGCGTCCGTTCCGAAGCGCGCACTACGCTGGCGGAGTCGTTACGCGGATGTTCCGGCGATGCCGAGGCGATCATAGTGTACGTTATCCCGTTCAAACGATGCCCCTTTGAATTATTATTTGTGCCGTATTCCGGTTTTTGTATTTACAAGGATAATCCATATTTTGTGTAGGAAATCTGGTCGATTTAGGTCAACCGACGTTATGAACGTACTACCGTCTCCCGTTGCAACACCTATCACGTAATTTTGACCGGGATCTTCGGCCAATTGAACATTGTAAGACGTTTCATCTCTGTCATTATTGTTCCATCAGATAACGGAGGCCCCACCACTGGGGCGTAGTTTATCCAGCGTCCACATGATATCCATTGATTCATCAAGCGAGATGGTGTCACTTTCTTTCAGCCGGCCCGCAAACAGCTACCCAAGATGACTGCCTTCATATCGCTGTTCTTTGATTAATTCCGTCCTGAGCTGCCCACGCCCTACAAACAAATAACCGGCATTATCTCAATACGGCCACGCCATGGCCGGCAAGGCAACACCTGATACATCTATAGCGTGAATTTATACAATGGGCTTTTAGCAGTTATGATTCAAATCATATTGTTGATCATGGATTGCTTCACGTATCTCTGAGAAGCTGAACATACCATATAATGGGACAATTATCAATTCTGCGTCGCAGTCGGATCGTCTTCCGTTAAAAACCAGCAGTCCCGGGTACTGATCTCCACTCCGTTCGATCGGGCGTAAAGAAACAGCTGCATTCTGTAGCCGATCAGCCAGCGCAGGCAATTACCCAGCAGTTCCACGCCGATCGTATTATCAGTTGGCCAAGGCATTTCAGCCACTTTTACGTTATTGAACGTGTCTTCGGTCATTGTCTCGAGTATGTGGGACAGTTTGTCAATCTGTCTTTCCATAGCACCGGGAAAATCCCTCGGAGACATCTTCTCAGCAATCGCTTCGTGTTCCTTCCACCAATCCCAACCATGACCGGCGATAGCATGCGCCGCTCCGGCAATGGCATACGACATAAACTGAAGTAGCTCGAATGTGGAACGCTGACCGGCAGTTGGTCGGTAATCGAACGAGCCCGATGGGAGTTTCGAAAATAAGCGCATACATATTCTGCATTCCCGTTCCATTATTTTCATGATTTCATGACTGGTTATCATAGTTGTCTCCTGACGAAACAAACTGGTAATTGGGGATTATGTTAGAAGTCTCCCGATTTAATTCACACTGAAGAAAGGAAAGTAGACGTAACCGTTTTTGAATCGTGATAATACCGATCAATTTTTCTTGGTGATCAACGTATTGACGGATTGCGAAGAAACTGCCCCAGAAGAAAATTACCGGGCAACGGTCTTGTTAAGGATTCGAATGATGCCGCCAGGCTAACATTCGTTCCGTTCTGGATTGTTTTCCGTTTACAAAATACAGGTGCCGCTGATTTGCCTATTTGCCTTATTGCCCATTACACTAAGGCCAACGGACCTCAAACCTATCCAAGCCATCACCGTAGACCAGTTTGCCGAACGCTTCGCATCGGTCTATTTCCTCTTTACTCAAAGTATCCGGGTGGTTAAAAATCTCAAGATTCTCTTTCAGTTGATCCGTGGTTTCCGGCGCGGTCATGGCCAGGCGTATCCCTGAGGGATAATCTTCGGCGCGGAACAATATTCTGCCGTGGTAGAGTATTCATTTATTCGGTGTCCGCCCTAATACAAGAAGCAGATTACTCAAACCTGCTGTCAGTGCCCTTTGACTATACGCAGATTCCTAACCGCACCGCCTCAAGATATCTGCAAGGCGTTTGCAAAAAAGCCTGACAACCTACCGATTCCATATTAATCCTATTAGTGAAATTGACTTATATATTCGTATCGATATATTAGGATGAACCCCGGCGTATTCAATTAAACCCAAGTGGAGGTAGAAATGTCTGAAGAGCCCAGAGCCTCTGAAGGTCCGAGAGAAGTGACTGTAACCGACATCCAAATGCCTATCGGCTCTATGATCGTTTTCATGGTTAAATGGGCCATAGCGTCCATACCTGCTCTCATTATATTCCTCATCATCATCGGCCTGTCCATTCCAATGCTGGTCGGCATCGCTACCAGTGCCTTTCGAGGGCTTATGGGGTTTCCTGTCACGCCATAGACAATACTAGGATATTTCTTTTTCATGCTAATAAAACTAAACCCAATCACTTCTGAAAGCAAGGGAGGAGATATGAATGGGATATTTCTTGTTTCTAAGTTCCTCAATCCTCATATCTCGTTGGTGTTTCCTCTTTAGAACTGAAAACACCGATTGTGGAAACCATTTCTTACCCCGAACAGTGGGAATACCCCAGGAGTTCATCTTCTTACTTATCTTTCGATAACCCAGTCCTTCAACCTCATGTAGATACTTGATGAGTTTGTAGTTTATTTGTTGTTTCTTGGTGTAGGGTTTGTGGTAGGTGAGGTTGTTGGACTGTATTTCTATTGAGAATTGTAAGTGTGGGATTGTTCCTTCTAAAGAGGAACACCCAAGATTATTCAACTGTGACCGACTTGGCTAAATTTCTGGGTTGGTCAATATCGTTGCCTTTGTGTAGAGCAACATAATATGCCAGCAATTGGAGTGGTATTGTA
>CAJXCW010000377.1 GCA_913051705.1 uncultured bacterium
ATAATGCGGCAAGGTGGGTGGTGGGGGGTTAGAGGATAAAAAGGCGAAAGGAAGAGAGGAAGAGAAAAAATATCACTCTCTTCATCCTTTCGTACTTCCGTCCTTTCGTACTTCCGTTCTTTCGTCCTTTCGTCCTTTCCAGTACTCCCCCCAGTCTCTCAGGTAATCCGAACTGCTCCAGGCTTTATCCACACCTACGCCGGTTACGATTTCTGTGCCGTTTTCCTGGCAGATAGTCCATTCCGGTATATTGGTCAAATCGGTACGGTCTCCGCCTTTGGTGAATATATGCGGCCGGATGACACGCAAGGCTTCGCATACGGTATTATCGTCCTGCTCTATTACAAAGGGGATCACATAATCCACCCCTTTTATACAGGAAACAACACGACACCGGGCGGCAAGATCCATGAATGGTTTGCCTTTCTTCCGTCGCAGGAAACCATCGTCATTAACGATTACAACGAGGGTATCCCCATATTGACTGGATTCTATAAGACACGATGCATGTCCTGGATGAACCGGATCATACCCACCGGAGGTCGCCACAATTTTTCCCAGACCGTCCCGAATGGCGGGAAATTCTTCGAGGGAGATGATGTTTGCCGGGGATGGCATAGCATATCCTCTGGGGCCATAGTACACGATAAAAGTTAAAAGGGGGGCATCCTCGCAGGCTTTAAGCGGGGATCCCTGTTAAATACGACATATCAGTCACGCGATTTTAATTCTCCAGCCGAATGGATCTTCTCTACGGCCGTATTGAATGCCTGTTATTTCATCATACAATTTTTGGGATAAGGCGCCGATTTGAACCTCATCCACAATATAGTCCTTCCCTCGATATCCGATGGTACCTACAGGTGAGATCACCGCCGCAGTGCCGGCAGCAAATACCTCTTTTAAATGGCCGTTCTGTGTTCCGTGGATGACTTCGTCAATGGTAATTGGCCGCTCTACAATCTTTAATTTCCAGTGTTTTGCGATTTGAATGACTGAGTCACGGGTTACGCCCGGTAGAATAGTCCCACCTAAAGGCGGGGTAACCAGTTCATCTTCAATCAGGAAAAAGATGTTACTGGTCCCGACCTCTTCAATGTATTTTTGTTCTGCACTATCGAGCCACAAGACCTGCGTATACCCCCGGCTCATGGCTTCACCGGCAGCCACCAGGGTGGGGGCATAGTTACCGGATGTTTTTACCGCCCCTGCGCCGCCTCGTGTTGCCCGGACATATTCATCTGTAGCATAGATTCTGGTGGGATTCATCCCTTCTTTGTAGTATGATCCGACGGGACTCAGTATGATATAAAATAAATAGGTGTCGGATGGCTTGACAAGCAACGATGCTTCGGTAGATATGAACGTCGGTCTGATATACAATGAGGTGCCTTCAGAAATCGGCAACCAGTCCTTGTCGATCAACACGATCGCCTTGATGGCTTCCAGAAAGTCATCAGGTTCTATTGTAGGCATGGCCAGCCGAACGGCCGATGTATTCATTCGTTCGATATTTTTATCCGGCCGAAACAGGGCGATCCCTCCATCCGGCTGGAGATAAGCCTTGGTTCCTTCGAAAACTTCCTGATTGTAGTGCAGCACCTGTGCTGCGGGATCTAGGGATAATGGACCATAGGGCTCGATCCGGGCATGATGCCAACCTTTATCCCGACTGAAATCCATAAGGAACATGTGGTCGGTAAAATAGGTTCCGAAGCCCAGGTCGGATTCCGGTGGCCTTGGATTTTTTCTGTGTAATGCAGGCGTGACTGTGATATTCATACATTGCCTCAGTGGTTTGATTCATAACCGTGGATAGACCGAATTATAATGTATTATATGATGAGATATATCCACCTCTTTTTAATATAACCAGAATATAATCAGTCAAATTAAAAACAATGTGAAGAGATCATGATCTTGACAGGTTGTTGCGTAGAAGATAAATTGCCATTGGATTTTTTGAACCCGTTCGGTATTAAAGAATAGGAAAAAGCATGATCAAGAAGATACCAGGGAAAGATATTCTAATTGCTCTATGGATTACCGTTATCACCGGGATATATGTATTCTATGGCTTATCATATCTTACGGCGATCCAAAGGGTGAACAACCTTATTCTATCAGAATTTGAAAGGTTCATGGCTTACATATTATAATAGATCTGAATCTGCACGCTATATAACGCTACCCATTTTATCGAGTCTTTGTCCACAGATGTATAAAAATAAAACAATATCCCTCGTGATTCCTTGCCTAAATGAAGAAAAAGGAATTCATCAGGTCCTTTCCAGAATCCCCCCTTGTATCGATACCACGATTGTTGTTGATAATGGTTCCACAGACCAGACTGCTGCCATTGCATCCTCTTTAGGCGCTCAAGTCATCTCAGAAACAAAAAAGGGGTATGGACGGGCTTACAGGACCGGATTCGAGTATTGTAGGACGGATATAATTGCAACAACAGACGGAGATGGCACATATCCGGTAGAACTTATTCCTGATATGATAGATTATCTGCTGGAACAGGAGGCCGACTTCGTAAGTGGGAATCGGTTTCCGCTTGAAAACGAAAAGGCTATGCCGTCGCATCTTGTTTGCGGCAATAAAGTAATTACTTTGATTTTATGCAGGACATTCGGGGTAAAAATACAAGACGGTCTGTCCGGCATGTGGATTTTCTATCGTCGTATTCTAGACCAACTTGTTTTAAAAAGCAATCGATGGAGTCTGTCTCAGGAGATCAAGATTGAATCCCTGATGCATGGGTTGCCATTTCGAGAGTTTCATATCCCCTATACACCTCGTATCGGCATGACTAAATTAGGACCGATTTCCGTCGGTCTTGAAAACATGGCCTATCTCTTCTGGCATAAAATACAGTGGATGACCAATATCAGAGAATCAACACATGATGAATAGATTGGGTCAAGTGGGCGCTAAAATTCCACAGTACCCCTATCCTTGGCACGGGTGAGAAGCATACTTTTTTTCTGATCATTCGTCTTGATATGTATCACATTGGTCTGATCTTCAAACATCTCAATCAATAGCGTATTGATTACCGTTACGGTGCTTATTGAGGGCACATCTCCAATTTCTGCATAGCACCAAGTGACCTCACCTTCGGTTTCTCTTCCCAGATATTTTGCTTCCAAAAGTCGTCCATCTATTTCAATCGATACATGTTGTTCCAGGTATCTGGAGATATATCGATCTGCGGCTTCCGATTCACGGTCGGCGCCAAGATGCAATTTCCCTGTCCCTTGCGCCTCCAACGCTTGCTCAAGATCATCTGTAAATATT
>CAJXCW010000378.1 GCA_913051705.1 uncultured bacterium
TCGCCGCCGCACATTCGGTTGACGGACGAGACCAAGGCGATGCTGCTGAGCGCCGCGGTGGAGGTGGGGCCAGTGCAAACGTGAGGTTGTAATGTTCGAGGTATGCGGCGTCCCCCGCTCCACCCTCAAGAAGTGGCGCCAGCAGCACCTGAACGGCATATACACGGAAGTCACCAACGATGACAA
This sequence comes from uncultured bacterium, assembly GCA_913051705.1. GTDB lineage: Bacteria > JAAXHH01 > JAAXHH01 > JAAXHH01 > JAAXHH01 > CAJXCW01. The sequence continues at coordinate 187 of CAJXCW010000378.1, forward strand.
AGAATTCTTCAGGGTGTATGTAGAAGGAGCAGCAATTGGTTCAGGGCGGTTGTCAGACCTCTGGCGTACCGTGCCTGGCAAACCTCCTTTCGGCGTCGGGCTTTAATCCATCAGTAGCTTACCATCCCGCACCCAGACCTGATCGCCAACCGTTACAGTCGCATCTGTAAAAAAGTTCCATCGGATATACACCTGCTCGCCGCTTACCGTACCCCCAAGCTCCGAATTGTCACCCAGCGAGAGGCGGACCACACCGGCGCCGTAGCCGTAGTAGGGTATCCAGGGGTTCTCTTTTGGCACCGCCAGCTGGGGATTGAATCCCAAGGCAAATTCCCGGAATCGGTGGCCTACCTCACCAGCCTGAGCCATCTCGGCATCAACGTGTTGTCTACCCGTCTCCGCATTGAAGTCGACCACTCGTCCCCCGATAAAATCAAGTTTCAGTCCGATAACGGGATGGTTGTTCCATTGGGAAGGTGGGAAGGCGATTGTGCCGTGGACCGTCTCTTCCAAAGGAGCAACACGAATCACGCCAGCTGGTAGTTCTATCTCCCTGTCAATCAGGATGATGCCACGATTGGTTCGCGCCGCCGACGCGTCTCCATCCTGCCGGTTCACCGGACGATCCCCTATACGAAACCTGAGATCCGTACCGAGAGGCGTGGCCACATGCACTTCTCTATCCCGCATGGCATGCTCGAAACGCTGAAGGATCTGTTTCAGGGCATCGTAGTCCGTTTGCAACAGCGCTTTCTGATACACTTGATCGATGTCATGTCGAACAGGGAGCGACTGACCAGCCAAGGCAGATACACTACGGTCCTCTTGCCAGTGTAAATGTACGGTGCGGCCTTTTCCTGTTTTAAGTAGATCCTGCATGGCGGCATAGGCGGGGGTGGTGTTCGTCCCCGGTAGCATAATTGCCACATCGACCTTGAGGAGCATGGCTTTGTAGGCTTCCCAAGACAATGTGGACGACCGTTGCAGAGCGTCGGATTCCCTTTCATCAGAAGCAGGTAGAGCATTCATAACGCCCAGGTCGATTCCACCCGCCTTCATTACCTCGTACCGAATGGGAGAAACGAGGTCTTGGAATTTATCTGGATGGGCGACGACCAAGACCTTTTCCCCCTTCTCCAATGCCATACGTTGGACGATAACATGTGCTATTCTTGGCCAGTCCAATGAGGACAGTCCCTTTACGGAAGACGGGTTGGTGGGGTTGAGGATAAAAAGAAAGGGTATGACGTATAAACTATACATATTGTCCTCAGATCTATCAGCACTTCTATTGTAGACTGCCTTTTCCCACAAAACATTGACAACGAAGGGAGGAGGATATTAAATAACTGACGATTGTACTTGCAGTATTAAGATCTATCCTGTCGTGGGTCTATAAAGAAAATGTCAACACAGGTTGATTGCGCAAGTGTTTTCTGGATCATATTACACTTTTCATTTCAGTTTATAAGGAAGTCAAGAGGGAGATTGCGATGTTTAAATTATCTGTAGCAATGGTGGGAATAGTTTTGTCAGCATTCCTTTTTGGCGGGGTCACGCATGGACAGACGGGTACTCTTCTCTCAGGAAATTCCCATCCATTGAAGATTGAAAGGATACTGGATTATAAGAAATCCGGTGCCGAGAGAACTGCTATAGAGGTGGGGGAACTAGCTGTAGACGGTCATCTCACTCTGACCGGATATCCACAGGAACGCTTGTATTATTTTCTTGAAGGCCGTGGAATCATGAGTATTTACGAAGCGGCGCCGGCAGGTGATGTGTATGAGGTGCGCCAAGATGTCTCTATATACATGACCCCAGGCATAAAGCATGAAATAATCAACATAGGGAGTACGCCCCTTCGATATGTCGTGTTTTTAGTCAGAGGGGGCATTGGTCCTGATAGAGAAGGTGGTTTAACCTGGGGGGCTGTCACTCAGCGTGGTATTACCGTGGATAAACCCGTGGTGGGAGCAGGTGTTGCGGTCACCAAAGTGTTTGACGAGGGATCGAATCCCTCTGAACCGGAAGGCATGCACCTCCTTATACGCGATATCTGGCTACGGCGGCCCCAGAAATTCTCCAATGCAGAAGTATTGACGGTCGCACCGGGTCGGTCGACGAGGCTACATAATCACACGGATAGCAGTGAAACGGCCTATATCCTTTATGGGGAGGGCAATTTTATTTGGGATAACAGGATGATTCCCTTCAAGGCTGGTGATGCAATCAGTTATCCCATCGGCGTCATGCGGCGCGTTGAAAACACCGGTGAGTTTCCTATGTCCTATGTCGTCATTTCTGCATTCATAGACTGATGTGAATGTTTAAAACGAAAGAACATCAGACAGGATGGCCGCACGTCCGATGAGATCGTTCAGTTCATGCATCTTCACGAGTTCGACACCGGAAAGGTGCCCCACAGCAGTGCTGTTAGTGGCATATACCTGTACCGCATCACCAGCGGCAGCGGGTATGCCGAGACGAAGCGGATGACTCTGCTGAAGTAGTCAAAATGGCTGTTCTATTAGTATTGGCCCCATATTCATAGAGGCCCCATAGAGCCTTTCTAACGCTAACGTGCGGTGTGGATCACGGAGGCGAGATATGTGGAGTCGATTAAGTAGCATTCATCGAATCTTTAACGTGAAAGGTGTGGGATGGTCATTGTTTGTAGAGAACAGTCCTGTAACCAACAAGGATCAGTCCATCTCAAACATATGAATTTCATCGTATCAATACCTCTCATGGCAGTACGCCTATCCCCTCACAGGAGGTTGAAATGAAGTGGTTCGTTACGATCATTCCTGTCATACTCGGCATCTTTTTTCTGTATGCCGGTGGCAGCAAACTGGCCGGCCAAGCCATGCATGTGGAACACTTCACGGGTTGGGGTTACCCAATCTGGTTCATGTATGTCACGGGCTTCATTGAAACATCGTGTGCAATAATGCTCTTAGTTGCGAAGACACGTTTTTACGGTGCGGTACTGATCATATGCACGATGCTCGGTGCCATCGTGACACTTGTTATGTCTACCCAGTTGGTACAGATTCCCATTCCGAGCCTGGTGCTTGTGCTGGCGGTATTAACTGCCAAAAAACATCGTCCGG
>CAJXCW010000379.1 GCA_913051705.1 uncultured bacterium
AGGACGAGATGGGGCCGTACACCAACTCCGTCGGGGTGCCCCTCCCTGCCGATGCGGCGCCGCCGGATGACCAGGTGTTGACGACGTTTGAGCTGCGCGAATGGACCAAGGGAAACCAGATCGTCCTGGAACCGAACCCGCACTACCGCGGCCCCGCCAGACCCTACCTGGAACGCGTCGTGGCTAAACTCTACAGCGCAGCCGCCCAGCCCCCGTTTCTCCCTGCCTACGAAGCGGGAGAAGTCGATTATATTCTCCTTACAAATCAGGCGGAAATCAACCGGATCAAAACCGATCCGGCGCTTCAGTCCCAGCTGAATACCTATGTCGACTTTGCCACCTTATACCTGACCATGAATACCTACCAGCCGCCCTTCAACGACCTTCGTGTGCGGCAGGCCTTCAGCCATGCGGTAGATCAGGATGCCCTGATAAAATCGGCGATGCGCGGTGTCGGGCTGTCTGCCCCGTCCATGCTGCAACCCGGATTCCCCGGCGGAAACCCGGAGGTCTTTTCCTCCATTCAACGCTACGATCCCGACCTGGCCCGGCAACGTCTGGCCGATGCCGGATTTCCCGATGGAAAAGGATTTCCCCGGATCGATATCCGGGCGCAGAACACCCAGACTCATCCGGTTAAAATGGGCGCGGAGGCGATACAGGCGATGCTGAAACAGAATCTGAATATCGATATCGGTGTGCATATCATTGAACGCAAAGTGTTTATGGAAGCGCTCAATACACACCAGCTTCCACTGGCCCTCGTCGGGTATCGGTATGACTATGTGGATGCCAGCAACCTGTTGACGCTCTGGATGTCGAACGGACGGCATGCCTGGCGCAGTGAGCGATTTGAGGCCCTTGTCCTGGAAGCCAATGAACTCGTTGGGGATTCGGAAGGCAGGATGGCGCTCTACCTGGAAGCTGAAAAAATCCTGGTGAGCGATGTGGGCGCTGTCTTCCTCTGGTACCCGCTGCTCAATGAACTGTGGAAACCGTATGTCCGGGGAGAGGCGCTGGAACCCAACCAGTGGGGATACCGCGCCTGGCGTGGCGACCAGATGCAGAATCTCAGCCCGACGCTGTACATCACCAACGAGGTGATGAAGGGCCGGGCATCCGCCTCGGTCCGGCAATCCTCAGGATTCTGGCAGTGGTTGCTGAAGGATTGAAGGCGGCCTGCTGGTTCTGCAGCAACACAACATTGACCTTTCATCCTTCTCTCGCCCAGAGTTTTTCACACATCACGCCCACCTTATCTTCAATAACCTGCATCGCATCCAGGATGAGATCCTCACGAAACTTCCGACCGACGATCTGCACACCGGACGGTAGGTTATTCACAAGGGCCATCGGAATATTTCCAGCAGGAAAGCCGATGTAGTTCAGCCCGAAGCTATAGATCGCCGAATCAAAAAGGTCCTTGGCCCCCTCATACGTCTCATCATAGTCATTGGGATAACCAGGGCGCATGAGAAAAGGCGTCAGGGCCAGTGGATACTCAGCGAGGAAGATATTCCAATCACGGACCATTCGGCTTCTATCCGCAATACCGTCTATGTAGCCTTCTGCATCGACCATATCTGCCATCTTGTAGTAGAAATCGAATATATTCTGGATTGTTTTGCTGCCATATTGTCTTGCCGCCGGATCCAGCGCATTCTTGATCTCTCGTATCGCCACACTGAACCAGGCGTTTGCGGCTTCGAGTATGGATGGCGTCTCCACTTCTTCAACCACATAACCCGCCTGACTTAAAATCCCGGCGGCCTCGTCAAGGTTTGCTTCGATGCCTGCATGAATCGGGTAACCATGGGACTTTTTTGTTAAAGCCACTTTAATGGGTGTATCGATGGCCTGCCCCGTAAACGGCATCGGCACATGCCAGGGATCCCGCGGGTCATGTCGACTCATGACCTCGGTTGCCAGCCGGACATCTTTGACCTGTCGGCAGATCGCTCCCTGAACGGACATCAATTGCGACAATATACCACGTTCAGCATCGGCGGAGGGATTAAAGGCAGGGACGCGACCGAGTCCCGGCTTCACCGTGGCCACGCCACACGCCGTAGCAGGAAAACGTAGCGATCCTGCAATATCGTTACCATGATGGATAGGACCAAACCCCGCCGCCGCCGATGAACCGGCCCCACCAGATGAACCGCCCGGTGATGTGTCTGAATCCCATGGATTTTTCGTTAAACCATGGAGTGGATTATCAGTGGTACCACGCATGGAAAATTCCGGGGTGTTTGTTTTTCCAATAATAATGGCGCCTGCATCTAACAGATTCCGTACAAGAGGAGAATGGTCTCTGGCTATTGCATCTTTAAAGGCTGGAATACCGTGCGTCGTTGGTGTATCCTTGACATCAATATTCACCTTGATCGTCACGGGGACGCCGTGTAATGTGCCAAGAGACTGGCCGTCGGATACGGCCTTGTCGGCCGCTTTTGCTGCTTCAATCGCCTGTTCTGAATAGTTGTAGACGATGGCATTCAGCCCCTCGTTCTTTGCCTCAATGCGGGCCGCAACCGATTCGATGACTTCTACAGAGGAAAACGTTTTGTTCTTAATACCGGCAGCCAGATCAACGGCACTGAAGCGCCATAATGGTTCGCTCAATTTATCTCTCCCTCAACTTAAATCGTCAATAGTCATCGGCAACGGCCGGGTCGATACCGGGCATCGTGTCGAGCTTCCAGATATCGACGGGCACATCGTTTTCCTGGCACGCGCCGGGCGTACTGCGGCCGTCTGCCACTAATTGTTTAAGCAAGGCGACCATCTCCTTTACTTTGTCGGGATGTGCAGACTGTACATTCTTTTTCTCGCCTGGATCATTCTTAAGATCATATAGCTGGTAAGGCTTACCGAACGGTTTACCGCGAGGCTTTTCACGGCCACCGGAACCATTACTCAGCACTAGTTTCCATTCGCCATCACGTATCGCAAAGGTGCCGTTAGCAGAATGATTGATGACAGGCGCACGCTTAAATTGGTCAGACTTGCCCTCGAAAAGAGGAACCCAACTGAAACTGTCCTCGGCCCCTTTCTCCGGCAGTTCCGCGCCAGCAAGCTCAACGCAGGTCGCAAAGAGGTCCGTATGAGTAATGGTTTGCAAACACTTTGAGCCGGCCTTGATCTTCTCAGGCCAACGGGCAAAGAAAGGGACCCGGTGTCCGGCCTCCCACACATCTGCCTTGGTCCCGCGAAAGATACCATTCGAGGTATGGTTTTCAGGCCTGTAAGTCTGCACTGTCGAATCATCTAGATGATCAGGAGCATCAGGACGATTA
>CAJXCW010000380.1 GCA_913051705.1 uncultured bacterium
GTGGCAACAAGTGTATTGGCCGCCATTCTGCCGGTTTGCAGCAGATGACAGCCAATAAGTGCCATTAACTCGTCGCCATCGACAGGCACAGCCTTCTCATCGCACATTAGAATGCGATCAGCATCCCCATCATGGGAGATGCCCACATCCGAGCCGTCGGCCTTGACCTTTTCTGCAATTATTCCGGGATGAGTGCACCCGCAATTGACGTTAATGTTATTACCACTGGGGGTATCAAAGTGTGTTACAAGATCAGCACCGAGCCTTGCGAGAATTTGTGGGCTGGTAACCGAAGATGCCCCGTTTGCAGTATCGAGACTGATTTTCAGGCCGGCAAGGGGACAATTACCGGCATCCTGGGTAAGGGTGGCATGGGGGAAGGGTATCTGGCCGATGATACCAAGCTCGATCGTCAGGTGGCTATCAAAGTATTGCCCGATGCTGTCCGGCAAGATCCGGAGCGTCTGGCACGCTTTCGCCGTGAGGTATTTACCTCCGAATCTGAACCCTGGGCTTTGGCGTGTTGTGCCACCTTATCCGCCCCGTCGGCCTTATATGCTGTTTCTGTCCGTAGGCTCACAGTTTTGCGCTCCGGCTTCCTTCCCACAGTCGGTCGCCCTTCCGCAGGACGATGTTTCCGCTTACTATGCATCCTCATTATATTGGTCATCGCTCGCGTATCATCATATTAGAGCAACTGATCGAACATATCCAGTCGAAGGGCAATATTTGGTTTGCTACGCATAGACAGGTGGCTGAGTATGTGAAAGACAAAGCAGGAATTTCACCTTGAGAATATAATTAACCAGTTGAAAACAAGAGGCTGATAACGTATAGTTAGTTAACAGGATGACGTTGTTCCGTATGAATAAACGCTCCATAGAAGTAAAGACACTACTATGACAAAACTACTCGGAGAAGCCCTTTCTGAAGCCTCTAAATTGCCGAAAGATGAACAGGATGCCCTTGCCAGGTCTATTCTCGTAGAATTGGAAATAGATCACCAATGGGACAAGACCTTTGAAGATTCAGCGGATGTCCTCGAACGATTAGCGAATGAGGCGTTACAGGAGCACCGTACAGGACCGACTAAACTTTTGGATCCGGAAATCGCATCCCATTATTTCGCTCCATATCCCTTGATTAGCTTGTATGATCCTACCCCTGAAAAATAAACATCTGACCGCCATCGACGGTCCTAACTTCAGTGGCCGCACCTATCTTCTCCGTCTGATGACCGGCCTGGAAACTGATGTGGACGGTCGGTATCCACAAAGCAATACCCAGGAGCAAGGGGCGGCGTACATCGGACCGGAAATATATAATGCGATCTCCGGGTTAGCGCCTACGGTGGAAGAAGAGTTGAATATTCATATGGCCGGCAGTAGGTATAAAGAAGAACTCGAAAAGATGAACGAAATCCTGGGGCTGAGTGATTTGAAGCAACGTAATCCGGTGACCTTGTCCGGCGGAGAGCAGGCCATGTTAACCTTGAGTTGCGCCCTGGGGCTGTCACCCGGTTGCCTCGCAATCGACTCTGCGTTTGAACAGGTAAGCACGGAAAATCGTAAACAACTCACAAGCCGGATTATGAAGGGCGTATTTCCCGGCACCTCTTTTTTCCTGGCCGACAACCGATTGTCGGAATACCCCGAAATTCAGGAAACCGTGCCTATCCCCGACCAGATCCACACGCCAGATAAGCAGCGTCTTCTGCCCATCGCGCCGTTAAACGCCGAAATTGATTTGCCCTTAAGCATACAGGACACGGCCTCGCTGACCCTCGACCACCTTGACTTTCAATATCCTCACGGACCACATGTCATTAAGGACTTGAACCTGACGCTTGAACCCGGCAGACTGTATACCCTCACCGGAAAAAACGGCGCCGGCAAAAGTACCCTGGCCAAATTGTTGTGCGGGGTGTTGCAGCCCGATCAGGGACATATCCGGCTGAATCAGGAGATATACGATGCCTGGGCGTCTCCCGGTCGTCAGGTCGGCTATCATTTTCAGAACCCGGATTTACAACTGTTTTCTACCCATGTTGAAGATGAAATCGCCGCCGGACCAGGAGCGCAACAGGTCGAGGCGCGCCAGATCGGGGGGCGCACAGAGGCTTTGATGAACGCCTTCGGGTTATCCGGGTTAAAAGAGGACCACCCGCTCGAAATGCCGTTCGTGATCCGAAAGCGGATTGCCCTCGCGGCAACCCTGGCGATGGGCTGTCCATGGCTCATCCTGGACGAACCGACCCTGGGGCAGGATCATACATCCGCCCTTGCGCTTAAAAGCATGATAGATCAGATGTCATCCAAAGGATTCGGTATCGTCGTCATTTCCCATTCCGAATGGTTCCGTTCCCTGCTCGATGCAGAGGAGATAAAACTGGGCGATGATTAATGGATCAGGCCTTCGTAGTTTCCCTACACCGTACCAAAAAGTCGATCACCAGCATCTCCCAGCCCGGGCACGATATAGGCGTGATCATTAAGATGGCTGTCCAGGCCGGCCGTGTAGAGGGGAATATCAGGATGCGCATCGTGAAACACCCGGACGCCTTCGGGCGCTGAGATCAAGGCCATGAATTGAATACGTTGGTCCTCGATACCGGCTTTGTTCAATACATCGATAGCATGTATGGCCGAATACCCGGTGGCCACCATCGGATCAACCACGATAAAGGTAGAGATGGATACATCTGGTAATTTGGTATAATATTCTACCGGTCGGGTGGTTACCAGATCGCGAAAGACGGCGATATGGCCTTCTGTAGCATGCGGTAAAATGGTTTTAACCCTTCCGCCATACCCAGGCCGGCACGCAATATGGAAATAATGCCGATATCATGCTCATTGATAACCTGGCCATTCATGGTGGTAATCGGCGTCTCAATCGATGCGGTCACCATCGGTAATTGTTGCGTAAGTTCATACCCTATGAGTATACTGATGGTATGGAGATAAGCGCGAAACAGTCCCGGTGGCGTTTCTTTCTTGCGCATTTGAGTCAGATTATGAGAAATTAGAGCATGGTCATCCAGGATATATAAGTTGGGAAATGCCGGATCTGTACGCATGAAAGCCCCTGAAACAAGTCGTAAAAATTCAAAAGATCAGACGATCAAACACTGGACAGAGTAAAGGGTTCTAAATGACTGTATGGGCAGAGTAAAGGGTTCTAAACGGTTGTATATTTCATGACAAAAGTTGAAAAGGTGGTCATCCCCGCAGGCTTTAAGCGGGAACCGCGAAGCGCTCGAAGTCG
>CAJXCW010000381.1 GCA_913051705.1 uncultured bacterium
GAGTCTGATTTTATCGCGGAACAGGCCAGAAGCGCGGCACGGGTCAACAGCAGCGCGGTTCAGCGTCCTCGGCGGTGAGAATGATCCCCCACGCCTGGTCCAGCGAGCTGTCCGGTTTAAGTCGTTCGACCAGTCTCATCCATCGGGCCTTGCGGTTAACCCCTATTTTACTCCGCCGCTACTATTTCTGTAGCCGACAGCGGTGCCATAGTCATCCCTTTTCATGGTGCGACTTTGCGGCATAGATGGTTAATTTGAGTTCGGCATCATCCAACAGAAGATATTCCGGCTTACGTCCGGAGACCTTCTCGGATTCAGTGATGATGATCGATACACCTTCGCCACGTATGTCCATAATAAAACTGCGATGGCTACCTATGGCATTGACGTTCATCGGACAGCGGGCCAACAGAGAACTAAGCAATTCGTTGCGCGGTGATTGCCGTTCTGAAAGGCTGTCAATGGTCATTGTGTTGGGAATACTTCCAGGCGAGAAGATTTCTAATCGGTCTGTAAAAAGATGCAACCGGATCTTTGAACCATAAATGGAATAGTCCCGGTGCACCACCGCATTGACGATGGCCTCAAATACAGCCTTCATGGAAAACTGAGGCGTCTCGATACGATTTGGCGCTTTGATGGCATACACGCGCATGTTCCGTTAAACGAACTTGTACGCTTCTTGAATCTGGACATCTAAAGGTCCGGTAATATCTTTGGCATCCAGTTGATAGGCTGCGTTCCGCTCGACATCACGATAGCAAACGGCCTGTATATAAGCACTTGATATAAATGACTCAGGTTCATCCATTGCCATCAATACGCCGCTTACAGTAGGATGAAGGACATCGTCCTCATCCCTGGCGATCAGTTTCATCTTTTCCAGAAACTCTTGATCATTTTTTGGGGATATAACGGTTCTGAATCTTTTCCATAGTTTGGGGTTCATGGCGTTGAATGCCGCACCTAGTACCGTCTGCTCGTCGAATCGAATTAATCGAATTTGGCTGCGTTGTTGAAACAAGCGTGCCAACACGTCCGGACTCATCTGTTGTTTTTGAGCTGCCGATTCGCCGAAAATAGCCCCCCGAACTCTGGTTATGAAACCGTGTGAATATAACCCCACTCACAAATAGCTCTGTCCCTGGTGAGTAACGACACGCCATAATGGAGACAGGAGGCGGCAAGGATCCGATCGGCGGGATCATTATGAAAGCCACCGGGCAACCGTGTTGACAGCACGGCGATCTCCGGCGTTAAATGAATCAGCTTGATGCCCTTGTATTTTAAAGCTCTATCAATCCAGTCCTGTATATCGATACCGAGACGAAGCCGACCTTTCACGACCAGCATAGCGATCTCCCAGCAGGAAATCACACTAACGCCGAGCGTATCATTCTTCTGGATGATCTGATTTGCATCGTTTGATAGTCCTTCAGGGCCATCATTGATATAGTAGAACCAGATATGCGTATCGAGAATAATCAATCCTTCATCGCCTCCCATTCATCATCAATCGGTGAGATGATGTCGCCGACATACGTGGCCAGATTTCTAAGCGGCATCTCCTCGCTTTCTTTCTCGGTATCGAAGGGAACAAGTTTCGCCACCGGTTTACCGTATTTGGTGATCACCAAGCTCTCATGCGTCTGAGCCACCTCATCAAGGAGAGCCAGGCACTTCGCTTTGAATGTGCCGGCTTGTATGGTCTTCATAATTGGAACCCTCACTGATCACATTATGACTATGATAGTATGACTATAGTATTATAAGTAAAACATCACCAATGGTAAAGATTATTTTTTGCTTGTACCATATAGATCGTTTAAACACGTATTCCAATGGCTGTTTGTTTATTTTTGGGTATTATGCTATAATGGCACACAGGATTATGTGACGAGTAGCAACCGATAATCGGCTTTATACTATGCGTATTTTGATTGAATGTATCGGCAGTTACGGGGATGTGTTTCCCTTTGTGGCGATCGGGCGGGAGATGATGCGGCGCGGGCATGAGGTGTATCTATTTGCCAATGCGCATTTCGAGCCGCTTGTACAGGATGCCGGTCTCCTCTTTGTTGAGGCCGGCGATGCGAAGGCCTACGATGCGTTTACCCGGCATCTGGATATGTGGGAACCACGGAAGGGTTTTAAAAATATTCTGAAGATGGTGGCGACATCTCTACCGGATGGGTATCAAAATCTTCTGACCCATGTCCTGCCGGACCAAACGCTGATCATTGGCTCCTCGCTGGCTATAGCCTCCCGGGTCTTACAGGAAAAACATCTACTTCCGGGGGTCAAAATCCATCTGGCGCCCTCAATTTTCCGATCGAATATTCGTCCCCCTGAACTCCCGGGACTGGTCATGCCGAACTGGTATCCTGAATCAGTCAAACGCCTGATATGGTGGTTAGGCGATCGGTTTGTCATTGATCCGGTTCTCTCAGGCCCTGTCAACCGGTTTCGGTCTGAATTAGGTTTACCTCCTGTATCCCGTTTTTTTCATACCTGGATTCATTCCCCGGATTTAACCATTGGTCTATTCCCCGACTGGTTTGGAGATCCGCCACCCGATTGGCCGCCTCAGGTTCGCTGCACAGGTTTTCCTTTGCTGGATAACGTCGGTGATCATGATCTGCCGGATGAGGTACAGACTTTTCTGGAGGCCGGCGATCCGCCGATCATATTTACATCCGGGACGGCTATGCGCCACGACCACGATTTTTTTGCTGCATCGGTGGCCGCTTGCCGTCGTATCGTCGTTCGTGGCCTCCTATTGACCCGCTACCCGGAACAGATTCCGAACGTATTACCTGGCGGTGTCCGCCATTTTTCTTATGTACCACTTTCCAATCTACTTCCTCGTACAGCAGCGCTGGTTCACCATGGCGGTATCGGCACCAGCAGCCAGGCGTTGCGCGCAGGAATTCCGCATTTGGTACGACCGTTGGCGTATGATCAGTTTGACAATGCCCGGCATTTGAAACGGTTGGGCGTAGCCCTGACCGTAGATCGTAAATTATACAAAACGCATAGGGTGGCAGAGAAGCTGGACAGGCTGATAAAAGAGCCGACGTATGGGGCACGGTGCCGTGAGGTTGCTGGTCGGTTTGACGGGGTTGATGCGGTGGGAGAGAGCTGTGATTTAATTGGTGGGGTAGTGAGGAGGTCCGCTCCTTGGCCAGCGGTTCACCCCAATCCTCCCTTCTCAGATTACATTTAGAAATCGAAAACGAAGGGGAAGACGGC
>CAJXCW010000382.1 GCA_913051705.1 uncultured bacterium
CCCTTAAGTTCCAGAATATAGAGAAAGATGTATCCGGTAGCAAGGGCTTTGGAAAACAGGATAAAACGAGGTCGAAAGATGATCCCGCCTAATCAAACAACTTATGGATAAACCGCGTCCGGTGTGCCTGGGAGGCCCATTCCATGTATCGGCGGACATCCTGCCGGAGTTGCTCGCCGGCATCGTGTTTCGGGTCATCTGCATATCCCAGACGACGCGCCAGAAATAAAAACGGTTGGGAGTGTCGATCCGGCAGGATCAGATCTTTGGCATGACCGCGAACGATGCGCAAGGCATTGATCAGGCGTCGTAAAAAAATATAGGCTTCACTGAGTCTGTTGTAATCCTCGTCGGGGATATGACCGGCTTGATGGAGAGCCACCAGCGCGTCGATGGTATTGGGACTACGGAGTGCAGGATCATCGACGCCGTGGAGAATCTGCAGTTGCTGCACATAATATTCGATATCGATGACCCCACCATAGCTGTACTTTACGTTGATGGTGCCTGATTTTACCAGTTCGTTATTCTGCCTTTCCCGTATACGCGTCAGCATATTCAGATCAAGCGGCTCGCGACTGAATACAAATGCGCTGCGGGCTGCTTCGACCTGCTTTCTTAATCCGGGTTCCCCGCCGATAGCTCGCAGTTTTATCAACGCCTGTCGTTCATAGGGCAGTGCACCGCCCTTCTCGTTAAAATATTCATGGAAATTGTCGAGTGATGAGGCCAGCGCGCCTTTATCCCCGTAGGGACGCAATCTCAGATCAATCTCGAAAATCCCTTCCCGACGGGCCACAACGGTGTCGCAGATCATACGGACAAGCCGTTCGTAATATTGGGAGTTATGCACCGGGTTCGGGCCGTCTGTCATCCCCTGACCGGTGTACACGAACAGCAACTCGATATCCGACGCCCATCCCAATTCCCGTCCGCCGCATTTACCCAGCGCGCAAATACAGAATTCACAGGGCGCTCCGGAGTCAAGGCGGGGACGCCCGTAACGCGGTTGCAGTTCTGCATCACAAATCCGATACGCCGTATTAAGGACCACTTCCGCCAGGGTCGTTAACGCTCGGGCAAACGCCCGGAAATCCTCTTTTTTTGCCAGAATCTGGCCCATGTCAACCCGGAACATCTCCCGGTCTTTATATTGATTTAATACCTTCTTCTGCCGGTCGTACCCCGTGATGCGATCCATCCTGGCCGTCAACTCCGTCTCCATCTGATCCCCAGATTTCCAGGCAGCGACCGTATTGATGTCCTGAAGGACCGGGAAAAGATTCTTATACTGCATCCGTAAAAAGTCTTCCCACAGAAAATCGCTTGTACCAAATATCTGGGCCATGGCGCTGATCACATGCTGCTTTTCCATCTGAAGGAAAATCTCTTCCATCTCGCGTCCGGATTGCACATTGGTGAGTACCTGATCAATCAACCGATTAAAATGCTCCAGCGCCTGAGCCGGATTCGGCGCCCTGATCAACAGATGGGTGAACTGCTTGATGAGGGCGATAACGAACCTCAACTCATGCAGCTTATCGGTATCGGTAATCTTTTCGCCTGTTCGATTCGTCACGTCCACGGTATCCCGTACCCCGACGTCGGGCGTTTCGATGCCGATACGGACAATGTTGATATGACGCAGCGTCAGGGCGGTAGACAGGGCATAGAGAAAAGCCGGCGTATCCTGTCCTTCAATCTGCAATCTGGTCGCGTGCGGTGTGGCCTTATTGTCAATGGAGATTTGTACCGGGAATAACGGCATCGCTACGGTGTCCGGCGTCCGGCGTAGATAGTCTACGACGCGCAGGTTGATCTGCCTTTGCACGTCTTCGGCCTGATGGGCTTTCAACTGCCGTAACGCGGCTTCAAGATCCTGATGGAAGACCGCCCAATCCGGTTTTGCCGGATTCGCAGCACGCACATGAAAAATATCGACGATCTTGCGTAACTTCCGCAGGGAAGAGGACGTCATGTCGCCGGTTGATGGGGCGATACGAGAACGACGGCGACGCGGATCAGGACGACGGGGTCTCTTTGCGGACGCGGCGGGAACGGCGGACGGCATCATACCGGCATAAGTAAATACATCGCCATCCACAATTGCCAGACCATGGGCGACAAAGAGCCCTGAGATCGTAGACACCTCGGCCATATAGTCGAATGCAATGATCGTGATACACCATTCTGAGGGACCGAGCGGATCGACGTGCACTTCCGCCAGATTGTCCGCGCTCAATCGGTTGATCATATCAATATGCGTTTGAATCGCATCCGCCTGGTAGCGCTCGAAATAGCTGATGTCCATCCGCTCCAGATGATCCCGGATCAGCGTGGCGGGCAAATCCGTGGCATTCAGTTGTTCCAGCAACACCTTGGAAGAACACCAGGTATTTTTATTTTTTGTTACAGAACCCATCAATCCTCCCGAACACCCACCGCGATACATTCCAGCGTATACACGCATCGCCCGTCGGACCGGTGGCGTTCGTTGACAATCTTCCATCGCGCACGATCATCCAAATCCCGGGTGTCGCCCATCCCCCATTCGGGAAATGTAGGCAGGTTGATATTGATCATGCTTAACCCCCTCCATTACATTCAGTAATAATATACAAAAGTTTAGACAATATGCACCAGATTCTTCGGGATCATACCAAGCAGATAAATCGACGTAAACACCAGGTCGGTAACGATGTGCCGCGAAGGCCAACTTGCTCGCCTCCTCTGACCGCTCTCTTATCTACTGCTATCCGAAGTTGTATCCACACGCCTGACTTCCGTCAGATACGCGGTAACATCTCGATCAACATCAGTGGGATAAGTGTAACCCAGGTGTGTCCCAACCTCAGAGGTCAATCGCCTGAATACCTCCATTATCTTGAACATGGCGTTCCAGTTCTCTTCAAAGTCAGCGCCCGCTAACGTCGCTTCGATTTCCGACCAGATATCGGGATCGAGTTGTTGTTTAAACCATCGGCCCACGGCGCCCGGGTTGGTCTGCCAGTTCTTCTGGATACCTATCAGGCAGCCAGATTGGGTTGAACCCGATTCATCCGCATTCAGGTTTATCCGGCGCTGCTGGTTCGAACGGTCGCGGCCGGACTTGCCTGAGGGTTGCCGGGAACCTCTGCTCAACAGAGACATGATAGAACATCTACGAATTATCTTCAACTACCGGAATGATAAAGAGTCACGGCTTCTGAAAGCTGTGCGAAAATACAGAGGTGTGAAGCCCATCC
>CAJXCW010000383.1 GCA_913051705.1 uncultured bacterium
TAATATACTTCGTATTTTGCGAGGGGCGCTTTCAGATGGCCTGCCGTGTCAGCAGATATCCGAAAGAATGATTTCCCACAATCCGGATATCACACGCCTGATTGATCGTATGGAAAAGGCAGGACGGGTACAACGCAGCAGGGACCAGCATGACCGACGAAAGGTGATGGTGCGTATCAAGTGGAAGGGCTTGCAATTGCTATCTGATCTGGACGAACCGGTATTGGCATTACAAAAGCGTCAGTTTGCCGCTCTGAGCGAGGGTCAAATGGGTCAATTATTAGATCTGCTCAAAATTATCGATGAGATATAAACATCCGGGGTGTTATCAGGGTGTTTTTTATTTTCTCATTTATATGTTTCAACGAATAATGTTAAAACAAATTTGCATGCAGACTGATGTTACGCAGTAGTACGCGTAGCGGGTGGCAGGTAACCGGTGGTGTGCAACGATCATCCAAAGCTGGTTGCCGCTGGTGTGGTCGGTATAACGGGTCTACTGGTTGTTATCCGATATGTATGGTGACGAATAGGTGCCACAGTTTATGAAGCGAATTCATCAAAATACAGCGCACCAAGCACAAAGTACCCTGATGTCCCGCTGGTTTTGCGTAACATCAGTTACATAAGGGGTAGAATGATGACAACATCCAGTGAGATGGTAGCCCGTGTATCGGAAGGGGATGTGGAACGAGTCAAAGCGATCATAAAAAAGGCGCCATTTTTGATTCATGCCAGGGACGATTCAGGGTGGACACCGCTTTCTGTAGTCGCCTGGCGCGGTCATATATCGTCAAAAACAGAATCCCTGATAGGGTGACCTTCCTTCCTTGGACTACCATCATGCCGCCCCACGGCTCCTCAGGCCCGTACCCTGTCGGGATTGTTTATAATGCGTTCGGCCGAATGGGGTTACATCCGGAACCTGAAATCAATCTTCCGTCGAGACCTGTTTCTGTTCTGTTTTCCCTTTTATATTTATCAAAATCTCTTCTGCCTGGCGTCTGGTTCTGTCTATAGATCGCTGCTTTATCTTTTCATACCCGCGAATCGCATCCGGGACCCTAAGTAATTCCACAAGATCGGGATAGGTTGCCGGGGACAGAATCGACAGGGTTTGCTCTATCAGGGTTTCATACCATCCGATCAGCGCACGTTCCTCACGACGGGCAGCACTCCGACCGAATGGATCAAACAGCTTCCCTCGCAGCCCTTTACATTTTGCCATCAAAAGCAGAACCGGCCGGAACCAGGGACCAAAGCTAAGCTTACGGTTAAGGCCACGTTCGCGTAATACAGGCGGATGAAGATGGTAAGATAATTTTACAGGGCCGTCGAATGCATCTCGTATCTTTTTCTCAGATGGACCTGTCAGGAGACGAGCCACTTCATATTCATCTTTATAAGCCATGAGTTTATAGAACATTTCGGCCGCCCCATTGGTCAGCAAATAATGATGCTCTTCTCCCCCATTGTTTCGATCGGCCTCAAATACCCTGACCATCTGGTTTACATATCGACGGGCATAGGCCACATTCTGATAGGCGATTAAATCAGCAATACGGCCTGTCCATAATCGACGGAAAAATTCCTGTTCCAGCGGAATCTGGCCTATTAATTTGCGAAAGGAGGCCGCATCCCCCGGCGACAGGCCACTCATACAATCCTGAATATGTATATCTAAATCCTTCGGCGGCGGTGAGAGCATCCCATCAAGCCGGCCCCGGTCCACAATGGCCATACGGCCCCATCTGAACGCCTGAATATTTATATCGACAGCCTGACCATTTATTCTAATGGCCTGTTCTAAATAGTCTGCCTTTAACGGAATACAACCTGCTTGATAGGCGACACCCAGGTGGAAAATATTGGCAAAGATATGGTCGCCGAAAAGTTTGATGGCATAGGCCTGGGTATCGATAAACACATTGGCGCCGGACAGGGTGTATTGATTGATAAGATGGGCCATCGCATCTACATCGGCGAAAGGAATCTGGGGATTATACATCATCTCCGAGGTTGGAATATTGGATCTGCTGACAATGGCCACAGTATGATCTGGATCGGCCACTTGCAGGTTGAGCGGATTAACAGCGCCTACAATATCCGCGGCCATATATAAATCACACTGGCCGGCTGCAATAAAGCTTGTTGGGGGCATCTCAGAATCGCCAATGATTACAGGGGATTCGACCGGTCCTCCTTTTTGAGCCAGTCCGGTACGATTCAACTCATTGACTTTCTTTCCCTCAAAAAGTGCCGCGAAACCAATCAGATGCGCGATTGTGACCACCCCTGTTCCCCCAATACCGATAATATGTATCGCATACGTGCCCTGAATTTGCACTTTGTTTTCAGGTTCATGCAGATCCGAGGCTTCAAGGGACGAAATCTTCGGTTTAGCTGGAAGTACACCGATTTTGGGTTCCACAGAGACGAAAGAAGGACAATCCCCCTTCAGGCAGGAAATATCCTGATTACAGGCGGATTGCAATATCGCTGTTTTTTGACCGTACTCGGTTTCGACCGGAGAAAGGGCGAGGCACATTGACTGTTGCCCACAATCCCCACATCCTTCGCAAACCGCTTCATTGATATATATGTATTGCTCCGGTGCTAAATGCTGGCGTTTCCGTCTGCGCCGGTTTTCTGTGGCGCATTCCTGATCAAAAAGTAGAACTTTGACTCCTTGTTTTTCAGATAACTGTTTCTGAACAATCGCCAGCTGATCCCGCGATTCTATCAAGAGGTGATGGTCCGGGCCTGTTATGGTTCGGGCTTTTTCCAGATGGACCTGGTCAGGATATTTGCTGACCACGGTGATCTCTTTTATGCCCAACCCGAAAAGAATCACGATAAAATCATCCAGGGTCGGCTGACCTGTAATATCCTGCCCGCCGGTCATCGCCACCACGTGGTTCCATAAAATCTTGTAGGTGACATTCGCCCCATGGGAAATCGAGCTGAGGATCGTAATCAGGCCGCTATGCAGCACGGTGCCATCCCCGATATTCTGGACCAGGTGCTGATTATCGTTAAACGGAAACATCCCGTTATTCAACGCCCCGCCCAGGCCCATGGTGGGGATATATTTTACGCCCCGGCCATCGGCGTGAATATAGGCGTCTATAGAAGAACAGCCTATCTCTCCACCGGCGACTTCTCCCGAAGGAGCCTGCGCTGAAATACTGTGCGGACATCCAGGACAATAGTGGGCTGCCCGTCGCGCATGCGTGGCTGTTT
>CAJXCW010000384.1 GCA_913051705.1 uncultured bacterium
CAGCGCCGCCGAATGTAACACGAATTCGGTGTAGTTCGTCCACAGGCACAACCCGGCCGCCGTCAACGCCCCCAGAACAACCGAACGCCGCGTAATACCGTATGTATGCGAGGTCCGTTGAGATGAAAGCGCTTGTATCTCAACTTCCGAAGATATGTGGTGGGACATACCCTCAAGATATGAGTCGGTGTATTGAAAAGCAACTGATTACAGCTTTGAAATGGTATAGATTTTGAGAGGGAAAATGGTGGAATATACCCATAGTATCGAAAAGATAGGCTGGAAATTTCTCTTGCTATTTTCGTTTTTTTCACTATTCTAATCCCCTGTTCTATTGATCTTATTTCCGCACTCCACACTCCGTACTCCGTACTACTGAACTTTAGCCTTTCTAAGCACAGGAGCAACCCACCATGCCGGTTCACAAAGGTCTCGGATCAGGCAACCGGCCGGAATGGTGCGATGTCACCAGCGCTGGTATTTTCAAGGTGCCTCGTGACGGCCGTTTTGATCGACATTACCACGATTTTGAAGAATACTGGCTCATCTTCAAAGGCCGAGCAAAAGTCATGAGTGAAGATCAGGAATACATCGTTGGAAAAGGCGATATCGTTTGTACAGCGGCCGGTGATGAGCATGATGTGATCGAAATATACGAAGATCTGGAAGCCTTCTATTTCGAAGGCCCTTGTCCGCCGGGCGGAAGGGGCGGTCATTTGCATAAAAACTCGGAAATGGCGAAAGGGCATGTGGTGCCGGGAGTAGAAGGATAAAATCGGATGTAGGAGTGGTAGGGTGGAGGGAGATGTCTTTACTCCCATCCTCCCATCCAGTTCTTCACGGTGTTACCATGATCATCTGGGTACGGATAGAGACGCTGGAAAAATATGGGGTGGACGACCGGGATTTCAAGGTGAAACGTCGGTTTGAAACCATTACGGGGACACCCTGTCTGATTATGCATGTTTCGCAGATGACACCGGAGGTTATCGTCCCGTTAAAACCAAAGGCATTGCTGCTCAGCGGTTGCGGCACGTTCTTTAAAAACTTTTCTCCCGAATTTTTTTACGGATTCGAAGATACGATCAATACGCTGACGGATGTACCGACGATCGGGTTCTGCGCCAGCCATCAACTCATGGGGATTATGTTCAATCAGGGTTTCCGCAATCTGTCGGAATTACAGGATGAGATGATGCGTCCCCTGCATCCCGGTGAACCGGATGTGATTGAACCGAGCGCGGATGCTGTCGGGTATTTTTCCGAAGAAGGTTTCTATCCTGTTAAGACCTTACAATCAGACCCCTTATTCGATCATCTGCCCGACCCGTTTATCGTTCGACAGTCGCATTATGCAGAAATAAAAACGCTGCCACCGGATTTCGATCTGATCGCCACCAACGACCATTGCCGCATTCAGGCGATGAAACATAAAACACGGCCGTTATACGGGACACAATTTCATCCGGAATATTACATCGATGCGTATCCCCACGGCCGAACGATACTGGAGAATTTTTTCCGTATGGCGGGAATATTGGGAGCACGCCGTTGAGCGAGGAATCACTGCTGTACGTGCTGACCGCTTTTGGTCTGGGGGCGCTGCATTCGTTTGAGCCGGCTCATGGGAAAGCGGTCTTAGCGGCTTATCTCGTCGGCAACCGACGCCGACTGATAGATGCGGTGTTGTTCGGTCTGATCATCGCCGCCGCTCACACCATCAGTATCCTGGCGCTCGGCAGTGGCGCCTGGTTCGCATCATCCTATTATCAGATATCGCTAACGGAACCGATTATTTCACTGATCGGCGGTGTCCTGGTACTCATCGTCGGTTTCTGGTTGCTCATTCGCTGGCGGCAGGGCGCCTGTCCACATCCCGGCCACGGGCATCATGACCGCCATCACCGGAACGATTCATCTCAACATAACGGCGCTAAATCAAAAGAGACTTCTTTCAGACAACTGGTGCTGGTCGGTATCGGCGGCGGCTTGATTCCCTGTCCAGCAGGTGTGGCCATGCTGATGACGGCGGTATCAACCGGCCAGCTTGCTCAGGGATTGAGCCTGGCTGTTTCATTCAGTCTCGGGGCCGGCGCCGTGGTGATCTTACTCAGCATCTTCATTCAGCGATCCTCATCTTTTCTTGCTTCGTGGTTATCGGATGACCAGCCTGTCCTCGAATATTTGCCGCTCATCAGCAGTCTGTTGATTATCGGCATCGGCATGTGGCTGGCCGGCAGCGCGTTTCTGGAGATGGTCAGCGGATCTGTATAATTGATCAGGAGGCGCATCATGCCCGTCACAACGTTCGGCTCTAAAGAACAAGCCCAATTTGCCCACGATGGCTATCTGCGTCTCGGCCGCATCATATCGACCGAGTGTTTGCAGGCGCTATGCGATCGTATCGATGCCATTATGCTGGGTGAGATCTGCTATGAAGGCATGCGCATGCAGCTTGATACGACAACCGCCAACTATCAGGATATGCCTGCTGCCCTGACCGCGGGGCAATCAGCCACCCTCTCCTACCGCCGTATTGACGACCTTGAACGAGATTCGCTTTTCCTCAATTATATGCAGCAACCTCTTTTTCGAGAGATCACCCGGACGTTCATCGGGACCGAGGTGTCCATCTTCCGGGCGATGTTCATGAACAAGCCCGCAGAACAGGGAACCCCTCTGCCGTGGCATCAGGATGTGGGAATCGGATGGGGGCTTGATTCAAATCCGAAGGTCACCATCTGGACGGCGCTCGACCCGGCGACGGTAGCCAACGGCTGTATGCAGATTGTCCCTGGCAGCCATAAACTTGGCGTCTTGAATGAAGGGCACTTTACTTCAGAGGCGGACCAAGCCAGATATGCGACCGAGACCGACTGTTTTTATCTGAAAGCGGCGCCCGGTGAGGCCATCCTTTTGCACAACTTCCTGTTACACCGTTCCGGCGTGAATGGAACCGGCCTACCCCGCCGGGCTTTCAGCACTGCCTACATGGATGCTGCGACCCGAACCATCAAGACAGATGAGACTTTTCCTGTGATCTTCGGGGAACAGGCATTGGCGGTAACATCATGAGATTGAAAGACAAAGTAGCGATCATCACCGGGGGGGGTACCGGCATCGGGGCAGCCACAGCGCGGTTGTTTGCGGCCGAAGGGGCCCGTATTTGCGTGTTCGGTCGGCGTCCGGATCCGTTGCAGACAGTGGTGGCATCCAT
>CAJXCW010000385.1 GCA_913051705.1 uncultured bacterium
CTTTCTGCTCTTCGTTGTATTCCATGGTATATTCCCAGTGACTACAGGATCTACCAGGTTCCGGGAAAACTGTACATGTTCCACACCCGAAATCAACCTCGTTCTTTGAGATCGTACATCGCGATCATATAGGGATGATCAGGATCGAGATGCGTCAATGTCTCCGGGTTTTCGACACGGCCGGCGGGTCTGATGTTTTTACCTTCGATGCCTGCGGCGTCATCGCCTATGTCCTGACGACAGGCGTCGATCTTGGCCATCAGGTCGCGAACGATTTCAGGATGCTGGTCGAATACATTGGATGTTTCCCCAATGTCTGTTTCCAGATTGTAGAGTTCTCCGATCTCCTGATCATCTTTTCGGATGTGGAGTTTCCAGTGGCCGCTGCGCACGGCTTCAATAGCATTCCGTTTATAATAGAAGAAGGAATCATGCGGCGTGGTCGCCCCTTCTTCACCATGTATGAGCGACCGGATGTCCTTACCGTCAATAATCCGGTCGGTGGGCACTTCTGCGCCACCGATGGCGGCGAGGGTCGGATAGAAGTCCATGGACAGGGTGAGTTCGCTGCACGTCTGTCCGGCAGGGATTTTGCCCGGCCACCGCATGATGCAGGGGACCCGTTGTCCGCCTTCCCAGGTGGTGCCTTTGGTCGCCCGCAGGGGACCGTTGCTGCCGCCCTCACCGTGTACCCTCGAACCATTATCGCTGGTAAAGATCACCAGGGTGTCGTCGTCCAGGCCAAGTGACTTCAACTCGTGAAACAGCACATCGGCCGCCCAGTCGATGCAGGCGACACCTGCGCCATAGACGCCGTTTTCAGATTCCCTGACAAAGCGTTCCGGTGGATAGTGGGGCAGGTGAACATGCATATGGGCGAAATAGAGGAAGAAGGGCCGATCTTTGGTTTCACGTAGGAAGCGCACGGATTCTTCCACATAGCGCTCGGTGATGCCCCGCTGATCAGGCTGGGCCTGGATGACTTCCTCGTCGCGCAGGAGAGGGAGCGGCGGGTTGGGGTCGTCTTCTTTCTGAATGCCCATATCGTTGCTGTAGGGGATACCGTAATAGCTGTCGAAGCCGTGGCGTGTGGGCAGGAATTTTTTCTGGTCACCGCAGTGCCATTTGCCTACTATTTTGGTGGCATACCCTGCGTTTTTGAGCAGTCTCGCGATGGTGATCTCGTCCGGATTCAGCCCCAGCGGTTGTCCTGGAAAAAGGACCCATCGGCCGTCAAAGGCGCCGAAGCCGATACGTGGTGGATAGCAACCGGTGAGCATGGCGCCCCGGGAAGGGGAGCAAACCGGAGAGGCCATGTAAAAATCTGTGAAGCGCAAGCCTTCCGCGGCCATTTTATCAAGCGCGGGCGTTTTGTTGATGGTAGATCCGTAACAGCCTAGATCGCCATAGCCAAGGTCGTCACAGTTAATCAAGATGATGTTGGGTTGCATGGAAAATCTCTGGTGGTTATTTCAAAAGGGTCATTCGTCTTGTATCGGTAAACCCGGTACTCGACGTCAACCGGTACACATAAACGCCGCTTGCCACCGCTTGTCCCTGCCCATTTCGTCCGTGCCAGACCACGCGATAATGCCCCGGCGCCTGGACCTGATCCACCAGCCGGATGACTTCCTGACCGAGCAGGTTACATACAATCAATGTGATATGCGCCTGTTGCGGCATCTCATAAACGATGGTGGTGCTCGGGTTAAACGGATTGGGTACGTTGAATTTGAGTGAAAACGCGGTCGGCAGATTAGACACTTTTTCTGTGTTTGTCCAGATAGTTGCTGGAATCAACCGGGCCTGTTGGTCCGCCAGAAATACATGGTTCAGAGTCAACGAATTGTCCCTGATAATTGTTGTATGTTGAATTATAATTTATGACATGGTACACGACAAAAAATAAAAATGGGTCATCCCCGCAAGTTTTAACCGGGGATCCATAGCTTGGAGACGCTGGATATCCGATGTTCGCGGCGCGGAAGCCCGCTTAAAGCTTACGGGAAGGATAACCAAATCGATTTTTGTCGTGTACTAATTGGTGATAGATTAAAGTTCGGCATGATATCAATATGTCAAGTTGGTTTATAAATAACAATGATCCAGATCATATCAAGGCGTAAGGGGTAATAATATATATTTCCTTTATGTCGCCGCTACCAATCGCGGCGGCCTACATACAAATTTCGATCGGCTAAAGGCAGCTCAATACGGGCGCCGCCGGACCGGTGGGATGCGATGATCCCGAAAATCATTTCCTGGCTGCTGCGGGCAAGGCGGATGTTGCCGGTGGTATCGCGCCCCGTATCGATGGCATCAACGATATCCTGAATACCGCCTACGGTGCCGCTGGCGTGCTCAATGTCCGGGAAGGGGGTTTCTTTCAGCATATTCCAGGGCTCTGTAACCTGCCGCAACTGACCGTAGGTTCCGTTCTCCTGTGTCCGTAGTTTTCCCTTTTTGCCGCTTATTTCGAACTCGAACCCGCTGCCGGCCACAATGTAGGCATGAATACCATTGGAGAAACGGAAATAGGCGTTTGTAATCCCCGGGTCCGTATTTAATCGATTGCCGTCCCAATCCTCATCCGTCACGTTGATCGAACCCTGGGCAAAAACCACCGCCGCATCGCCTGCCAGGAACATCAGCATGTCGGTCGTGTGCGTGTGGCCCCACTGTGCGGCGCCCACGCCGCAGTGTCCAATCACGCATTCCAACTCGCCAAGCTCACCATTATGCGCCATATCCCGAATCTTTTGATACATCGGCATATACCGGCGCTGTGTGCCGTAGTTAAACGCTACACCGTGGCGATCGCAGGCTGCGACCATCGCGTCCGCCTCTGCCGGTGAGCAGCACAGCGGTTTTTCACAGTAAATACCTTTGACGCCGTGCTCGGCAGCATAAATCGTCATCTCTGCGTGGGTAGCCGGCCGGGTGGCGATGCTGACGATATCGGGCTGTTCCCGGTCGATCATTTCGCGGTAATCGGTATACCCTGTCCGGGCATCATAGCGCTGACGAATCTGCTCAACCTTGCCACCATCCACATCCGAAACGGCAATCAGGTTGGTCCGTTCACAGGCCGTGTATCCGGCAGCGTGGGAATACGGTATCCAGAGAAAACTGTTCGGTCGGTCGCGAACCTCGTCATCGATGGTCGCGCCCATACGGCCGCAGCCGATCAGCGCCGCGGTATAAATGG
>CAJXCW010000386.1 GCA_913051705.1 uncultured bacterium
AACTTCAGCAATCCTGTACGCCCGCTCAACGATCTGCACGATGATTTCCTGATCAAAGACGAAATCATCCGAATTGCGCTCGAATTCTACGTGCTCCAACACCTCTCGACTATAGGCCCGTCAGCCCGTGTGATACTCGGATAGGTTCATATCGAAAACATTGTTTTCTATTCCGGTCAGCAGCTTGTTGCTCAGGTACTTCCACCACGGCATGCCCAGTTTGTACGCGGGAACACCCATCATCCTAGACCCCAAGACCACATCCGCGCGACCAGCTTCTTTAGGCCCTATCATATCGGGCAAAAGCTTGGGGTCGTATTGGTAGTCCGGATGCACCATCACGATAATCGTCGCGCCTTCCTTCAGCGCCTCGGCATAACAGGTCTTCTGGTTTGCCCCGTACCCTTTGTTGCGGTCGTGCACGACGAGCGTCAGGTTCAATCGGCGCGCGAGATCGACGGTGCCGTCCCCGCTGGCGTCATCTACTAAAATCACCCTATCCACCAAGTCATGGGGCAACTCATCGTATGTCTGCTTTAGCGTCCGTTCAGCGTTATATGCCGGCATCACCACTACGACCCATCGTTTTTCGATAGCGCGCTCTCCCACTGGACTCCCTCGAAACTAGCTATGTGTTAAACCGAACCGGGAGACAGGGCACCGACGTATATCCCCGCCAATTAAAACCGCCGGGCTATCCGGTCGTAACAGGAAACTCGTTCATGAACAAGTGTGACGAACGCCGCCAATCAACAAACAAATAAAGCGCGATCGCGCATTCGACCAACAATAACCAGAGCATCTTTTCTCTAATTTGATCCATCCGCATCAAACCCCGGGCCATGATTAATGCCAATGCGGGAAACGCCGGCATGCAGTAGCGCGCATCCGGTAAGGTCACGGAGAAAGCCCCGAAGACAAAAACAGCCCACACTACAACAAATCGATCGATCGGATCTTTGGATCGGATCGTCACGAGCACTCCGCCCACGGTTAGAACCGGCAAGGAATATACGCCCAGGGCGGAAGGCAGCCTAGTCGTGATGAATTCCATAAACATCCATTGGCCCCATACCGTATCTGTCGTAGATCGAGAGAAACCCGATAGCGTTTGGCTCTGCAAATCGAATATACCAATGCGATATGCACACATCAGCCAGAATAGAAGTATCGCCAGGGACACCAGCACCAAAAGTACCAGATGGCGCCGTATGCTCTTAGCCCCGCGGATCGCCCAGAGCATATACCCCAGGACCGGATAGATCAGTACCATTGGGTATTTCGACAGAATCCCCATCCCCAGGACAATCCCACCCGCAATCGCGAGAAGCATCGACGGCCGCTGGCGGAGCCGGAAAACGATCAGCAAGGTCAGGACAAAAAAGAAGGTCACCTGGATATCGTTGGAAGCCGCCGCGCTCAGCCTAAAAAAATAGGGAAATGAAAGGAACACGACTGAGGCCATCAGGCCGACTTCGCGGCTGTATAACTCGCTACCAAGGCAGTAAAGCGCCAAAACCGTCCCTAGGCCGAAACCTATACTTAACAGCCGAATGACCAACAGGTCTTCACCAAATATGCGCAAGGCGAATCCGTTGAGAATGGGAATAAGTGGAGGATGTTGTATCCCGAGCCAGTGAATATTGCCGTACTGTTCAAAAAAGGACGCCAGCCCCTCTCTCGATACCACCAGGGAGGCGTTGTAGACACCCCTTTCTGCCACCAGGGTTTCAACACCCTGGTATATTGAGTAGATTGTTCCTACCACCACTACCGCAATAGACAGAGCTACTATGTCCCGGTTTCCGGTTCCGGGTAATTGTGCCAGACAGTACTGTCTGATGCGGCGAAGAAAGTTCGCAGGTACGCGATAGATAAGAAAAACGACAGCCATCGAACAAACGAACAAAACGAGTAGCTTTTCAACATCAGCTGTAGCGCCAGTCCACCAAATGGCTAGGATCCAGCAGACCTGCAGACCGGCTGATGCTAAGAGAATTGCAGACTGACTCATCATAATGTCGTTTATCAAACCTCGTCGGATGCGCAATTTTACTACAAACTATGCGGTTAGTATATCATCTACATAACCTGGTTTCAAAACCCACACCAGTACGATATCGAATGGCAGATGATTATTAAAATCTATCTCAAAAAACCCACCGGCCGTCGCACAGTTACAATGAGTGCGGACGGCGTTGCCTTCAGTCGCCATATCACAGAGGATATGGCTCTTTCAGGTGCCTTGCCAGCACTCATTTCGCTCGCGTTTAGGGCGCGCTGGTATTTTTGAGATAGCTTTTAGTTTCTTCGGGAAATTCCGGAGCATATGTCAGATCGAGATTCAAACCGAAGCCATACAACCTAGCCAGCCCTTCCAATAAATAGGACAAAGAACGCAGCTAAGGATATTGGAGATACAGGGATATCCTTGATCTTGACTAGCACATAGATAATTCAAGTCTTCACTCCAATGCCTTATCCCGCGACCACCCGCGCCCGCAACGCCGGTAGCAACTGCTCGACCTCGGCTTGCAACACTTCCATCGCCTCTCCCGCCGCCGCGAATTCACCCCCGTTGCCGATCTCCTCCAAACGCGCTGCCGCATCCGCCACCCCGTCCGCCGCAAAAACATGCGCCGACCCCTTGAGCGTATGCGCAGCGCGGCGCAGCTCTTTGCCATTCCCGCCGTCGATATGCTCGCCGATTTGCCGCATCAGCTTCGGGCACTCCTCAAAGAACATCTCCACTAGGTCCCACAGCATCTCCTCTTTCCCACCGACGCGTTCAAGCGCCACTCCCCAATGGTAGGGCATATCCGTTGCATCGCGCCCCTGCGCGGATTCCACAGGCGCCGAACCCGGCTCGGTCTCTTCCACCGCCTCATACAATTCCAACGGACGCACCGGCTTGGCGACATAGCCGTCCATGCCCGCCGCTAGAAAACGCTCGCGGTCGCCTTTCATCGCATGGGCCGTCATCGCGATGATCGGCATGTGCCTGCCGGTCTCGGCTTCATCCGCCCGAATCGCCGCCGTCGCTTCGAGCCCATCCATCTCCGGCATTTGCACATCCATTAGCACCAGGTCAAAAGACTCCGATACCACCTGT
>CAJXCW010000387.1 GCA_913051705.1 uncultured bacterium
CATTTACCGGAGCCCAATATAATAAAGTCGGCTATCTGGAACAAGCCCACCGTGGCACGCTCATGCTTGATGAGATCAATTCTACCACCCCGGCCTTTCAAGCGCGCCTGCTGCGTGTGATAGAAGAGGGCGAATTCAAAAAAGCCGGTAGTACGGAAACCATGAAGGTTGACGTCCGTTTTATTTCCATCTCCAGTGCATCGCTAGAGGAAAAAGTGGCCGATAATACCTTTCGAAAAGATCTGTATTATCGCCTGAATGTGGTCGGTATCCAGGTGCCGCCTCTACGCGAACGCCCCACTGATGTGCCTGCTATCGTACAACATTTTATAGGAGAATTCGCAGGGTCCGATCCGAGCAAGCTGGCTTCTGTCTCTGATGAGGCCCTTAAAATGATGATGCAGTACGAATGGCCCGGCAATATCCGCCAGCTACGCAACGTCGTGGAACGAGCCCTTGTTATAGGAAATAAGAAAGAATTGCTGCCTTCTGATTTGCCACCGGAGATTACGAAACCTGCAAAAACGATCATCCTGGCCGGAGATACCTCTCTGCAAACGCTGCAACATACAGAGGATGATATGATTTTAAAGGCTTTAAAGACAACCGACGGCCATCGAGAAGATGCAGCACACCTGCTCGGCATCAGTGTTCGAACCCTGTATAGGAAATTACAGCGATTTAATAACCATGCCTTTTGAATAACCATGCCAACATGGCCCTGTCATATCAAAATGGCACTTTTTGAAGAGATTCGGTGGCTGGAAGGATTTGAAATGCGAGAGAATTCTAAAATACTGGTAATTGACGACGAAGAATATATTCGGGATATCGTCTCACAGTTTTTCGGACAGTATGGCTGTCAGGCGGCGGCGGAAGATGGTCAGGAGGGGATATCTCTGGCCAGCCGGTATCCGTTCGACCTGATTTTTTCTGGACCTGAACATGCCCAATGTAACGGGTATGGAGGCCCTGCCGAGAATCCGGGAGGTTAATCCGGAAGCGCGTATCGTTATTATGACCGCCTTCGCCTCCTATGAGTCAAAGGTAGAAGCCCGTGAGAAGGGCGCTTACGATTATGTGCTCAAGCCGATCAACCTGTCGAAAATGAAGGACGTAGCGGAAAAAGCCCTGCCGGATCGACGTCAGGAAAACGGCAGGGCTGATGCCGGAACAGCCACCGAGATTGCTCTGGATGCGTCCAAGATAGATCATAAAGTTGGCAATTTAATACCGGAACGCATGGCACGGGCTTTCGCATTGATTGCCACCGAACACATCGGCCAAACGGTGACCATCGCCATGGCCCACCCCTTCGACATCGTGGCCCTGGACACCCTGAAAACCCATATAACCTATGATATCAAGCCTGTTAAAGTGGATCGCGATGATATCATGAAGGCCATTCGAGGCTATCTATGGGCAACAGATCGATATTGACAATGAACTCCTTGAACTGGTTTCCGTCGAGGCGTCGGAGATGGAAGAGACCGAGGACAAATCCGCCACCGAGTTGAATCTGGATGCAGAAGCTGCGCCCGTCATCAAACTCGTAAGCCTGATTCTGTTGCGCGCCGCCCAGAGCGTGGCGAGCGATATCCATATATAGGTGAGCGAAAAAACCGTCTCAATCCGCCTGGTATTGACGGGATACCCCACGAAATTGCGCCGCCTAATTTAGCGAAGAAAACCGATCCGAAAACCAAGCAGCGCAGCAAGGTGAAAGTGGGAGAAATCGCGTATTTTTTCCGCCAGATGGCCACCTTGATTGACGCCGGGATACCCCTGGTCCAGAGCATGGACATTCTCGTAGAACGGGAAGGCGGATTACGTATGAAAGGCCGGTTTAACCCTATGAAGCCCGGAACATCCAGTAGAGGACGTTCCTCACCCCGTTCCGGGATACGCGGTTTTGCCATGATGGAAGCCATTATGGCTGCGGCCATGCTCGGTATCGTCGTGGTCGGCACGATGATTTCGTATCGGCATCCGCCTTTTTTAAGGGGTACATTTATTGATTGTAATAACTGTTATGGTGTTTATCCTTTATTTTATTAAATAAATGGTATACTATAAGACGATTATACATAACAGGCTGTACCAAAAGCACATAAAAATACATAAGGAACACGATCTATGGCCTGAATGAAACTACCGCCGCTTATCGGCCTTGATGTGGGCACCGGCGTAAGGTTGTTCAAATGCAGGAACGAGCGGGGCGTAAATTTGTCGTTAGTGCCTCCAAAGTGGATATTGAAGATTCTACGGATGACGATTCTGTCCGTACGGCGATCAACAAGGCAATGAAAATGGCCGAAGTCCGAGGAAAGCGGGCCTGCTGCTCGATTGCCGGCCCTTCCACCGCCGTCCGAAAACTGACGTTGCCCAAAATGGCCCAAGAGGATCTGGCGGGCGCAGTCTGGTGGGAAGGCGGTATGGTTATTCCCTATGATATGGAAAACGTCTACTTCGACTTTCAGAAAGTCTCCACGGATGATAAGTCGGCTCGTATCGAGGTCCTGTTCGTCGCCGCCTCCAAAGATCTGGTTGACAGAAAACAGCAGATTGTCGAAAGTTGCGGTCTCGAAGTGCGTATCTTCGACACCGACGCCACGTATTATTACCCCCTATAATCTGGAAACGCTGATGAAACCGATCAATTTCAACCCGGATACGTTCCTTAATGAAAATGAAGAGGAAGACAACTAGTCTGAATGAACATTATGGCAAGTCACAAGAAAATGAGGAAATGGCAGAAAACGAGACGGACCGCCCGTTTTTCCACTTCCTCATTTTACATTTTCTAAGTAAGGCCCATTATCGTGCGTACGGCAACCATTGAACGAACAACGCGTGAAACGCAGATTGAAATCACCTTGAGTCTGGACGGAAACGGAGAATTAACCGGTCAGACCAGTATCGGGGTTTTTGATCATATGCTGACGGCCTTGACAAAACATGCAGGCTTTGATATGGCTCTTGCATGCCAGGGTGACCTGCATATCGATGATCATCATACGGTCGAGGATGTGGGCATCTGTCTGGGCCAGGCTTTTGTAAAGGCGCTTGGCAACAAAACCGGCATCAGTCGGT
>CAJXCW010000388.1 GCA_913051705.1 uncultured bacterium
TAGATTCGATACCATTTTTAATAACCTGTAGGACAAAAATAAAGCGCAACATGTTGCGCTCCTATGGTTGATTCTCACATTTCAATTATTACATCGATTATACTAATGGGAGCAGATATCCCAACGCCGTTGAAGCTATGGGGCTGCTCACTGAGGCGAAATCGATGCGGGTGGCATCATGAGCATGGGGCACCTGTCACCGGGGCAGGTGTACAGGCTTCATGGACAGGCGGTCACTTTTGGCCGTCGAATTCTTTGATCCAGTTATGGACAATCGTGACCGTAATCTGGTGCTCTCCTGCCCCCCTCTGCTGTACCGCCAGAAATTGCTGACCGTCGTTCGATACACTATAGCCACACCAGTAAATCGAGCCATCTGGAAAATCGAACAATTTCCGGGATCGAACGTAAACCGCGTGGGAATATCCCGTTCCAGATCGTACATCCAGATGTCCCGATTGGACAGACTTACCGCTTCGAACGCCACCATCTTTCCATCAGGAGAGAGCTCGGGAGTGAGTATCCGATCTCGTGGTTCGCCCACGGACGCCTCGCGTCCCTGACGGCCCACCCACATCATATTGAACAGTGCAGGATCACCCACATCGCTGGACCGATATACCAGGGTGCCATCAAATGATACCGCAGGGTAACCGCCGCCGGCATCAATAGGGAATGATTCACCGGTCACCTGCGTTCCATCAAACGGCACAGCCCAGATGCCCTTGCTTTCAGGAAAACGTCATCGGTATATGATGTGGCCTGTAGGGCTGTACACTGGACGAAAATAGTTTCCGAGCAGAGCTGCCGCCGCTTGCGCGGTGTACCGCAAGCATCGATCTACCATGAGCCAACTATAAGTAGATCTCTCCACTCGCTGTGCTCGGTCGAGATGACATATCGGCTCTTTGTCGTGTACTATAGAAGATTTTTACAAAGTACAAAACACCAAGCACCAAGCACATTCAATGTTGATACCTTCGGTAAGACAACGTATTATAATGAGGGATATATGGCCAGGATTCACGATGTCGGATACAAGTATTTATTCTCCAACCGCACGATCTTCCGGCAACTGCTGGAGACCTTCGTGCCCGAAGCCTGGGTCAAAGAAGCCAATTTCGAGGCGGCGGAGACCTTAGACAAATCCTATAGAGCAGATCACTTCAAAGAGACAGAAAGCGATCTGCTCTATAAAGTGCCCCTGAGAGATTCCGAAGTATACCTCTATATCCTGCTGGAGTTCCAATCTACCGTACCCCGGTTCATGGCGCTTCGGGTGCTGTACTACCTGACCAGTTTCTATATGGACTATGTGAAGTCCGGCAGCAGGACCCGGAAGCCTCCTTCGCGTATTTCAAGATCGCGGAGAATGAGTTCACCCAGGCGTCGCTTCTCAAGATCCGGAACATCGTCTCGGCGCTGTTTCTGACCGAGGCGTATTATGATGTAGAGGTCTTGCGAGGAGAGCTTCTGGCGCTGTTTGATCATGAACCCGACAAGCAAGCCGTATCCCTTTTTCTGAACTGGTTCCGTCAGGTGTCGGCACAGGGACGGAACAGGGAGATAGATCCGGAAGCGTTATCTCAGGTGTATCAGAATCGAGAGGAGGTTCAATCCATGCTGGTTAATGCGATTGCTCGTGACAGGAAGAAGATGTACGAAGAAGGCAAGCAGGAAGGGCTCAAAGAAGGCAAGCAGGAAGGGCTCAAAGAGAAACTTCGGATTGCCCGGTCGTTGCTTGCCAGAGACATGGCCATTCCGGATATTGCCGAGATTACCGGGTTGTCGGAGGAGGCTTATCCAGGAGATCATTCAGACGCTATAGACGGTTTGTATGCTTTCCCCTGATCCATGGACTAGAACCCGTGAAATCGGTAAACTCACCAACCCACGAGCTCCAATATCGGTCTGATATGCGTATTAACAATATCCTGGACTCGTGGCACCACATACTGATCGAGTACAAAATCAGGTACATATCCGGCCACACGCCCGATGCCGAACGTACTGATAATATACCCGATACCCATCATGATAAACAGCTTTGAAGCGAACAACGTGGATATATAAAAGCACAGAAAAGCGAGGCCGGCTAAAAAACAAGCCACACCAAAAAATACGGCGCCTCTTCCTGTATATTCACCGTGCCACCCCGCCGCATCGACATATTGATCAGAAATGGCAAGCAGGCCGATAAGTATTCCTGATGCAGCAATGCCGCCTAAAATAGCAAACACGATAATGTGAACGATCATTTTTCCAATCATGGTCTTATCCTAAGGCTGATATTCTATCAATGAAAGTGACAGGTTGGAGAAGTTACCTATGGTATTTGTATCAGCTTACACGCGGTATGACAAGTATACAAATCGGTTTTCGGTTTGTCCAGATATTATGATTCCAGTATCTCAAGGACAATCTCTTCATTGTTATCCTGCGGGACTGATGCCCTTGAACGCAGCATCGGACCGATGAAGACGACCATGGCCGATGACCAGATCATTCCGGCAAGCACCCTGGTCCCACACATACCCAACATTCCCTCTTGACGATTTAAACAGGATACACCCTATTACGAGGTTCTATCCATCGAACAAAATCTACACTCATTCATCTCTTTTCTGTTCCGCGTTTCACCTTCAGGAGTGTAAAGTATGCAAGTCAACCGGGATCGTTTTCTCGAAGAAGGCTATCTTATCGTTCGCGGGGCCATTCCGCCGGACCAGCTTGAGTCGGTACGTGTTGCCTACGAACGTATGGTGGAACGTCAAAAGACCATCTGGGCTCAGGAGCGAGGGCCTGAGGATCCACCGGGCGGGGTCTGGGAATTGTCGGCCCAACCCCGGCTAAACATCAGCGGTATGATCGATCATCTGGATGCAGAGACCATCAAGACCGTAGAGACCTGGCTGTTCGAAAATATCCATGGCGTAAGCTCGGCCCTGTTGAACGAACCCGATGCAGGGGTGACCGAGATGATGTTAATGTGCAGTCCCGTCCACGATCATGGTACCAGTGGCGTCTGTGGACCCCCATGTTGAGCTGCCTGCAAGGGTTGTTACGG
>CAJXCW010000389.1 GCA_913051705.1 uncultured bacterium
ATGTGTCCTGCCGACACGATGCGAGCCCTTCGGGGTTGACTGATTTTAGTCTTTTCAATCAACAAATCACTAAATCACCATTCCCTTATCCACCGCACCACGATACGCCCTGATATGCTCTACGCCGGTTCCGCAGCATCCACCGATAATATCAGCACCGCTGTCAAGAAGTTCCGGTATATAACCGGCCATTTCTTCCGGTGATTGATTGTAATAGGTTTTATGATCTTTATCCAGCTGGGCCTTACCAGCATTGGGATAGGTCATCATCTTCTTCGGCGCTATCCCCTTCTTTTCCATCGCAGCCTTCAACTCCCGGACGCCATGGATCGCATACGGCATCCCGGTATGCTCATCCCGTCTGGATTCGGCGCCGCAATTCAGTCCTAAAATCTGTATGTAGCCCAACAGATCGTCTCCATCAGAAAATTCACCGCTGGACAGAAGATCCAGTAAATCCGCCGCCGAATGGCCCCAGTCGGTTTTGTAGATGATCTGCCCGGATTTTCTATCCCGCGTGTACTTATAGGTCAAATTCACCGCGATCGGCAAGCCGAATTTTCTGACCTCATTTGCAGCGATGGCGGCTTCTTTGGCGGAGAACATGGTCTCAATGCAAAAGAAATCAACACCGCCTTCGGCCAGGGCCGTCCCGACCCGCTCGTGCGCTTCCCGTGCAATGTCATTGGCGATACCGAAATCGGTGCCGCCGCTATCTGCTTCAATCGCTCCGGGCAATGGCCCGACCGATCCGGCGAGATACACCTCTTTGCCGCTCTTTTCTATCGCCGTTCTCGCATGTTCGACGGCACGCTTCACCAGATCATCCGACTCCGATGGATCCTTCCCTGCCATTTCAAGATGCGGAAAGGAAGCCACAAACGTATTGGTTCCTATTATATCCGAACCGGCCTGGATGTAGTCGGTATGAATTCCAACTACATCATCTGGATGCAGCTCGTTGGCCAGCGCACTATTGGTTAATTCAATGCCTCTGGCAAATAACTCGGAACCGAATCCCCCATCGTAAATAAGAGGACGGTCGTCTTGTATTCTTTCCAGGAAGGGTCTCATTTATTCTCCAGATCGGACCATTAAACCGCATGCAGGCTTATCCTAAAATTCCAACTCGCCACGAGCCCGCAACTCCATGGGACGAAGACTGTTATAGATAAAAGTGTTCACCGGTGTATCCACGCCTGTTTTCTGCCCCATCCGGACTAACGCGCCGATCTGGGCTTCAAGCTCGGAATATCGCCCTTCCATCACATCTCGCTGCATGGAGGCGGTCCCGCCGTATTCCACACTATCTAAAATTCCCATCGTTATGCTGACGATATCATCCGGCAGGGCGATATCAAGCGCTTTGGCCACGCTATAGACTTCCTCCATAGCGCCTTCAAGTATCCGGCGCGTACCGGGCTGACTCCGCACCACACCGATCGGCGCGCGCGTGACGCCCCCTACCCCGCTCCATGTGGCAATAAGAATATATTTTCGCCACATAGCCGCCTGAATATCAGCCGGTGTATCTACAATCAACCCTTTGGCTTTAGCAAAAGCCTGTCGTAGTCTCTCGACCCGATCACTCGGCCGGTTATCCCATTCTCCGAAGTTAACAAACGGCTCATAGGCCACATGACGAATATGCCCTGGACCGGCTTTAAAGGAAACAATACCGCATACACCGCCCAGCACATGCTCCCAGCCGAACGCCTCCGCCAACTGTCCGGGTGCTTCGACCCCATTTTCCATAGGAAGGATGCAGGTATCAGGGCCGACCATCGGTCTTATGGCTTCCGTCACCTCAGGGACCTGCCAGCACTTGACACAGGTCATCACCACATCGACGATACCAGCCTCGGCCGGATCATCTGTAGCCTCTACAGCATCTAAAATAAAATCACCCTTCGTGCTTTCCACCTTCAGCCCATGTTCACGTATGGCCTCCAAATGTTCACCCCGTGCGATAAATACCACGTCTACTCCGGCTTCTGCCAGCCGACCGCCATAGTAACCGCCTACACCGCCGGTTCCAAACATCACGCGTTCACTCGCCAGAGGCTACGTTGATTTCAAGTCCTGCCCGCTTGCAATACAGCCGCCAACCAATCGTCGACTTGCCGTGTACTGTTTTCATGGCCCTTGTGACACTGTCCGGGATGCTCGCATACCGCTGTGCACTGAGAATTCTCGCCAGCAGGTCCTTTAGAGAAATCTTCGCGGCGTTCCTTTTCGCCACCAATTCT
The DNA here is from genome assembly GCA_913051705.1 of uncultured bacterium. Taxonomy (GTDB): domain Bacteria; phylum JAAXHH01; class JAAXHH01; order JAAXHH01; family JAAXHH01; genus CAJXCW01. The sequence continues at coordinate 2,250 of CAJXCW010000389.1, forward strand.
CTACGTTTCCTGTCAATTCGTCCAAATAAGGCGGCGGCCATTTCCGCATCCCGGGATTGGAGCGAGTTGAAGTTCCTGATCACCTTCGAGATTTCGATTTCCAAACCAACAATCATGTTCCGCAAACCCAACTCCTGCCTTCTCATCTTCTTAAGAAAGGCAGCCACTCGCATCGGCGCTCGTTCGGCTTCTCCAAGCGTGAGGCTTGGCCGGGACATCAGTGTGATCTCTTGCAGTACCAGGCACTCCCAGGTCACGCTCAGCCCGATGTGTCCTGCATGGCCCGGCGGATGAAATCCCAGCCGAATCGATACCAAATCGGGGCTGCCGTCGACCTCCGATGGGATAACTATCGAATACCGCCGGCCACCGCGGACCTGCAGATCTGCGAGCCGAATCTGCCGCAGCAGACGTCCCGCATCAGCCAGCGGGATGTCATCCTCCTGGACGTTGGCCCCTCGCACGTTCAGCCGGGCGGTCGGCGGGAATCCCCGCGGGACCAGCTCAACAAACAGCGTATCCTGGTCGAGCCCCTTCAGTTGTGCTTCCAGGGACGAGAGGTCCGGCCCCAGTTCCCGCCGGCGTTCGAACTTGATGGCTACCGGCGCAAAACCCGCTGTGGCCTGGAAGCTGCAGATCTCGGCCTGCCCGCCAACCCGGACCTCCAACTGCATGCCCCTCAATCCCTGTGCCTCTTTGCGTTGAGCCCGCTTGTCCCATGCGAAAAACAGCCTCTGCTCGATCGTCTCCAGACCATTGTCCAGCTCGACTTCGCGCAGCTCGAACACCCCAACGCTCGACCAGCTCGTAGACG
>CAJXCW010000390.1 GCA_913051705.1 uncultured bacterium
CGCGAAGCTACGAATCAAAATAAGATTTTGCTTAATAATTCGTCGTTTCGTCCCCTACACCCGATGCGCAGGCTGCGGATTTTGTCGTTGCTCTTCCAGCGCGTCCACCCACAGGCGGGCCCATTCTTCGTGGTCGGTTAACACGCGTTCGGGGTTGGATCGGCTGCGGACGCAGAAATCCGGGAAAAACGGCCGGCCGGTTGGCTCTCCATAGGCCACATAACGCAGGTCCAGGCTCCAGCGCACATCCCAATCACTAAGATTCGGTGTAGATCGGTGGGGCGTATATTGACTCAGAAAAATCACCCCGCCCTTTTTGACTTCGGCGGCGACCGGTCCGGTATCCGGCATCATATCCGGGCGGATATGCGTACCGCCTCCGGCTTCGTGTTCAAGGTGACCGGTATGAATCACATCCGGGATCATTTCCATACACCCGCGTTTTACCGTGGCGTCTACCAGCGGAATCCAGCAGGTGAGCGACAGGGTCCGGTCCGACTCTTCCCAGCTTACCCCGGAATCCTGATGCCACGGCACATTAAAACCGGGGCTGCCGTTCAGTCGGGACGGCGGTTTGGCCCGGATATGTTGAATAGGCGAGCAAGAGATATCCGGACCGAGGATCGACTCTACGGCATCGAGCAGATGGTCGTTGCGCAGAAAATCAAACACGGTTTTCGCCCGCAGTTCATAGATATCGAGCCCACGCCCGATCTCCTCACTCTGATTAAAAATATGCGCATACCGGGTCAAAAACGGCTTGTCCTCGTAAAGATCCGTAATTTTGCCCTCGTCCTTCAACACCTGCGCGCGACGATCAATAAATGCCGACATCGTCTCAATCATAGGGTCAAAGTCTTCATCCGTCAGTATCCCTTCAACGGTAACCACCCCGTGTTCATGAAACTCGTTTACCTGTGCCTCTGTCAGTGCCATCTCATAACCTCCCGTTCATTTGTTTATTTTTGAATATTGAATTATAAATTATGATTTAGCTGCCATAATCAAACTTCATATGTAAAACCCGTATACCTGTTCTTTTTTTTCCACGGCATGTGCGGCAAGATATCCCGGATGCTTTGCAGCTCTTTTTCAAAATACGAGAACAGGTCGCCCCATTCCAGTGTAAAATGGGTGTTTTTGAAGATCTGATCGAAATCCTCGGCGGAGATATGATATTTATCGGGTTCATCATCTTCCTCTAATGTTATTTCCATATCGTCCGCTAATGGACAGGCATCGTCAGAGAGGTCAAGATCGTGGCTCTCAATCAGGTCTCCCTCGATTTCTCCCATATCCTGTACAGTCAGATAGTTCCAGACTGCTTCTACCAGCCAGTATCGCCCCTTATAACGAAAAGCTACCCTGGTAGATGTCCAGCCGTCGTGCCGGGGTTTCCATATCTGATGCCACTTTGGCAGATCGTTACGATGCGGCGCTATTCTCGTGAAGATGCATTCAATCCAGGCCTGCAACGTATCAAGATCCAACCGTCCATCATCATCCGGGTCATGCGCCGGCCAGAGATTATACTCACCGGCCTCACCGCAATGATAGGCTAAAGCCCCCAGACAATCCTGCCAGATCGCCGACTGGAAGTCACGCCCGAATCCAAGTTTTTCCTTCGGACAGTCACAATAAAGATAAAGCGTAGCACTCATGATATCAGCGGGTGGCAGGTAGCAGGTAGCGGGTCAGCGGGTGACAGGTGGCTTGCAGTAAAACTACTGGCCACCTGCTACCTGCCACTTGCTAATTTATTCCTGATGAAACACCTCCTCCATATCCGCCCACCACTCCCCTTCCTTCCGGGTCGGCAGCGGGTCCTGCATCGGCATCATGATATCCCACCATTTCTGCGTCGTCGGGTCTGCTGCCATTTTATCCATATCTGCTTTGAAATCCTCTCCGATATACTCGAAATAGGAGAACAGGCAATCATCTTTTAGATAGATGGAGTAGTTCCGAATGTTACACTCGGTGATGATATCTGCCACGCCGGACCAGATATCCGCATGATATTCTTTGTATTCTTCGATTTTCTCGGGTTTGACTTTCAGAACCATACCGTAACGCTGCATGCGTGTCTCCTATCCCTTATTGACTCATTTATTCACATAGGTTTCCGTCAGGTAGTAGATGACTTTTTCGAGATTCTCTTCGGTTTCTTCCAGACCGTTTTCCACGACCATACGGGTGACCAGCGCCCGCGCTTCTTCTTCGGATTCGGGAGAGGCGAATTCGACATCACTGGATTCATGGCACTGGGAACAGGTGGCTTCGAACGTGTGTTGCGCATCGTCCAGATCAAACGTCGCCTCGGATGCCGGATCGTCTGACACAGGTGCAGCCATCGAAGCCTGTATGGCTTCCTGGATCTGCTGACGGGCTACGTCCTCGGATCGTTTCTGTTTGGTGGATCGCTGCAGATCCGGTGTGATGGCAATCAGATAGGTAGAGACAGCCCATTGATCCGTATCGTCGATCGGATTCCAGAGTAAGGATCGATCGGCCATGCGAGTGACGGTCTTGACCCAGTTTTCCGGTGTTCTGGGACGTATCAGAATGGTTCGCAAGTCATGGCACTGTACACATTGCCTTAACAGGATATCCCGTCCATGTTCCATGTTTTCAGCGGTGACCAGTTCGTTAAGCGGAGCTTCTTCAGAGAACCCGGCCGCAGGCAACAGACGGCTGACCCGCGCCCTGTTTTCTTCACTGAAGGCTGAGACCCCGCCGATATTACCGCTCAGTGCGCTTTCTTTAAATGCAAAGGGTACAGAGAGCCCGATGAGCAGATTGGTACAGATCAGCAGCAGGATACCGAGTAAGGGGACCATCGAATCTTCGAGATATTTGAAGAAGCGGACGATGGCGATCTTGCAGATGAGTATCACGGCGATCGTCATCCCCAGAAGAAGATGCGCAACGGTCCTGGCGGGAAACTCAACCTGATAATTCCAGAGTCGGGGTAGCATCTCGGACATAAAATAGAGGGATATAATTAAATAGGCGTATCCGATCAACCGGTGGGG
>CAJXCW010000391.1 GCA_913051705.1 uncultured bacterium
CGAAGGCATCTGGTCCATGTGGCGCGAAAAGCATTCAACCGGGCGGAACCCATGGATGATTCCAGGGAATTGCTTTCTTATCGTACCGCCCTGTTCGGCCTGATTCTGGGCACGATATTCATTGGTGCGTGGTTATCTCAGTCCGGTCTGTCATGGCCGATCATCATCGTATTCCTGACGTTCCTGTTTATTCTCTATTTCGGCACGACCAAGATCATTGCGGAGACCGGCGTCATGTTTCTGGATCTGCCGGTGAATGCCCATGAGATCACGGTGCTTACGCTCGGATCCGGGCAGATATCAAAACGAAGTCTGACCGCCCTCGGCCTGGCCTCGGCCTATGCCCGAAACTGGCGCGGCATGGGCATGGGTTCCCTGGCCCTGGTGGATCGCATCACAGACGGCTTCTGGCCCAGGAAGAAAGGCCTTTTTGCGTTGCTGTGCGTCACGTTTGTCCTGAGTATGGTTTCCTCGGTCGCCTATACTATTTATACCGGGTACGCCACCACAGGCGCGTACAACTTCGGCGGCGGCGCATTCACGAATTTAAACATCGCCTATTATGACACCATCAGCACCTGGATGCAGAATGCCATGACCCTCGGTCAGTATGAAGGGTGGTTCATCAGCGGAGGCATCCTTCTGTTCGTGCTTCTTTTGAAACTGCGACACTGGCTCATCTGGTGGCCGCTTGCGCCTGTCGGGTTCGCCATATGTTTTGCCAGCACCATACGGGATTCCATCCTGTCGATCTTCCTCGCCTGGTTAATAAAATCAATATTGATGCGCTTTGGGGGTACCACCTCGTATGAGGCAGGTCAACGGTTTTTCATCGGATTGCTGATCGGATATTGTGTCGGGGTGACGTTATCTTTCTTTGTAGATGCCGTCTGGTTTCCCGGGCAGGGCCATATGGTGCATGATTGGTGAAAAAGCAGTTTTGCGTGACATCCGTTAATACGATCCTTATCGGGTTCGAATCGTGCCGCGCACGTAGGATCCATCTTCCGAGGCCAGAAAGGCCAACACCTTGGCTACACCCTTCGGATCACCAAGACCGGCCTTTCTTTTGGCTTCCTCGGGATCGCGGCCGGCGGCCACCGCACCCTGGGCGATATTTTTCAGCTTCAACGGCGTGGCGATTCCGCCCGGACAAATCACATGCAGACGTACGCCATGGGGACTCAACTCCTGCTCCAGCTTGAAATGTATGCCATACTGTCCCCCCTTGCTCGCCGCATAGGCATACGAGGAGGACCCGCCAAATACGCCCGCACCGGATGAAATGATCATCAGAACCGATGCTTTTGCGGCGATCAATAAGGGGGCGGCATACTTGGCCGACAGAAACGTCCCCTTCAGGTTGGTATCGAGCGTCGCGTCCCAATCCGCTTCGGTCAGTTCGTCGATGGTTTTGAAAGCGCCTTTCAGCACGCCGGCGGCAAACACGACCGTGTCCAGATGATCGCAATGGGTTTTTATATTGTCAAACGCGGTGGCCACACTCTTTTCCGAGCGGACATCCGTCGGATGAAAATAAGCGTGGCCGCCGTTCGCTTCTATCGTCTCAACAGCCGCTCGACCTTCTTCTTCATTGTAGTCAATGATGTGTACTTCGGCCCCTTCCGTGGCGAAAAGCTCGGCCGTTGCCCGACCGATGCCTGTAGCGCCCCCGGTTACTAATGCGGTCTTGTTGACCAGTTTCATGGAACGTTCTCCTGATTTAATAGGTGATCAATACATCGCGTTTTTTTCGCCGTGTTCATTCAAGAGCGGTCATCTTCAGGTCGGTCCGGCCACATCGTATGCCATGACGTGGCCTGCTCATAGGCGTGGCCGACTTGAAGGAGTGTTTTCTCAGACCACCATCGCCCCGAAATCTGAAGCCCTACCGGTAATTTTTCTTCGGTGAATCCACACGGCACGGAGATCGCCGGAAGACCGAGTAAATTGAAGATTCGCGTGTTCTGAGTCAGCCGTGGACGAATCTGATTAGCGTTTCTACCGGTGGATGGATCGGTCTCAGAGCGAAGGGGAGCGGGAACAGGCACGGTGGGTGTAAGTATCAGATCAATCTCTGCAAATGCCTGTAAAAACTCACGCCGAGCGGTTTCCCGCAAGCGGACGGCCGAAATGTAATCCGCCGTAGAGAGCTGTTGAGCGGACTCAAGAATTTCTCGTACGTCAACCCCGAAATCCTCGCGACGATCAGCAAGACGATTCTGATGAAAAAAGTTCGCCTCCGCCTTTAAAATCGTCAATACCGCCTCGTGCGCATCGGGTACGGACGGAAGATCAATGTCGACGATCTCCACACCCAACCCCTCTAAAGTGCTGATCGCCTCACGCACAGCCTGTTCCACACCCGGATGAAGGTCTCTAAAGAAATGCCGTATCGGGATGCCCGCTTTTATGCCGACCATGGGGCGTTCAATTCCTTCAGCGTAGTCCGGGACAGATTCATCTTCGGAGTGGACATCGTTGTGGTCATGTCCTGCAAGGATATTCATCATGATCGCGACATCACCGACATAGCGGCACATGGGACCGACACAGTCAAGCGATTGTGCGAGTTCGGTTATGCCGTGGACGCTGACCCGTCCATACGTCGGTTTCAGCCCCACATTCCCACACAACGCCGATGGAATGCGTACCGATCCTCCCGTGTCCGTGCCCAGTGCCCCGGCGCAAAATCCAGCGACGACAGCGGCGGACGACCCACCACTTGAACCGCCCGGTACCCGGGATGTGTTCCACGGATTGGCCGTCGCGCCAAAGTGCGGATTATCCGTCGTGACGCCGAAGGCAAATTCGTGCAGATTAGTTTTGCCTACAATAATCGCTCCTGCGCGCTTGAGCCTGACAGCGACCGTTGCATCGGATTCGGATGGGGGGGCGGTCGCAAAAAATATCGAGCCGCATGTGGTGCGCGTTCCAGCCACGTCGATAAGGTCCTTGAGCGCGATCGGAATGCCGTGCAGTGGTCCTCGAATCTGACCGTCCCGAATCTCT
>CAJXCW010000392.1 GCA_913051705.1 uncultured bacterium
AAGCCGCTGCCAAGCTGAAGCATCTTAACATTCCTAACATCTACCGCATCGAAAAAGCATTTGGGCAGACCCACAATACATTCGCATAAATGCCCTGATCCATGAGATACCATATTTTCCCGTGTCGGTAATCCTCCAATGCCCTTATTTTTATAATTATAGCCGTATGTCCGCCCCCATCACCAATTACTCTGATCCAATGGGACCTGTTTATACAGGTCGATATGGACCAGAAAACACAGCCGCAAAAGAGACCATCGCCGTAGTCTCTTACAACATCAGATTTGCAGAGAAAATTACTGAGGCCATCGACGATCTGAGCGGAATGAGTGAATTAAGAGAGGCAGACATCCTCCTCCTGCAAGAGATGGACCACGAAGGGACGGAATCCATCGCGAGCGCTTTGCGTTACAATTATGTCTATTACCCGGCCTCTATCCACAAAACAGGCAAGGATTTCGGTAATGCTATTTTATCGAGATGGCCCATACACAGTCATAGAAAAATCATATTGCCTCATGAACGGTGGGATAATAAGCAAAGGCGCATTTCTGTGGCCGGGATGATCGATATGGCGGGAACCGATATGATAGCCTATAGCGTCCACACGGAAACCATAGCGATATCGATATGGGAGAGCCGGAAGAAAAGATTATCTCAGGTGGATGCTATTGTGAAGAGTATGCCGGAAGCGGAGGAGGTTGAACAGGTGATCGTCGGCGGTGATTTTAATTCATGGACGGAAGGAGGAAGTATCAAAGCGATGGAAAGCCTGTTTGCAACAAAGGGGTTGGAAAGAGCAACAAAAGGCATCGGGGCCACAGCGACCTCTTTACGTCTCCTTTTTTTGACATTTGACCATATCTTTACAAGAGGTATGACGGTGCTTGACCGAGGGAAAGTCAAGCAAGCTAAAGCAAGCGATCATAAACCTATTTGGGTGAAATTAAAAATCAACGGATCAATCTGACACAATTTGGTATGTGTCAACCTGTAGCAGGACATTACAAAGAATTTAAAAAATCCGTGTTGTCCATAAAAAACCATATTGGAATCAAAGGAGGAATTCATTTGACCTCGACAAGGCTCCCCGTCACAAACCGGAGACCGTTGTCGACATTATGGTAATAGGTGATAAGCGCCTTGCCGCCGGGCAGCGGCAAAACATGGGGATAGCCAAGATCGAATGAACCACCGTCATCACGAAGAATCAGCTCTTGCGTCGTGTCCAAATTATCGCAATTGGCATCCAGGAGGCAGGCGCGAACTCCCATGGGGGTTCGCCGATATCCATAGGCAAGGAGAACCTGGCCGGTCGAGAGACGTGCCGCCTGGAAGGGATGGCCTTTGATATTTTGAGGTTGCCACGGGGACCAGTTCACCCCTGAATCATGGGATTCTGACGTGCAAAGTAAACGCTCTGATGTGTTTTCAATCCGCATGAAGGCGACTAATTTACCGCTTTCACACTGATATACGCTGGTTTCGTTCGGATAGTGTGTACCATCCGGATCATCGGCGATGCGACCACGCGGTACCCAGGTTTCGCCGAAATCCGTGGAGGTCATGAACCAGACATTACCGCTCTTCCGTTTTCCACCGCGCAGGCCATATACCGCGACGCCCACCGCGCCATCCTGTAGGGTAATCGGAGAGGCGCGCAAGCCAGACGGGGAAGGCCAATCGGGGAAAATGGGATCAATATCAGGGACAGGTGAGATAAAGAAAGGCCCCTCCCACGTTAATCCATCGTCAAATGATCGCATGACCTGAACGCCAAAAGAAGCATGCGCCCAGCCGAATGCTTCATTATAATGAAACGGCTTCTGATCTTTCCATTTTTCATAGACTTTCAACGGGACCAATTCCCCGCGCTGCGTCAGGCATAGTAACACCCCATTCGGTAATCTCAGCAGATTCTGATTGGTGATATTTCCCGCTGTAAACACCACCGGTTTCGACCAGGAGCATCCTTCATCATCAGAACACGTGAGGCATGCATCCGTCGATGGAAACCCATGGGCGATGACGCCCTCTGATGTCCAGTCACGGGCTCGCCTGAAAGCAACCAGGATCCGCCCATCTGGCAACAACACAGACGATGGTCCGGGACCGCAGTAATATTGGGTATCCTTGTATATGGTGATATCGCGAAGTTTAAATAGACGGGTCATGAGATCATTAACCACAGGAAATACAGGGAAAACAATTCATAATTATAAAAACGAAAGGCCTTCAATATGATTGTCTGATATATTATAATGATGTCAAGGTGAGATAAAGGAGAAAAAAGATTTTGGTCCTCCAGAGAGGGGGATGGGAAAGTGATCGATTACCAGGAAAGGTGTAGGCGTGTTCAATACGTACGGGGTTTGTGTTGGAATTTGTTTCATCCTGTTCAGCCTGGGGAGTGCAGCGGGTCAAGCAGGGCGAAATACCGCTCAGCAACCGACGATTCGGCACATTTCCATTGAGGGGAATACACGGACACGGGAAGCAATTATACGGCGTGAGCTTCTGTTCTCGGAGGGTGAACCGCTTGATTCCATGCTGGTTGTGGAATCCGCCCGTAATCTACGGCGGTTTTTTTCCTGGGGCAGGTGGATATTCAGGTGCAAAAGAAGGACAGATTTGCGGATGTGGTGGTCAGCGTTCTCGATCTGTATGCCCGGGGGTTATCGCCGACCCTCTCGGGGAAGTCCGGCGAGTTGAGCTATGGGTTGGTGGGGATGGACTTTAATTTCTTGGGACGCGGGCAAGTGGTTCAACTGACCTTGAACATATTTCAGGATCATCTGGTAATATAGTTAAAATTCTAGGATATTCACTTACAAGTGGTTCAAATGCATATCCTACAGTTTATTTTAATCCAGATCATAGTTGGGTAGAAATAGCATAATGAGTGATCCGTATTTATCATCAACATTAATATTTTCAGATACTAAACTAATTGTAAGTAGTAGTGGTGAAAATGTTATGATGGATTGGGAACATCCAATTATGTCT
>CAJXCW010000393.1 GCA_913051705.1 uncultured bacterium
GCATCGGATTTAAGCTTCAGGGCTTTTTCATAATCATCTATGGCCTGGCTTAATTGTTTTTTCCGCTCATAGGTGTAACCGAATCAGGCCTGTTCTCCTTGGTTTCCGTCTGTTGTGGAACCGTTGCCCCACACCCTACGAGAATGAACAGACAACAGAGGATTTTCAGATAAGATGTCATGATCTACTCCTCGTTTTAAATAGGATAGCCTATAATGGCTACTTAGCCCAAGTTACTATAGTTGATCCACGATACGTCGTTCACCCGGCGAAAGCCGGGGCACAGTGTCTTTCATATGGCATAGGCGGCAGGCCACCGCTGTAAAAGGACACTGGATCCCGGCTGGAGCTTATCCCTGATTGACAGCGAATACAGGGCGGTTATATTAAAATCTGATGGTACGCAGCAAGCAGTGCAACATCTATAGCGGATGGCCTGTGGCGGGAGCAAGTCGTCTGATGGTCATGGTGATCAGAATAATAGGCTCACAGCGCAAAAGCCTGGTTGCCGGGTCATGGTGCTGGTAATTGTGGATAAAAATACGTGGCGAAGGGAGATCTATTTCCAATGAAGCCCCGGATGTATTTGATCGTCACCAGCGTTATCTTCGGCCTGGTCTCAATAGGTCACGGTCTGCGTTTTATCTTCCAATGGCACATTCAGGTCGGTGCCTGGGTCGTGCCCGAGTGGATATCGTTGGTCGCTGTAGTTGTAGCCGGTGTGATGTCGATAGGGGCGTTTCGGCTGTCAGGGAAGTAGTGCGACCATGCTCAGAAGGGTAAGCTGGTATGACGTTTCAGCCGATGGCCAACGGTTTGTGATGATACAGAATACAGGAGAAGTCACGGGATACGAAATGACGGTTGTCGAGAACTGGTACACCGAATTCAAAGACGGACAGCGATAGGCCTATCATGGAAAACCGCACTCCAGACCGACCCCTCGCCGGCGGGCAAAGGGTCTTCACCTGTGGCCACAGTTTTCACTTCTGGGTTGCTGACCTCCTGGTCGATCTGGCCAACGGGGTCGGCATTCAGGACCACCGTACAATCGGAACGTCCGCCATCGGCGGCTCGCGGGTGATTCAGCACTGGGACGTGCCGGAGGAGCAGAACGAGGCTAAAAAAGCCCTGCAGGAGGGCAACGTGGATGTGCTGACGCTTTCATGCATGACCCGGCCGGATGAAGGCATCCGGAAATTCGCCAGGCTGGCCGTCAGGCACAATTCCAATATACGCGTAACGCTGCAGGAACTCTGGTTACCTGAAGATCGGTTCCCGTTTGATCCCGCGAATCGCGTACGGCATTCCCCGGATGAATACAACGATTCGACGATGGCTGACCTAAAAACAGCCCACGCGGCGTATTTCAAGGTCATGGAAGACTATGTGAGCACGCTGAACGACGAACTCGGTAAACAATTCGTCTTTATCGTTCCCGATGCCCAGGCGACGCTCGCATTACGCGAGAAGATCATCGCCGGGACGGTGCCTGGAGTCGAAAAGCAATCCGATCTGTTCACCGACGCCTGGGGCCATCCGAGTTCGACCTTGCGCATGCTATCGGCCTATTGTCATTTTTTCGTCATCTATCGCCGCAGCGCCGTTGGCTTGCCATCGCCCGGTGTTCTATCCGGCGAACCAGGTGGGGATGACGCCCTGAACCGTATATTGCAACAGTTGGCCTGGGACGCGGTTACGCAACATCCCTTGAGCGGGGATTGCGATGGAACTGTTCAATCATCCGGTTGAACCTGAGCAGTCCCTGGTCGGTAGGATGCGTGTGCCTGGCCGCATCAAATAGCCCTTTGATCAATGCCTCAGGGCGTCCCGTTTTTTCAGCCACGCGGGCATACCACGTATCGGTCTTTTCGTCCGGGATCACGATAGAAAAATGAGTACGCAGATGCTCCTGGAAGTAGGAAAACTTCTTCTGTGTTATGTTCTGGTGGTCCCGTCGCTGAAAGTAGAGACGGCCCATCGTATCCACAAATTCCAGCGTATCATTGGGCAGGGGAGGCAACAGAGGTATCGCCCGCCGCCTTCGCTTACCTTCAAACAGGATGAACAGCACCACGGTGAAAAGGGCCAACCCGTACGCCCACCGTAATGCGGACTGGCTCAGAATATAGCGTATGGGCGTACGCGCTTCTCTACGGCCTGCTTTATGATGCTCATCCCACAGAATATCCTGAGCGGGCAGATAGGCCAACGCTTTCTCCATATAGCCTTTATTCTTCGGAAGAAGCATGTTATAATTAGTGAAGGCATGAGGGACGGTATTAAGCCAGAAGGTCCCCTCACCCCAGCTCATCTTCAGATAGTTGACCTGCTGACGATCATTGATGCCCAGGATAATGGATCGGCTGCTGTCATATTGTTCAAAATAGTGAGACACCGTCCCTTTTTTGTAGTGGTATCCTCCACTTGCCAGGACAGGATTTACAAAATCGATCGTTACGGAATCATCATCGGTTATACCGGTGAGAAAAGGGGCCTCATTAATGAAACTGGAGTCCGATGAGATAAAGTTAAACGACGTTTCGAGCTGAAGGCTATCGGCGAGCGCCCCGTCTATTTTCTCCGCTGAGATGAACACCTGATTTCCGCTCCCGGCAAAGTCAAGTATGGCGTTTGATTCTGCCGGATCGGGGGTGAATGTATTGTTGATGAAGAGATAGGTCGTTTGTTCAAATTCCTCTACGTCAAGTAACTCATATGGAGAGATCTGGACCACCCGAATATTTGAATCCGGAAAGAGATAGCCCATAAAATGGTAAGGCACGTAGGCGCCATAGGGAATTTTATCCGCAGCTGAAAAGCTGGGAGACCAGTTAACCGCCGGCGGAATCAACCATTCCGCCAGGATAACGAGACTGAGGCTCACCCCCAGCATAATATAGAATTTCAAATTCCGTTCCATACTGCCTACCGCCTACCGTCTACTGCCCAATTTGTTGATTGATTTCGCTGCGCTCAATCGAAAGTAAATAACGCC
>CAJXCW010000394.1 GCA_913051705.1 uncultured bacterium
TTCGCTACGCTCAATCGAAAGTAATGTACGCCTCTTCGAGGCACTATTTAGAACGCGCTCCGCTTCGCTCGCTGTGCTTTTTAGTGAGTTGGTGATTGACTCATATCATAGGCTATAATGTGATCGCCAGAGTAATGATTGCCATTCTAACTGGATTATGACCTATGCTTTCACCAATCAACCAATCAACCAATTACTAAATATTAGCCTGCATATACGCCTTGATGATATCTCTACACAACGCATGATCCTGGCGCGCGGCATATCCATCTGTCAGCGGCTTTTTACCGTTAATAATACAGTCATGAAAATGGATCAGCTCCAGCTTAAACGAATTTTGATTGTTGACGATCACTTCTTTCTTCCAGGGTTTGCTGCCGTCCATCCCCTGCACGGTCACCGGTGAGGGCTCACCACGGGCAAAGCCGGTGGGAAAACGGATGCTGACCCGCTGGGCGCTGCCGAAGACTTCGAGCGTTTCCCGGAAGTCCCACAGCTCCGGCAGATGCGTCCAGGTAGCTATGCACCGTTTATCACCTTCATAGGCCAGGACCATCGTGACAGTCATACCCTCACTCCATTGCTCCATGCTGACGACTCGTTCCGGCGTGCCGAACATACCGCGGAGCACGCTGATATCATGAATCATACTGCCGGTGAGGTGGGCGAAGATCCGTTGCACATCATCGGGTACATCACCGATCGCCTCGTGAACGGCGCCGGCGCGCAACGTTCTGGTGTGCTCAATGACCTCCTGCGGAATATCATCGAAGCGATACAGGTTGAACTCTTTCAGGTGCAGGTTATTGTCAGGATGGATATGGTTGACCTGTATCAACCGGATATCAGGGATTTTCTCCACTTCCGTCAGAGCGTACTGGAACCCCGGATCGTGTTGTTTCATATAGCCGACCATGAGCGTTTTACCCGATGCCTCGGCTGCTCCGATAATCCGATCGGCCTCCTGCACGGATATACACATCGGTTTTTCAATAAATACATGCTTGCCTGCCTGAAGGGCGGCTACCGCCACCTCTGTTTTCGGATCGGCAAAACAGAGCAGCACCGCATCCAGATCGAGCGCCAGCAACTCACGGTAGTCCGTTACCCGGTGCGAAACTTGATACAGATCCCCCATGAAATCGACCAGTTGTCGCGATACGTCGCATAATCCGACGAGTTCATATTTGTCACGGAGTTCCGACAGATGCGGCAGATGCTGAATCTGCGCAATCGCGCCACAACCAACGACCCCCATCCGGATACGGTTCATGAATATGCCCTTTCCAGTAAATTACAAGGTGATACTGCGGTGTTAAAAGGTATGGGTTTTCGCACAATAAGCGCAGCAGATCGTATACAGACTGCTGCGCTTATTTATCAGATATCGCCAATACACCTGGAGGGATTCGAACCCCCGACCTACTGATCCGAAGTCTGATTTCCCCCGTATATCTTGTTTCATCTCAATACGTAACGCTTTGTCTCGTTTAGAGATAGGCGAAATGTTGTCTTCCTGTTATTCCATCATATTTTACGTCGTTTTAGCTACCAATGGTAGACAAATGGTAGACGAACAATACACTTCTCTACAAATGTAAATCATGATGTAATATTGTCAAGATTCATCTGTTGTGACACGCGCATCACGCATCATGGCTGATACTAAATAACCACAACCCTGGTTCGCATGATTTCATGGCTTTTCGCTATACCGCGCTTTCCAGCTTTTCTTGATTACCGAACAGTGCTTCATCCATGCGTGCTGCAGCCTCCTTGCCCGCATCCGGGAATAGATGCCCGTATCGGTCAAACGTCATATCGATAGATGCGTGACGAAGTTGACTTTGAATATACTTCGGACTTTCCCCCTGGTTGATCAGAAGCGATGCGCATGTGTGCCTTAGATCGTGAAAGCGTATGCGATGCAATCCCGCCGCTTTCAACGCTGGATGAAAAATCTTTTTAACGATGTTGCACGAATCAAGCGGCGTCCCTATGGGCGTCGCAAAAATCAAATCTAGATCCTGATATGATCCTCCGGCCTTCAGCCTGTCTTCAGACTGCCTTCGGCGATGCTGCTGTAACGCTTTTATACAGGAAGGTGTAAGGTTTATCGGAGCAGCGGAGGTATCTGTCTTGGGCGGCGCAAACCCTGATGCATGACCGCCCCTTGCCCGGAGCATCGTCTCTTTGACATAGTACTTCTCGATGTTCCAGTCCAGATTTCCCCACTTCATCGCAAGCAATTCGCCCACACGCAATCCCGTGGTAATAGCCGTCAAGAAGAACGCGTACCACCTGTTCGGTACATGTGCCAGTAAGACGCGGACTTCATCCGGTGTTAAGAATCCCATTTCGGATTTCAGTATCTTTGGATTCTTCACATGTTTTGCCGGATTGGTATGTATATAGTCCCACTCAATGGCGTGATCGAAAATCTGACGCAATGTTCCCAATAGCTGTTTCACGGTTGACGGAGACAAACCCGCTGCCGTCTTTCCGGCTTTGAAGCCCTGAATGTCTTCAGTACCGATCCTGGCAAGCACCATGTTGCCAAATACCGGATCTAAATGATTCTTCAAGAACCCTTCATACAACACTAAAGTAGAAGGACGCACCTGGACTCTTGCGTACTTCTCGATCCATTTATCGGCAAACGTCGCAAAGGTGATCTTGCTAGGCTCAACAAACTCCCCCCTATGAAGCTGCGAAAGGCGTTCGGCCAGCAACCTCTCAGCATGTTTGCGGGTGTTTGGAGCCGGTACTTTCTCCCATTTTCTATTTCGCGTGTGACACCCCTTTTTATCCTCCCATTTCCTGGGGGCATCGTAAACGATGAAATAGCCTGTCTTACGTTTCACTATTGACCCTCGCATGACAATCCTCCTATCGTTTCTGTATGGATCCACGCATCATAATCACCTGTTCCACTGTAGCCGGCACAGGAAATGCCCTGGTGAAG
>CAJXCW010000395.1 GCA_913051705.1 uncultured bacterium
ATCGACGTACCGCTATTGGCCGGAAGCGCCCTCTGTTTCCATAGTCTCATGGTCCACGGCTCCGGGCCGAACAGGTCGCCACATCCCAGGCACACGGCGCTGTTTGCGTATTTCTCGCCGAAGGTCCGCTATGTGCCGGGAGAAGGGCAAGCGAGGGAGAAGACGTTTCCGGTGATCACAGGACTTGATGGCCGGGAGGAGTTGACCCTGGTGGCGGAGGAATGAGGGGAAACGATATAGATAAATGGTGATTGGGTGATTGGGTGATTGGGTGTTGGGTGATTGGAAAGGCTAAAATCAACAAATCAGCGTAGCGGGTTCTAATAAAGCCTCGAAGCGGCGTTCATTATATGCTCATACCCTAATCCCAGGTGTTGAATTCCGAATCGTAATCGGGATCTTCATAGGCCCGTTGATCGCCGAATTTTTTCTTCATTTCGGTCTGGCTTTGTGCAAGCCCCTCCCAGCTATACTCCCAACCAGGACGCTCTTCAATCGTCAGCAGGACGACGCCCACCTGTTTATCACCGAAGATCAGATCGAAGCGGAATACGGCCGGGTGCTCGACATCGTTGCCCGATTTTACCAGATATTCGACCTGTCATACCGCCTTCGGCTAGGTACGCGCCCTGACCTGATATCGAGACGTGGGATAAGGCCGAGGCTGCGTTAACGCGTATTCTGGATCAGCAAGTGGGAGTTGGCAACTATATTATAAAGGACAAAGACGGTGCTTTTTACGGTCCTAAGATCGATATTCTCGTAGACGACGCCCTGGGTCGATCCTGGCAACTTGGTACGATCCAACTGGAGGTGTGGTAAATGGTGAGTTGGTGAGTTGGTGCTATGCGTTATCGGTGGACCAGAACTCCAGCAGGTTGCCATCCGGGTCGGAAAATAGTATACACGTGCGTTCATCCACGCGATATGCCCGGGGCCGTATACGTCCACGTCGTGCTTACACGCACATGTGAGACGGCCTCTTCCAATTTTTCCCTGGGCACAGTGAACGCGTAATGAACGGAGCCCCAACAATCTCTGAAATACCTTGGGTGAATGTGATGGATATCTCCTGTTTGTTTCTTACGAAGTTGATCCGCCAGGTCCGACTCCATCCCGTTTGCCCGCCACCATGGGAAAGGCGATAATCAAGGGACTTCTCCGCCGCGACTATCATCTCGGCGGGGCCTGTGTGCGTATACTGGCGACCGGGATGCAATGCATAAAGATGGGATACATGTCAGTGACCGGGTTCAGCCTCCTCGAAGGCGTTGTGCCATTCCATCAGACGGCCATCCTCACCAATGGTGGCGGGAGCAAGATTGGCGAGTGTGTGAACAAAACGCAATTTATCAATCGCAATTTTCGAAAGATCCGGGGCAAGGTGGGCGTAGACCATTAATTTCTGAACGGTAGGTAAATCAACGACGTCCATGCCGCGATGGGCCGAGAAAGTGTATCGCATTTGAATTGACACCAATCCATCTCATTGGTATACTATTTGGCACAGACGTATCATCAGAAGATATCGCTGAAGTGCGGAAAGAGAAATGGAATAAATTCAGCGATGAGACCGTATAATACCTTCCCTCATGCTCGACACACGCGGATCGCCTTCACCGTTACAGCTACTAATTACCGCCGCAAAAATCGCAACAGTGTGCATCGTCCGACGCAGCCCGCCAATGCTGCCATATCAACGAAAGGAATCACATGAAGAAATCCGATCCATTTGAAAAAGATCTCGCCGCCGGTGAGGCAGCGGCTTCTGCCGCCGGAGGCGCATCCCAAACATCGGAAAACAGCGGGCGTATGTATGTGCGGACACAGGGTTTTGGGTCAACCGATGCTGAGTTGCGCTTTCTGCAGCGCTGCGGTGTGCGCCACAAAGCCGCCACCTTTCCCTTCCATCCTGACCGTGGTTGGATACTCGACGAGTTGATCCGAGAAAGAGAGCGCCACGAGGTCTTCGGGCTGACGCTGGACATGAGCTTGCTGCCCATCTATCAGCAACTTCCCAACATCATCTACTTTGGCAAAAGCCCGGAGCGCGACCGGGAAATTGACCTGGTATGCGAAATGATCCGCACTGCTTCGCGTGCCGGTATCCATTCTCTGCGCTATAACACGTGCATCCTGCCCATCGATCGCACTGAACCAGAAGAAGGTCGCGGCGGCTACTATCACACCGCGTTACGCCTGGACAAGATCCCGGCAGAGGAACAGGCCAGACTGACTGAGGCCGGGCGCGTCACGGCAGACCTGCACTGGGAACGAATTGAGTACCTGCTCGAACGCATGATTCCGGTAGCAGAAGAATTCGAGGTTCGAATGGGCAATTCCCAGGAAGATCCTCCAACCCCCCCCGGTTATAAGGGCGTTGACAAAGTCCTCAATGACTTTGAAGGCATGAAGCGTTTCATCGAGATTCAGCGCAGTCCGTATCACGGCTGGAACTTCTGCGTCGGTTCAATCGCTGAAATGCTCGAAGATCCAGCCAGTGAAATCTACCCCTTCATAGAATACTTTGGCAGCCGCAATACTATTTTCCTGGTTCACTACCGCAACCTCCTCGGCCAGCGCTACAGCTTCCGCGAGGCCCTGCCCGATGAAGGAGATATGGACTTCTACCGGGTATTGAAGGCCCTCAAGGACACGGGCTATTGTTACGGCATTGATCCCGACCACGTCCCACGCACCGATGACGATCCGAAGGGTTACTATCAATCCTATGCTTACTGTTTCGGCTACATCAATGCCATGATTCAGGCAGTCTACGGTGAAGCCTGACGCTGTGCCGAAGAAACATCTACTTTGATGATCAGAGAATATCAAGACCACGATCTTAATCTTGATGAAACAGATT
>CAJXCW010000396.1 GCA_913051705.1 uncultured bacterium
GCCTGTATAAACCGCCTCCTGCGTCACGTCCTGCGCCAGGTGAAAATCGCCGACGAGTGCATAGGCATATCCTACCGCCATATCCTGAAATTGTCTGACCAGCGAATCAAAAGCTGCAAGATCTCCGTCCTGTGCTCGCATAACCTAGTCGGTCCATGAATTTCTCATAGGTATAATAGATTATATCCTAATGGTCATTACGACTTGGCATACGTATACAAAATGCATGCAATATCAAAGACCTCTATAAGGAAGCCCCAAAAAGCATGAAGAAATCGTAAGACGCGCGATTTTTATTAAATTTTTTGACTGGTAAGGTCACGAATTATCTCATCATACACCTGGCCGACCTGCTGCCAGTCATACCGATGAGCAGTTTTTTGCACCTGATCGCGCATCGGTGCAGCTACATCGGGATCCAGGGCGCATATCAGACGATCCGCCAGAGCTTGCGGGTCTTTAGGTGGGACCAGAAAGCCGTTTTGCGTATCGACAACCACGTCACTGATCCCGCCGACGTCACTGGCTACCACAGGTCTACCAGCGGCCATGGCTTCCAGAATGACGGTCGGCATGCCTTCTGTTTCGTTTCGGTCCGTTACAATGGACGGAATGACGACAACATCACAGACGTTGTATAAATCCGCCAGGTGATCATGGGGAAATAAACCAAGGAATCGGACATGTTCATTAAGGGACAGCATCTGCACCTCCCTTTCCAACTCACCCTGCAACACGCCTGCCCCTGCGATTAAGAGCTGGGCGTCACAGGTTGCTCTCACCTGTTTCATCGCTTGAATAAGTGTAGAGACCCCTTTTACTTCGATCAATTTGCCGACATATAAAATAGTCAATTTATTCGCGATACCGTGCTTCTGAAAATAAGCGTTACGGTCAATCTGGCGGGTGAAGGCCGCGGTATTCACGCCCATGGGCATGATTTGGGAATCTACTTCTTTGCCGACAAGATTCTCAAGCGTTCGATGTAAGAAACGACTGACGGTTACCACTCGGTCCGCTGAATTAACAATGAACCTGCCGGCCACACCACCGCCAGGCAGGCGGCGAAGGGTATGAACGTCAGAGGAGTGTACCGTAAGCAGATGGGGAATACCGGGAAATCGCTTCTTTAACAGAGCCGTTGTAAAACCTTGCGGGATCATCCAGTGGCTGTTGATCAGGTCAACCCGGAACCGACGGACCATACGGTTAAGCCAGAAGAGCTGATTTAAGAACAAAAAAGGGACCTGGCATTTCGGGAGCAGGCCCGATCGTATGGCGGGCAAAATACCGCCGCCGTTACACAATGCCTGAAGTCGATGAGGCCGAAAATAGGGGAAACGCCATACATCCAGCCCATTAAGCGTTTCATGATGCGCTGCGCCGGGCGCATGGGGCGCCAGTACGATGACCTGATGGTGTTGAGCCATCTGGAGACTTAGATCAAAGACAAATCTGGCAGGCAAGGTATCGTCTGCCCATCGGGGAAAGGTAGAGGTGGTGACCAGTATAGTGGCCAATATGTTTACTCCTGTAATGCACCTCGGCCGGGCTGTGCTGTGATTGTAAACCCATCATCCGGTTTTGCAAGGTATACCGTCTGGTGGATTTGAACCAGGCCATCGGGTTGAATATGTATAT
This sequence comes from uncultured bacterium, assembly GCA_913051705.1. Taxonomy (GTDB): domain Bacteria; phylum JAAXHH01; class JAAXHH01; order JAAXHH01; family JAAXHH01; genus CAJXCW01. The sequence goes on from CAJXCW010000396.1 coordinate 1,642, forward strand.
TTTCGCGGGGGCATCCCGTCACATCAATACGCGTAGTGGCCGGATCGAATGAATCCGGTAAACGGGTCTTAATACGGTTAAAATACATGGAATCACCTGTCATTCTTTTCAAACGAAAATCAATCTGCCATGTATTGGTTTCATAACAGGCATTTACCTGCGCCTGGAATCCAGGCAAGAATACCGGTAGATCAGTCAATGTATCACCCCAATCCGCCGGCCAGGAGGGACGTATGTCGATTTCACCTCTGAGTTGGTCGATACGGACACCGCCTATCGCCCATAGGACGTACCAGGAAGCGGGATGGCTCATGTACCAGCGTAACCGCCGATGCAGTTCGGGTTCTGCCATGAAAAGGCCAGAGAAATCGGTATGGAGGACGTGTGTATATTCTTTAACTCGAATACGAAGAGCGCGAGTGGCATGGATGAATTCTGATAGCCATCCGAATCGTCCGGCAATACGAATGATCCGAAGGCGTCGAGCTTAACCTGTACACTCGATAGGCCACTATATTGGACGCGGGCTACAGGAAACCGGCCCCCATAGCGGATATCTGAAAGAGGGGTGGTCGTAAACGCTTTTCGGCTGACGGATTTGAGTACGCGAGCACCGTCAATCGGCGTATGGACCGCCATCCAGGTGCCCGGAATCCCTTCGGCAGAGAACATCATCCGGCGGCGATAGATGTTCTCCTCCACCGATCCTTCATCTCCTTCGAGAATGCGTGGGATAGGTGGTATCCGGGCGCCGCTATCGATAATAGGACAGTCCCGGTTATTGTTTGTGGTAACGTTGGTAAATCGGCCATCCTTACAGAATTCGACTTTCCCTGCGCCGCTACCGCCGAGAGGTACACCGCTGTCAAGTTGCCGATGGTAGTCAGGCATAAGTACATTCCAGGAGTTTAACCACGGAGACCGCCGAGGGAACACATGAAATAGGTGAGTTTTTAAATGCCATAGGGTTACCTACTTTACAAGGTTATGGTTTGACTGAAACTTCTCCAGTAGTAAGCTGCAATCCAATTCATAAAATTAGGGTTGAAACAGTTGGTCCACCATTTGAAGGTAATAAAGTGAAAATAGCTGAAGATGGAGAAATATTAGTCAAAGGAGAAAATGTAATGTT
>CAJXCW010000397.1 GCA_913051705.1 uncultured bacterium
AAGATGCAGGCGATTACCCTCGATGCCGATGGCCGCCATACACATTCCGATTATAATGACCAGCCCAACTGCCCCATAGGCGGCAAGCCAGAAAAAATACAGTAAAGCGTTTACCGCTACGGTGATTACAAACAGTAACCAGTCTTCGATTTTGACCTGATAAGGGATCTTATGGGTTTTGATCTCATGTTTTACCATGAACAAATTCCGGCTCTTTTCCTAAGAAGGAAAAGGTGGTTGGTGATGGAAGGCATTTCTGTGGTCGAGTCTTAACATTGTTACCTGTAGAATAAGGTAAGGTATTGAAAATATATATCAAGATAAACAAGCAGACCGACTTCTCATGCGCAATCGGATGCCGATTGTCTCATAGGGCCCCGGTACCGATTGGGCTTATAGGTATATCATGACGGAAGAGCAGAAATACATCTTCGATATTCAGGGTTATATCGTGTTGAAAGATGTCGTGCCTCAGGCGGTTATCGACTACTGACACCGATACCTACCGGGGCGAGAGATGCTGTTATTTTTACGAAGCGCTGACACACGGCTCGACCATCAATACTTCCGGCAGGCCACGCCGGACCCTTTATTACTGTTACAGCATCGGATATATGCCCGACTGGGGTGGTCAGGGTCTGCATTTCAGCGAACATATCAACGAGGGATTGACTGAGGGACAGCGGGAAATTTTGAGATTGAAATGATTAAATGAAATGAAACAGATCCCACGTACATTTTTGATTGCAAAGCGGAAGGTAAGTCCTTATTTTGGGCGATACCCTGGATAGAAGTGCTTTGTACTTTATGTTTGTGTTTATTTTTAACGGGTATGATTTCTGGACAAAGCACCAGGTACAAAACACCGGATTATGCCGTCAGTATGCCGCTTATTACACTGAATAAGATCTTTCTCACCTTTGGTGATCCGCCGTTGTTCGATGGCGTTGACCTTCAGATCCAGCCTGGCGAACGACTTTGTCTGCTTGGCCGTAATGGAACGGGTAAATCCACCCTCATGAAAATCATGGTCGGTATGGTGACACCTGATCGTGGTGAGATCATCCGACAAAAGCACCTGCGGATCGTACTACTTGGCCAGGATATACCCGAGGGGGTGACCGGCACAGTGCACGAAGTGGCATCTGAATATGTGCCGTCTGTGCAGGCGGGACCGCCTGTGGTAGACACCGTGCTCTCACGAATGCAGCTAGAATCCGACCTTCTTTTTGAGACCCTCTCTGTGGGCTTAAAACGGCGTACGCTGCTTGCTCAGGCCCTCGCAGCTCAACCTGATGTTCTGCTGTTAGATGAACCCACCAACCATCTTGACATCGAGGCGATCACCTGGCTTGAATCTTTCTTGCTTAAACAACGTGGATCGCTGCTTTTTGTTACCCATGATCGTCTGCTCACGCACCGTCTGGCTACCCGCATTCTCAACATCGACCAGGGACGTCTTACCAGTTGGGACTGTGACTATCCGACCTATCTCCAGCGGCGGGAGGCCCAACTCGAGGCTGAAGCCGGCGAACAGAAAGCGTTCGACCGAAAGCTCGATGAGGAGGAAGTCTGGATACGCCAGGGAATTCGTGCCCGGCGCACGCGCGACGAAGGCCGGGTACGGGCATTAGAGAGGATGCGAAAAGAACGGGCAAATCGCCGTGCCGTCACCGGTGCGGTGCGTTTGAAGGTGCAGGAAGGAGAAAGAACGAGCCGGCGTGTCATCGAGGCAAAGCAGATCACTTTCGGCTATGATGCCATCCCGATTGTTGATCACTTCTCGGTCATCATACAGCGTGGCGACAAGGTCGGTTTCATTGGTCCGAATGGGGTCGGAAAAACGACTCTGCTGCGCCTGCTCCTTGGCGAACTGGAACCTCAACAGGGGACGGTCGAACACGGGTTACGGTTGCAAGTGGCCTATTTCGATCAGCTGCGGGAGCAGCTTGACGATAACAAAACAGTCTTCGATACCGTGGCTGGTGGGAACGATCATGTCATGGTCAACGGCAACCCCAAGCATGTGATCAGCTATCTGAAGGATTTTCTTTTTACGCCGGCACGAAGCCGTAGCGATGTCAGAGTCCTCTCAGGTGGCGAACGGAACCGCCTGCTTCTGGCCAAACTTTTTACCCAGCCGGCTAACGTGCTGGCTCTCGACGAACCCACGAACGACCTGGATACCGAAACACTTGAAATCCTCGAATCGATGGTGGTGGATTTTCCTGGGACCATTCTGCTTATCAGCCACGATCGCGTCTTTCTCGACGCGGTGGTGAATCGGATCCTGGCCTTCGACGGGCGGGGAGGAGCGCGTCTCTTCGAGGGAAGGTACTCGGAGGTTCGGGAGCGGATCGAGGAGAGTCCCCGGATGTCGGATCCGATCGCGAGCCGATCGCTCGGGGGGGCCCCCCGGGCGGCGAGGGGCGGGTCGAGGAGCCGGCCCGGATCCGACGCCGTCACACCTTTGCCGATCTCGAGAAGAAGATCATCGCCCTCGATCACCTGCTCCACGATCTACGGCTATATAAAAGCCGTTCTGAAATCAGCGCCTTGCGTAAATCAGCAAGTATTGCGGTGAAGGCGCATCAACGCGCGATGCAACACTGTCAGCCCGGCATGCACGAATACG
>CAJXCW010000398.1 GCA_913051705.1 uncultured bacterium
GTGATGGTCGCCGAAATCACCGGCGGAGGGCCTGGCTCCCAGCGCGGTAACTACTGGATTTGTAATGATCTAACCGACACCCGCGACGGGATCAACGGGCCGTTTACCGTTCCGGGGGATCCATCCATTGCCGGTTCGAGTTTCAGCTTTAGAGATACGGGCCCATCGAGCTATCACCCGGGTGGGTGCCACTTTTTGTTGGCCGACGGAAGTGTGAAATTCTTCTCCCAGGATATTGCCCAATTGGCGCTCATCGCGCTGACGACACGCCGCGGGGGAGACTCGGTGTCAGGAGCGGACCTTTGACACCCGGCCGCCTCAAGTTCACCGTTCTGTGCACGCCACTGCTGGCGATCATGTTCGGGTGTGGCGGTGGATCGGAAGTAGTGGTCACCGGAACGGTGACTTACCAGGGCAGTCCGCTCGAAAAGGGCCAGATCCGCTTCCTGCCCGAGGATGCCTCCGCTACGCGGATATCAGGGGCCTATATAATGGACGGGAAATACAAGGCAGTCGCCAAAGGCGGCGTGCCGGTCGGGACCCACAAGGTGTCGATTGTGGCCCACCGTCCCACCGCTGACTACCTGCGGCGCCATGGCCCACCGACCGCCGATACGATCATGGGCAAGGTGCCCAAGGAGCAGTACGTGCCGGCAAAGTACAACACCCAAACCGAGTTACAGATTACGGTCGAACCGAGCAGCAAACAGATTGTCCAGGATTTTGATTTGACGGACTAAAAGCCGTCCTACAAAGACCCCCGCCGCCTTGTGCGGTGGGTGAATCAGGCTGGAAGCTAGCAGGCGTGCCTCGACAAACTATTCATCTTCGCCTCCGTGACACGGAGGCGAAGATGAGAAAAATATGTTTGCTGCCGATCTAGCCATCAACCTGATTCACTGCACGGGACGAGCCCGTGGGGGTCTTTCTGGGACAGTCGTATAAGAGTTGGCTGATTCTATCCGATCTGAGGAAGGGAAGATTCTATGGCGCGTGCAGTCAGGTCTGCGTCACTGATCGGCATTGTCTGGCTTGTTCTGGCACCGGCCGGTTCCGCTCAAGTGAAGATAACTGTCAGGGGGCGAATACAAGGATCAGGGTATATTCAGCTTCCAGTGCGTGCTCTGGATACAGGGTTGCTCCTTTGATCCAGCCACTTCCTCGTAGTAGACCGTTAGGATGGAACCATCATCAAGCTGCACAGAAACCGGATAGCCGAGGTCATCGTTTGGCGCATTGGACAATACGATTTCATTCTCAATGTCCCACGTCTCACCCTGGTCACGACTTATGCAGGCACGTTCCCCATAGGGAGGCTTCCGCCTGCCATAAACCACCGCTAGCCAACCGTTCTTTAATTGAATCACGTGGGGCGGTAATCCCCACATGGGGGTCACCTGTCCCTTAGTCCAGGTCTGGCCTCCATCGAGACTCTCAATCTGAAAAAGGAACTTGAATGTCTTGTCAGTTGAGCTAGTACGTATCAGGCAAACCAGCTTACCGCTGTCCGTTTCTACCACGTGCGGTTCGTAAAACACTATCCCCGGTGCGTGATGTTGAGGGAGAGCTGTCTCGCTGAGGATGTGCCAGGTCATTCCGTCGTCCGTGGAGCTGAAAGCTCTCAGGGTCACCTGGGGGGCGGACTTCGTTGTTAGAGTTGTTAGATACAGCAACCGGCCATCCTTCAGTTGAGTAGGACCGTGGATGGCGAAACCATCTGTCTTGATAGGATCTTCCCAGGTTTTGCCACCATCAACTGAACGCATTATCCACTGCCCGGTCCACCGTTCACGAACCTCTGGAGATATCGTCTTCGCATGATCGTCGTACGTATCGCGCCCACGATATCCATCGAAAATCATTGATGCATTCCAGCTTACTAGAAGCGTGCCTTCTTTTGTTTGCATAATGCCAGGATCACGGTCATCAATTGGGGTGTCGATAATTATCTGAGGATCGGTCCAGGTATTACCTTCATCACTGCTGCGGATCATTTCTATCTTGCCCCACGGGCAGACGTGCTTGTCGCGATCTCCGGAGAATACAACGAGCAGATCCCCTTTCTTCGTCTTCGTGATTGTGGGCCAGGCACTATAACGGCCCGGTTCCTTGCAAATAATCTTTTTGGAAATAATGGTGGCAAACTCCTCTTCTGCCTTAATCAGTGGGGCGAATAGGATTTGTTCTCCTGCCAATACCAAACCAAGCAATAGTGTTTTAGCCATACTCTTGATAAGTTTATTCATGTTGACCTCTGATCATGTAACTTAGAGCGTTTTTCGAATCGGTGTAGCAGGTTTTCGTCGGTTTGACGCTGATACAAAGGCGACGCACCCGCTACAGTCAATGGCGACTCGCCATAGCGTCCGCGCATAAACAACCTGAACATCAGAACGACTTTCCTGCGTTGTTGCTAATGATTCAATCGTACTCTAAACGGGTGAGTCATCAACAGCCCCACATTCGGATGGGAAGCAGCCTCTAATCATCTGACGTGTACTCCACCGAGACCGAATGCAGGACAGGCGTATTCGTCGAATTAGGACTGATTAAACTCGCCTTATACTGAATCCAATGGTGGTTCGCCGGAACGCCGGGTAGTTCGGCCC
>CAJXCW010000399.1 GCA_913051705.1 uncultured bacterium
TATTGCTGTCGGAATAGCCCAGCATGATTTCCTGAAAGCGATTTCGAGCTTCCAGATGTTTTTGATATACCGGATGCACCAGAAGCGCCTTAAGCCGTCCACCCGCTTCTTCCAGATCCCAGATGGTTTCAAACAGAGGCACCACATCAAGCGGGCTGGTCACCACTCCATTACGGCAGGTCCACAGACCCGTCTCTTTGGCCAGCAGAAGTACTTCTAGCAGATCACTGACCGTATGCGTCATACTGATGATATAACTGCCGATGGCGTCGGGATCCAACGTGATGGCTTCACGAATGACTTCAAACGTCTCCAGGACCATCCGGGTGGTATCAGAGTAGGATGTGCCGAACGGCAGGAGCGGACGGGGATTAAGCAGCTCTTCGCCCAGGAGGGTCTGCCGGTCTGCTTCGGACAGCGCCGTATATTCGGTGGTTACACCACCGATAGCCAGCAGCTCCGCCACGGCGTCTTCGTGGACCTTGCTGTGCTGCCGGATATCCAGGGCGGCCAGGTGAAACCCGAACGTCTGAACCAGAGCCAGTAGACGTGGCATCAAGCCGTGTTGCGTGAGATCGTGATAGCCGACGGCCTCCAGACTGTCTGCCAGAAGCTGTAAATCGTGAATAAGATGTCGGCTGGTATAGGTCTCGTCGGAAGTCGTTTCATTCAGCGCTTCAATACGGGCGATCATGGTGCTGATTTTGAGACGATACGGTTCGTGCTGATACCGGCGTTTGATTTCTTCGGAGACCAGATCGGCTTTCCGATCCATTTCCAGCGCATCCAGCAACGCAGGGGGTGTTGACATACGACGGTCGGAAAGGCTCAGATCGTTTCGGAGTTTTTCTAACTCTTCAATATAGGACGCAAGCGCCGTTTGTCTGTTTTGCGTCAGTGTCCACCGGGTGACGGCAGAAGTAACATGCGGATTGCCGTCCCGATCACCGCCCATCCAGGTTCGAAATTTAAGAAAGGGCGGGATGGTCGGCGCCTTCCCATAATATTGTTTAAGGGCATATTTCACATCCTGATAAATGCGCGGCGCCGTTTCCCAGATTGAGTGATTCAGAAAATAAAAACTGTTGAAGACTTCATCTTCAACACTCGGTCGCTCGGTGCGTACGGAATCCGTGTTGACCAGCAGCGCCACTTGAGCTTCAAGGGATTCAAGCAGGCTATTGCGATCCTCCGGCGACAGATCTGGTCGTCGATACTGATCCATCAGGGTCGCAATCTGTTGTTGTTTTAATAGGATGGTTTGCCGGCGCGCTTCGGTCGGATGGGCGGTCAGCGTGGGTTGAATATCAAGTCGGTTCAGTGTGGCCATAACCTGATCCAGCGTAAAACCCTGTCTTTTTAGCTCCGCAATGGCTTCTGCGATAGACTCCGGTCGGGGGTGATCGGCATCTGCTGCGTGCGCCCGTTCCCGGTTGATGCGTATGATTTCCAACTGCTCAGCCTTGTTGACGAGATGAAAGAAATCCGTAAACGCCCGTAATAGCCAGACCATCTCATTCAGATCGAGCCGGCTTATCTTACGGGCAGCCTCATCACGAAGAGCCTCATCTTCATCGACGGCAGCCTGTTTACAGAGCCCTCTTAAATCCTCTACAAGATCGAAAATGTCCTGACCGGCCTGCGTGCGGATGACGTGGCCGAGCACCGCACCGAGCAGATTGATCTGTTCGCTCAAAGGCGCCGAAATGCCCGTCCCTTCGGTTTCAATTGCAAAATCGTGCCATTGGCTCATAGGTCATCAGGAAAAGGTGAACAGGCGGTTTACAAACCCAGCTGCGTAGCCAGATCAATGAGATCCTTCGCTACCAGATCGAACGAGGGATCAGGTTGCTGGTCGGGGTTACCGTCCGGTCCGTATTCCATCAATCGCGGAATAAAGGCGGTTTTGAATCCGACGGCTTGAGCGCCCTTGAGGTCATGGATGTGGGCGGCTACCATCAGGATGTCTGATGGGGGCAGTTCGAGCAAATCGGCGGCTGTACCATACACCTGCGGATCCGGTTTATAATGCCGGGCCAACTCTGCCGACAGGACACAGTCCCAGGTGACCCCTGCATGTTTAGCCATATTGGTAAGTAACGCGATATTGCCGTTGGACAGTGCTGCGACTACATACTTCCTACGGAGCCTGTTGATTCCTTCAACGGCATCCGGCCAGGGGATCAACCGATGCCAGACACGATTCATATGATCTTTTTCTGCTTCGCTTAATCCATCTATCTCGAATTCAACAAGCAGGTCATCCAGAATCATTCGATGAAGACGGTCGATGTTGAACCATGGCAGCTCGCCTCGGCGGACCCGATCCATCGCGGGCTCATAACCGCCGCGCCATGCATCCGCAAACCTTGGCCAGTCGGCCTGCACACCTTTTTCTCGGTCAAGGCGCTCACCCTCCCGGATGATGGTCGTCCGCCAGTCGAACACGGTGCCGAAAATGTCGAAGGTGAGGGCCTGGATGGGCATGGGAAATGGTGATTGGGTGATTGGGTGATTGAAAAAAACGGATGAGCTACATCGG
>CAJXCW010000400.1 GCA_913051705.1 uncultured bacterium
TAATTCTCTGTTTTGTTCAAGTCAGTCACCACGAAGTGCTCGATGTATCCCCTATGGGATCATCAATCCGAAAAAGTGTAAGGAGTTCCTATGAAAAATCGGCTGAAAGAAAAATTACGTAATGGAGAAGTGACGTATGGAATCTCTATCGGCACGCCCTGTCTGGATATCGTGGAACTGGCATCAAACCTGGCTTTCGACTGGATCTGGTTCGATGCGGAGCATGGGCCGGTCAATACCGAAATATTACATACTATGATGCAAACAGCACGCCGGAGCGATCAGACCTCTATTGTGCGGGTCCCGTGGAATGATATGGTCCATATCAAAAAAGCGTTGGATATCGGTGCTGAAGGGCTGATTATCCCCTGGGTCAATAATCGATCTCAGGCGGAAGCGGCGGTCCGGGCAGCCAAATACCCTCCCATGGGGCTACGAGGGTGGGGGCCGCGTTTTCTGGCTATCTCCGGAGGTAATCCGGCAGAATATGCCCGTACCGCCAATGAAGAAACCTTCATTATGGTACAGATCGAAACCACCGAGGCCGTCGATAATCTGGAGGCGATTCTGACCACACCGGGTGTGGACGCTTTTCTGATCGGCCCCAGTGATCTGGCTGCAGACCTGGGTTATCTGGGTGAACCGTTACATCCAGAAGTGGAAAAAGTGGTGGAACACATCATCAAAAAAGCGAAAGAACTCGGTGTACCGGGAGGATCTCCTGCCACAACAATCGAGGTCAGTAAGAAACGCGTGGAACAGGGATTTCAATGGATCACCCTGGGCAGTGATATGTTGTTTCTATCCCAGGCAGCCAATGCGGCGTTGTCGAAATTTGGGAGATAGGGGAAGCTACGAAGCTTCGTTGTTTCATCACCGCCACCACTGAGCCACATCTACATCACACGCTTCAAGCGCCTGGAGCATCTGCTCCCAACTCCGGCAGCGCATGGGAATGCCTTCCCTGCGTCGTCGCTCTTTTTCTTCCTCTCCTCGTTCACCGGGTATCCGCACCCGGTCGAATCCATCTGCTGGTTGAATAGCCTGCGCACTTTCTATTAGAAAACCCACTCGTCTCAGAAACACCTCCAACCCGATAAACGCCTCCGGATCAATAACCAGAATAAACGAGCCACAGCAATAAGGGGATTCGATATCCTGAACAGGAGGGACATCCGGTCCGCAGCAGGAACCGGATAAGGCGCCGACCAATACATCGGCCAGCAACGCCAGCCCATATCCCATTGTTCCGCCTTTGGGGAGTAGCCAGCCGTCAAAAGCAGCCCTGGGATCTGTCGTGGGGTTGCCGTCTCGATCAAGGGCCAGATTTTCAGGAATACTCGGTACCTGATCCTCCACAGCCTGGCGTATTGCAGCGCCGGAGGCTGCGGTGGCGAAATCGCAGACCATCGGGGCATGCGGCCCACCCGGAATACCGAAAGCGACCGGGTTGGTACCGTGAAGACCGGCTCGCCCCCCGTAAGGGGCTACGCGAGGCGTTGAATTACCGAACATCAGGGCGACCATATTCTGATCTGCTGCCATCCGTACATAATAGGACAGGGCGCCGTTATGACTTTGATTATAAATGGTCACAGCGCCCAGGCTATGTGCCCTGGCTTTTTCCAGCGCGATCTCCATCCCTTCGACACTTGTGGTCTGTCCCAGTCCCTGACAGGCATCAGTCAGGGCGGTCGTGGAGGTCTCCTTGTCTATCTTAAGATGGCGACCGGGTATCATCTGGCCGGATCGGATTCTCTGGGCATAGATAGGACTGATCAGAATACCATGGGTATCCACGCCTCGCAGGCTGGCATCCAGAATAATGTCCGCCAACTGGATATTCTCATCCTCAGGGACATTGAGTTGTCGGTACACATCAAGACAGAAGGACCGAGCCTCTTCAACGGGAATATAAAAGGAATCTTTACTCGTCATGGGATGATAATCGTTGTTTGACAGATGCAGCGTGCGCGGTCAGCCCTTCCGCTCCGGCCATGGTAATCGCAGCAGGCCCCAGTCGTTGTGCGGCCTGCTCGTTTATGGCAAACAGACTGATGATTTTTACAAAGTCGCGCACACTTAAAGGAGAGGAAAACCGGGCGGTTCCCCCGGTCGGCATGATATGACTGGGGCCGGTAACATAATCACCAAGCGCCTCAGAGGAATATTCGCCTACGAATACGCCACCTGCATTTTTAATTCGACCGACAAGCGCCCAGGGATCACGCACAAGCAGGCATAGATGTTCTGAAGCATACGCATTAGCCAGGTTGACAGCTTCATTGATATCGTCGGTTAAAACAAGGCCGCCGTTATTGTTCAAGGATGTTCGGATAATGTGAGATCGTGTGAGTGATTTCAGTTGTTTGCCAATTTCCATTTGTACCGCCTCTGCAAGGAAACGGGAAGGCGTCAGGAGAATCGCGCTGGCCATTGGATCGTGCTCGGCCTGAGCGAGCAGATCAGAGGCGGCATAGGCCGGGTTGGCCTCCTCGTCCGCAATCAG
>CAJXCW010000401.1 GCA_913051705.1 uncultured bacterium
ACTCAGCAATGTCATCGCCTGGCCACTGGCCTACCTGGTCATGGATCGCTGGCTTCAGAATTTCGCCTATTGGATAGGTATGGGCCTGGCTACCTTTGTGGTCGGAGGGCTGCTGACGTTTTTGATCGCCCTGCTGACCGTCAGCTACCAGTCCATCAACGCCGCGTGCGTCAATCCGGTTAAATCGTTGCAGTACAAGTAATGGAGGCGTTGGCGAACATCGCCCGGGGCTGAAGCAACCGGACTAAGGGGATATGAATGTTATCTCCAATGTTCAATACATGATGCTAATTCTCGCGGCGTCTCTACCAATTTATCCGCACTGGCATCCAACAACTCCTTCCTGGTACCGTAGCCCCATAGCACGCCGATGCAGGAACATCCGGTTTGCTTGCCGGCAATCATATCTTGAGACCGATCGCCGATCATCATGAGAGGGGTTTCAGAATCTCTCGCTTCAATCTCATGTAGTAAGGTGGCCTTTTTGCGTTTAAGACCACAGCCCATCACCTCTTCAAAACAGGCCGTGATCCCGAAATAATCGGTGACGGCTCCGGCAATATCAGTACGTTTGGCAGTGGCGATATACAGGGTATGGCCGCTCCGTTTCAGCTCGCGTATCACATCCATCATTCCCGGATACAGCACATTCTCTTTATATCCGACGCTGAAGTACCGTTCCCGAAAAAAGGTGACGGCCGCACGCACGACCGCAGCTTCTTCCGTGTTCAGCAGACCGCCGAATATATCCTGTAACGGTGGTCCGATATATTTGTTAAGCGAAGCCGGGTCCCGTGCCGGATGCCCCATCTTTTCCAGTGCATAGTTTATCGACGAGGTAATCCCTAAAGCCGCGTCGCTGATGGTACCGTCGAGGTCAAAGGCCAGAACCATGAGAATTGGTGAATTGGTGAATTGGTGAGTTGGAGAGTTGAAAATATGACTCATCTGCGTTTCAAGTTTACTTCCGCGTCCATGGCTAATCCCCCGTCCTTATCGGCAGCCCAGGCATAGCCCTCGGCGCCGTTGCGCGTACCGTGTACGGCAAACGGGTGGGGATGGAACAGGGGGCTTCTGGCCCGGTAGCGGAAGTCTGTGATGAGGTCGTCGGGGAATTGATGGTGAAACAGATCAAGCAATAAGGTGGCGATCAGCGGGCCATGGACGATCAGGTCCGGGTAGCCTTCTACGTCGCGGCAATAGTCTACGTCGTAATGAATCCGATGGCTGTTGAACGTCAACGCGGAATAGCGGAACAGGAGGGCGGATGACGGCTGCCAGGTCTTCGAGAACTGCGCATCGGTGGGGGCCGCGTCGGCGGTCGGCAGTCGGCGGTCGGCGGGGGCTGCTTCGCGGTAGACCAGACTCTGGATTTCGGTCAGGCATAGCGTTCCCGCAACCGTGATCTCATGGGTCACCTCAACAAAACACAAAGCCCCGGATCGGCCCGCCTTGGGCGTAATGGAGGTGATGGTAGACCGGCGCTCGGCATGATCCCCCAGGCGCAGGGGACGGTGACATTGTATACGACCGCCGGCCCACATACGCCGGGGCAATGGCAAGAGCGGCATGAACCCGCCGAGTTCGGCATGGCCGTCAGGGCCTAAAGCCGACGTCTTTGCCGGTTCACGAAAATACAGCCAGTGCCATCCTGGCGGCAGGGGATCACCCACCTGAACAGCCGTGTCTAGGTCAAGCGTCGCTGCCATTTGACAGGCCGGAACCGGGGAAATCTCGGCTGTGACGGTCGTCTGATTACCGATCCATTGATCGAGTGTGGTTGTGTTCACATGCTCTCCTGATTTTTTCTCTACGCAACGGGACGCCGTCGCCGAATAACTGATAGTCCTAACGGCTTCCAAAGGCTTCTACCGCATTTAATACTACGTGCACACCCCCTCAATCTGCTCTGGAGACATGTAAGATGGCGTACCCATGAAGCCTTTGCCCTGGGTAAGGCTGGGAGGCACATCGCTATCCATCGTCATCGTAGGCATATCACTATCTAACGGGACGGACTCTCCGCGTTCGATGTGAGCAAGACCAAAGTCCAATATCTTCGGAGTGCCATCCTCCCGTATCATGATATTAGCAGGTTTCAAGTCCCCATGTGTACGTCCGTGTTCGTGGGCATGTGACAGGGCATCTGCGAGGGGAATAAACCACGCAAAGAATTGATCGATGCCGAGTCCATCATCCGGGATCAGTAACGTCTTACCGTCCACATATTCCATCGTGATGAAGGTCTGACCTTCCGCTTATTTGATACTGTGGATGGTAGCTATATTTGGATGGTTGAGCTTCGCTGCGCTCTCCGTCAATCCGTACTGAGATTAAACGTGGTGAAGTGCCCGTTCCATCTACTACCTGTGCATTCGTTACCAGAAATTTGTTCTCGGTGTCGTTTTCCTGACTACACCCAAAGATGATTAAACTATTCAGGATCAT
>CAJXCW010000402.1 GCA_913051705.1 uncultured bacterium
AACGAGCAGTATCAGCTTGATGCACCATTAATATAAAGAGCTGGTATAATATAAATGTCAGAAGGAGGTCTGACCTATGTTTAGACTATTTCGAAAGTTTCTTTTTTCGCCGTCATTTACACCTAGACGATTTATCAATTATTGCCTGGGTACTTTGTCAAAGAAATTATTCCATCAGTCTGTGGTGTGGGGTTATCCGTGGCATCTGCATATCGATCCTACTAATGTATGCAACCTTCAATGTCCATTATGCCCTACCGGCCAGGGCCGTGAAGACCGCCCGAAAGGGATGATGTCGTTTGAACATTTTAAACAGATTATTGATGAGGTCGGACCATATCTATACGAACTTGATATGTCGAATTGGGGAGAGCCCATTCTTAATCGCGAACTTTATCGGATGATAGAATATGCACATAGCTATCGTATCTATGTGAGTTTTCCCGCAAATCTGAACCGGATATCCGACCAGCATATTGACGCGCTGGTACGTTCAGGTCTTGATGCTATCTCTCTTTCCATTGACGGTGCAAGCCAGGAGACCTATAGCCAGTATCGTGTAGGTGGTAAATTTGATCGTGTGATAGTGAATTTAAAAAAACTAGTAGCAAAGAAAAAAGAACTCCAATCTGAGACACCCCATCTTGTCTGGTCGTTTATTATGATGCGCCATAACGAACATGAGGTCGAACAGGCACGCCAGCTTGCAACGGAGATCGGCGTTGATGAATTTCGGGCAATTCCTGTCCAGGCGGATATGGCTGCGTTACCGTTGATGAATGCTGATGAACGTCTGGAAAACGTTAAAGATTGGTTGCCGACTTCCTCGGATTATGTACGCTACGGAGAAAATAGTCAGATCGAAGGTCAGTTGAATGATAAAGGAGTATGCCCGCTACCATGGTCTTATGCGACGATTAACTGGGATGGTGGTCTGGCCCCTTGTTGCGCCGTCTACGAGAAAGAATTTGATTATGGTAATGTCGTTGAGGAAGGCTTTCTTAAAGTGTGGAATAATAAGACCTATCAGGAAGCACGGCGTGCGGTGCGGAAGAACGGTAAGACAGACAGTTCAACCATCTGCGCAAAATGTGCCCGGAACGGGTTTGTTCCTTTTTAGATCTGCCTTATGCCGACAATTTCCGGGTATATGGCCTATGAAACAGTTTCTCATGCACTTCAGCCCTCGTCTCTATGGTTTCCTGAGATGGACTATCTTGTGGTTAAAATTTGGATACGCAGGAAGGGCCCTGAATATAGCACGGTCAATTAACGGTTTTCTTACCGACCAGGAAGCGCTTACGCTGTATAAACTCACAAATCGATATTTACCCATAGAAAGTCCTGTCGTCGTCGAAATAGGATCCTGGCAGGGAAAGTCTGCCGTTATGCTGGGGGCAGGATTACGAAATAAACATACTCCTCAGCTCTATTGCATTGATCCTTTCAATGGTGATGGTGACTCCTATTCAAAAAACATCTATAGTAATACGCTGCAAGATCTGAATAGCTCACTCCTGGATATATTCCTCAATAATATTAAAGCTGCTGGTTTGATGCCATTTACAACCCCCTGTCCGGGCTATGGATATGAGTGGGGGGAACGGCTATCAATGCCGATCAACCTGGTGTTTATCGATGGGAATCACGAGTATAGTGCCGTTCTGGCTGATTATGAGCTCTGGGAGCCTAAATTGGTACCCGGCGGTATCATAGCCTTCCATGATGTGCGTGGCGGCCATCCCGGCCCTCAACGTGTATTTGAAGAAAAAATACGCCATCCCAAGTGGAAGGATATTCGTTTTTCTGATTCTTTGGCTTTCGCGAAAAAAGTAGAATGACCTGTCCTTTGTATCACAATAGTTAAAGCAAACGAAGAAAGAACATATTACAAAAGAGAACAATTTGTCATTACGGTTAGCATAATTCGGATTCAACGTTGCGTGATGTATCTTTCAGGGAATTCTTCAGCGACATACCACGCGTTTTGCTGGTTAAAAAGAGAGACCTCAGAGAACAGCCTGTTAATGGGATTTGATCATTTAGGCTTATATCTTTATACAGGACGTAAGGCCCTGGCACCTGCGATGACACGAGATCCTCAAGGGGCTCTGGAATACATCGACCGTACCGGT
The DNA here is from genome assembly GCA_913051705.1 of uncultured bacterium. GTDB lineage: Bacteria > JAAXHH01 > JAAXHH01 > JAAXHH01 > JAAXHH01 > CAJXCW01. The sequence continues at coordinate 2,136 of CAJXCW010000402.1, forward strand.
GCGGATTATTTCGTCGTTCAGCCGCGCCAGACAAGAAATGAAGAAGAATCACTCGATGTAAAGTTTCAGAATCCGGTCCTTGAGCAGTACCCGGAGCGATTTTCATTGGTTTTTAAGGATATAGAAAGTGAAATCAGTGTGTATCAGGTGAATCCCTGATGATACTATTTAATATCCAAATGCCGAACAGGTACCCGGTAACGACGCTGCAAAAAACGACTGATATGAGGTTTCAAACATAACACCCAACCGTTGCTCTCAC
>CAJXCW010000403.1 GCA_913051705.1 uncultured bacterium
CAGGCCTGTGCCATCTCGGTGCGTCCTTCACGTTCCAGCCGGCGGTCGAGTTCTTCCTTCATCCGGTGAAGATAGCGAACATCGCTCGCGGCGTATTCACGCTGCGCATCGTTCAGCACCGGGCCGCCCCAGTCGCTCGACTGCTGGGCCTTGGAGATGTTTTCGCCGAGCAGTTCCTCGACCAGCATCTTCAGTCCGTGGCGGTCGGTATAGGTACGGATGAGCTTGCTGGCGATCTTGGTGCAATAGCAGGGCGTCGCCATGACGCCGAGGTAATGCTCGATCGCGGCCAGGTCGAAGCGGGCGTAATGAAACAGCTTCAGACGAGCCGGATCAGCCAGCACGGCTTTCAGGTTCGGCGCATCGTAACTGCTGTCGGGGCCGAACCGGATAAGGTGCTCGTCGCCCTTGCCGTCGCTGATCTGGACGACGCAAAGCCGGTCGCGGATCGTGACCAGACCCATGGTTTCGGTATCGACGGCCACGGGGCCATCGGCGAGGACGCCTGCGGGGAGGTCTTCTTCGTGGAAATGCACTGCCATGGCCGAGGCCTTTGGTGAAGAGCACCTGCGCACCTACGGCCACCGCGCCGGATCCGAGGAACCAGTGGAACTGGTCAATGTCGAACTGATAGGCCAGGGTGTACCAGAGCACCCGCGCATTCCCGAACGCCTTCAAATTGCTGCTGCTGAACCGGTACACGACGAGCGCACGGCCTACTTCGGCACAGAAGACGGATGGCTGGATATTCCGGTTTTCGGCCGAGATGATCTGACTGACATTATAGACGGGCCGGCCATCATCGAGGAGTACGACGCCACTTGCCTTGTGCCGCCTGGTACCCAGGCCAGTATCGATGCGCACGGCAACATTGTGCTGCAACTGGGCCAGTCGATATCATGATTGCTCGGAGCTTAACAGCCCGTTGCGATTTCCAAATTGACGGCCAAGATTATGTATTTCTTGAGGATTACAGGCATGGGAGCGTGCGTTAAGGGTAGCATCATAAGCAATGGGCACCTGTCACCAGGGGGTAGGCGTCCTTTATGGCGGTCACTTTTGGCCTTCGAATTTTTTGATCCAGTTCTGTACAACCGTGATCTTTGGCGTTTCACCTGCATCCACGTTCTGCACTACCACGAACCGCTGACCGTCTGAGGACACATCGTAGTCCTGATATAGATTTTCGGCCCCCACCGATGAAGCTGAGAATAGGGTGCGCTCTCTGCCTATATCAAATATCCCCTTTGTATTTATTCTCACGGCCATCAGATTATCACGAGAAACGTAGAATAACTCTTACCTTCGATCTGCTCCGGTGACATGTACGACGGCGTCCCCATGAAGCCTTTGCCCTGGGTCAGGCTGGGAGGCTGCTCATCCATCGTCAACGTAGGCATATCACTATCTAACGGAACGGGCTCTTCGCGTTCGATGCGTGCAAGACCGAAGTCCAGTATCTTCGGACTAGCCGTCACATGTAGAGCCTGGTCGAAACGCAGTGCTTAAACTTTTATCGGAAACCTCAATCGGGGGGATACTGAGACTATATAATAGGGCGTATGGTTAGTAAATACAAGAAAGAATTAAAAATGAGGATTGTTCAGAAGGCGTGGCACGATATGGTCCGAGCCGGGAGGGGATGTATCAGGTCCAGCGAGCCACTTATGGATAGTGGAGGCAGTATATGGACCACAGAAGGACTTTCAAAACCACAATCTATCAATCGCGGTTTTCTAATAATCCAGGGCAAGGTGGACGTAGACCATGGTTATATTTATATCTTTATACCCCATTCTGCGCGGTTGGTAAATCAACGCCGGTCATTACGGCGTAACGTGGCTTATGTGTCTTGCGCTTCCAATTCTGTGAGCACTTGCTGAATTTCGTTGATCCGAGCCGGATAGTCCCGATGCAACGCTTCGAATTCTGTTCGAGCCTGTGCGGTATAGTCTGCTCGCCAGAAACAGGAAGCAGCGCTTAAACGGCTACGTAGCGCCAGCTCATCCTGTCCGGATAGTTCGCTCTGACTTTATTTTGTTTCCCTTTCTATCTTCTCACGCGCTGCAAGACGCATAAACCCGTTAATGGACATCTCCGGGTACTTCTCCAATATAAATGCCATGATGCGCCCCTTCTCATTTTCGGAGTTGAACCGGATTTTCATCTCAGTAATCTTTTTATCAGGCTTCACTCCGTGCGGAACGCCCGGTTTACGGACGACGGCGTCCTTCCAATCATCCAGCGTTGTCCGGTCGGCTCGGATCCATTCCTGGACTTCAGTATATTCCTTCGTCCTGGGATTCCATTCCTTGGATTGCCACCAGTATACTGCGCCGTCTTTGCGATCTAATCGGGTCTACAATACCCGCCCAGATAATA
>CAJXCW010000404.1 GCA_913051705.1 uncultured bacterium
CATACCAGCTGTCCATATTTTCAATCAGGCATCACCCAATCGTACATGCTGCGCTAGCTATTAAGGTACGCCATGCCAATCTCCTCCATAAAAACCCCCATCGAATATCTTTCGGCTCTCGCTGTCCCGGATTAAATCCCCCAGTTTACGCGCCTCTGCTTTATGTTGTTTTGCCACCTTCGTTTCACCCAAGACCGCGGAGGCTCTGGCAAGCCCCTCACAAGCATAGGCGCAGTCGAAATCCTCCATAGTGTCGGAATGCTCGTCCGTCAGATTCTCGCAATACCATCCATGACGTAAGGCCGGTTCACCCAATACCAATGCGGAGTAAACATGAGGAATCAACCATTCTCCTCTTTGCTCATGGACCGCTGTACCGGCTATCAGCCAATGATAAATAGAGGCATGGGCAGTATGGATCAGACGACGATTCTCGCTCTCTGTCACGGCTTCGAGGTCTTCAAACCCGCTGCCTACGAACATCAGGCCCTCGGGCATATTTTGTGAAGTTGTTTTCATAATGTCTTGATCAAACGACATGTCAATCTACGCAACACCTAACACCTGACGTGCGGCTATCGTGGTTTCCCTGACCTGCTCAAGAGTTCCCATCCCGAACATGGATGCCTGCACTCCCACTTCGTTAAAGACATATTCAAAAGCCTTCTGTCCAAGGTATCTACCGCCGGCCATCGGCTTAATGGCTATCACCGGTTTATTAACATTCCGGATGACATCAATGACCATATCCCTGGTGGGGAACATAAATGTGCCTGGTCGATTCACGGTGGTAAGATATCCGTCTACCGGAATATTCTCTTCCTCCAATAGAGGAATCGTAATTCCCGCATGGTGCACGCTCGTAATCACGGTGTCAAATCTATCGTGGAGAAATTTCAGATACGCACGGATCAGATCGAATCGACCGGTCATAGCGAGCAGATCGATTTCCGCTCCAGGGTCGGCGACCATGATATCACACCCTTCAAAGAAGCCGAGGTGACGTTCTAGAATACCGTAATCTATTTCAAATCGGGCAGATTCCTCTCGGGTATATGGGGAAACTGACTCCGGGGTGATCAGCCCGTCAAACGAGCCGCCCAGTACATACCTTATAATATCATCTTCAGCGATGTGCTTTCGAAACGCATCGCCGGCGATCTTTTCGTTTTCAGCATAAAAGGTGGCGTGTGCTTTGGGCGAATAAGCGACCATATCTCCGTCCAGCACCACGGGGATTAAAATATACGCCACCATGCCGATTTGGGTATTGGTTTGCCTTTCAGCTTCCCATATCGCCTGCAAGTGCAACCGATCCAACTCGGCATTCATATGATCTACCTGAACCGCGGTTATGCCCCCTTCCTCTACCGCACACCTTATGACTTGGGAAACCTTATCCACCCGGTTAAATATATGATAATTGTCATCATCCCGCTTCTTATCCCTATAGGAACATCCGTCATAGGGATGAATCCCCATAATGAGCCGGGGCACCTCTTTCCGGCCTATGGGCGTTACGGGTACGCGACAGGCATCAAGATACGATTGCATCGATGTGGTCTCCTTGCCGAACTATCCTATTTTGCTTCGTTCAGTGACATTCTATTATGACATGATTATGATAACCATCTATCCCCCCATTTCATCGACATGTCAATGACTTTTTCCATTTCATCAGCATGGGAAGAAAGCGTGTCCTGTACGATGGCTAATGTTGGAATAGCCGGATTATCGACCTTCAACGCCTGGTAGGGATTCAAACCCCCTTCGAATACCCCTGTAGACCCGCGTCCCGGGGCGCCCTGCCAGAGATGGTAAGCCGTTCTACAATAAGTAAAAAACGGATGGTCCGCCTTCAGGTGGGCGCCATGATGATAAAACGGAATCATCGACCAGTGCAAATCGGATCCGTTCTCACCGAAAATCAGATAGTCCTCATAACGCTGTTGTAGGTTCCGGATCAGCTGAGATAATCCATTAAAGAGGTCATGCCGTGGATCTTTCGGCAGCCATCCGCTGATATCCAGCACGACCCCATCGGTTTGAAACTGATCTGTAATCGAATGAATACGGTGAAGCAAATGTTTCATGGTCTGATGAAAAATTTAATATTCGTGATTTATTATATAGATTTAAGATTGAAGACGTTGTAAATGTTGAATTTTATAATAGAGAAAAAGGTCTTAATAGTATAAATATAAGAAACGATTGAGGTTGCCATTTTTCCAGGTTCCCGTATATGTTCCCACGTATTCCAAATCATTGACATGGATGCACATCAGAGATCTCGCGTAATTCGATTCCGGACAACGCTCTCGACCTTGTGCTGGATTTCAGTGAGAAACAATTCCTAG
>CAJXCW010000405.1 GCA_913051705.1 uncultured bacterium
ATCGGCATGACTAAATTAGGACCGATTTCCGTTGGAATTGAAAATATAGCCTTTTTAATGTGGCATAAAATACAGTGGATGACCCATATCAGAGAATCAACACATGATGAATAGATTGGGTCAAGTGGTCGCTTTATAGAAATCAGGCGGTCATTACAGGACGATATGTATTTCGAAGAGGTGTTTGTTTCAGGTGATAGCAAGATATATTCATTGCGGTTACATTAAAACATTAAAACTCCACCGTATCCCTATCCAGAACCCGCGTAAGGAGCATACTTTTTTTCTGACCATTGGCCTTGATATGGACCATATTGGTCTGGTCTTCAAACATATCTATCAACAGGGTATTGGTTACCGTTATGGTATGTATAGAGGGCACATCTTCCATTTCAACATAGCACCAGATAACATCCGATTCTGTTTCTTTGCCCAGATAGTTTCCCGTTAAAGTCCGACCATCTATTTCGATCAACACATGTTGTTCCAGGTATCTGGCGATGTATCGGTCTGCGGCGTCCGATTCACGGTCGGTGCCAAGATGTAATTTCCCCGTCCCCTGAGCCTCCAGCGTCTGCTCGAGATCATCTATAAATATTTTGAAGGTAATCTCCAACGTGCGGGTATCAGGATCATGATCCACTTGGCATACACTGATGTAAAAGGGGTGCGTCATCCCTTTCTGGGCGACAGCAAAAATACCGATACAGATCAGAGCAATGCCTGTAAGTGAAAGATAGCCGGTGCGGCGCATAGAATGTGTTCCATATTTACTGGTTGATGTAACCAGCCTAAAATTCGGGAATTTAATAACAAGTTTGCCTCTTCGCAATGTATAATACTTTTATTCAGGTACAAATAATTTCTTGCCTTACTTAATATAAACTATTAATAAAAGAGAAATCGTTACACTCAAAATAATTGATAAGGAGGAATATCGATGGCAAAACGCCTTTTACTTTGCCTTGTTACCGTGAGTTTAATATGGAGCGTAGACCCCGCCTACGCCCAGAATGGTCCGGAGAGTACCAACCGGAGTAAGTTCCGTCAGCTCAAGCAGGAGTCGCAGTCGCCTAACGTATACCGTACGGCTTCCGGCGCCCCCGGTCATTTATACTGGCAGAATGAAGCGAATTATGAGATGCAGATCGAGCTGGATGATGAAAAACAACGTATTATGGGTACGGAAACCATCACCTACAACAATAATTCACCGGATGTGTTGACGTACCTGTGGGTACAGCTTGATCAAAATATGCGGGCAAAAGAGTCCGATACAAAAAAGATCGCATCCAACCGAATTTCCGGTCGGATGAGTTTTGCTGGATTGAGACGCCTGCACAATGATTTCGACGGAGGCTTTAAAATCGAGTGGGTTAAAGACCGCCGTGATAACGACCTGCCCTATACCATCAATAAGACCATGATGCGTGTAGATATGCCCACCCCCTTGAAGTCAAAGAGCTCTTATACGTTTAAGGTCAAATGGTGGTATAACATTAACGACCGCATGAAAATCGGTGGACGATCGGGTTATGAATATTTCAAGGAAGACGATAATTATCTGTATACCATTGCCCAGTTTTTTCCGCGCATGGCGGTATACAATGAGGTAGAAGGATGGCAGCATAAACAGTTTCTCGGTCGTGGTGAATTTACCCTGCCGTTCGGCGATTACAAAGTCAGCATCACCGTGCCGTCAGATCATATTGTTGGCGCTACAGGGGTCCTGCAGAATCCTAAAACCACCCTGACTGCTGAACAACAAGCACGTTTCGCCCGGTCACGTACAGCTTCTGAACCCGTCCTGATCGTGACGGAAGAAGAAGCGATAGAGAAAGAAAAAACCAAAGCGACTGATAAGAAGACCTGGGTTTTTCGTGGGGATAATGTACGAGACTTCGCCTTTGCCAGTTCACGGAAGTTTATCTGGGATGCGATGGGTGTTAAATCGGGACGGAACGACGTCATGGCGATGTCGTATTATCCCAAAGAAGGCAA